>JBJOHF010000082.1:0-8235 GCA_046047855.1 Pseudomonadota bacterium | reverse complement strand
CTGCACTGCTCTTTGCACCCCTTGCACCGCTCGGTATCTGGTTGGGTGTCTGGCTGCACAAACGTGTCTCGGAGCGGATGTTTTACCAGGTGAGCTACCTGCTGCTCTTTTGCACGGGTTTAAAGCTCATATGGGATGGGCTGGCCGGATAGGGGATATAAGATCATGTTCGCGAGATAGCCTTTGGGGCTCTCCCGCAAATGCGCTATAAAGCATTGATGTTAAATAGCTGGCTCGCGCTCCAGAAGTTTCTCGACGTTGTCAGAGACGACCAAGACTACGGGCGTCTGGACGAGCGCTCCCAGCGCATTCTGGATTGGGTGGTTGGATCACAGAATTCGGTCAGCACCATGTTTGTGCAGGATGTCGTGACGGGTTCGGGTGTTGCCTCACCTGCCACAGTGCACAAATGTCTTGCAAACCTTGATCGGAATGGCTTTCTGAACTTTGCAGTAGACCCAGAAGACAGCCGCCGCCGAATTGTCACCCCCACAGACAAAACCCGGAAAACCTACAAGGATTTGGATGTGAGGGTGGCTCGCTGGATTCGCGAGCAGAAGAAGGCTTAGTTCCTAGCCTGGAAACCCTGAACGGTCTCCCAAGCGACGGTTTGTAAGAACTTCATCAGCTCGGGATCAATTTTGCCGAACGCATCAAAGCTGTTTCCGATCGGGTTCTTCCCGTAAATCGACGCGTAGCAGACAGCTGCGGCGAGGTAGGTGCCTGCCAGTTCAGGGTGACTTCCGTCATAGTCTTTGTGTAGCTTCAGATCAGGGCGGCGCTTGTATGCTTCCTCAAACGCAAGACCCACGGGAATAACGAGCGCATTGATCGCATTTCCCGTCTCCACATAGAAGCGCTCAATATCCCGAATACTCTCGGGTTTGGCTTGCTTGTGAGGCGCAACGTAGGCGTGCGTCATGTAGAGGGCAACCTGACCGCCGCGCGCGCGGATGGTCTCTGCAAATGACTTGGCCGTCTCACTGTAGGACTTGCGACGGGCTTCTGAGAAGGCGGCCGCACTATGGCCTTGCAGCACAACCAGTTGAAATGGCTCCTTCACTCCGATTTGCCCTGGTTTTGTGAGCCAGTCGATGTTGTGGTGAGAGAGGCTTGCGCCGCCGATGGTGGCCGATTTGTACTCGAGCTTTTTCTCGCTAGCGGGGTCGGCAGCGGCAACCATGCGGCGCAGGTAGTTGTGCAGACTGTCGTTGTAGTAGAGGTAGCTGTTGCCAACCATCAATACCCGCATCGGGTTTTCGACTTGCGGGGCCTTGACGGATGGGGCGGCCGCGATAGCAGCGCCTGCTGTAACCAGCGACGTGCAGAAAAGCGCGCCCAGGGAAAGTCGGCGGATGTAACTCATCATTTTCTCCTCTGTAATAAGAGACTTGGTTCTACGCGACTTAATCTGATTCGAGTATTGGCAGTGCCCCGATCCTGATGAGTTCTTGTTCGATCTGTTCTGGTGATTGAAATTGAATCGCGTGCCACCCATGCTGAGTCGCTGCCTCAACGTTTACAGATGAATCGTCTATAAAAACGGGCTGCTCCAAGCTGGATCTGAGCGCATCGAGGTGATGGAAGATTTCGCGCTCTGGCTTGATGCGACCCACGCGAGAGGAGTAGATGCCAGATTGAAAATGCCGCATAAATGCATAGCTCTGATCGATATGATCTGCATAAGGGGCGGGCATGTTCGAGAGATAGAACAGCCGATGACCGCGACCACAGAGACGCTGTATGAGATCCACCGACGCTGGCTTGGGTAGCAAATGCCCGGGGACAGCCGCGAGAATGCGCTCAAGCTGCGATGCGCTCCAGTCGGATCGCTGGGCGATGCGCGAGATTACCTGACTGGGGTCTATAGCCCCCCGATCAAAGGCCGACCAGTCAGCCTCGGGGTCGTGTCCTTGGAAGATCACGCGCGCAGCCTGGTCAGCATCGACCGCGTTCAGCCGTAGTTCGGGGAGGGCCTCTCGAATGAGTCGGCTGGGCTCCCAGGTAAAGACAACCACCCCAAAGTCAAAAATGATGTCCATACTGGGATTGTAGGGGGGCTTGTCATGCTGAATTCACAGCTTTGTTGCATGGCTGTCAAATCTGCGCGAGAGCATTCTTTACATCTAAAGGAGAAGGCCCATGAACGCGACTTATGAAGATCAAATCGAAATGTCCTTGGAATGGGTACAGTCCCTTTCCGTGTTGAGTGAGGTTGGTAAGGCGGTTCTTAAGCGGCTGGCTGAAGAGCACCTTCGCACGCGCGCCTGGATCTCGCTGTCCGAGTTGCTGCAAGACCTGGAGTCTCACAGCGTCGAGGCGGTAGAGATTGCCGTAGATGACCTTCTTATGCTGAGCCTTTTGGCGAGTGCAGAGGCCGAGGACGATGATGAAGAGACCCTTGTACGGATCTCTCCACAACTCGCATTCGATCTAGACAACACCTGGAACGAAATCACCCTCGAGCAAGACGAGGAATAACCGGAAAGGCGTTCAGGTGCTCAGCTTGAAGCGCTGGACCTCTTTGCGGGTCCCATCTGCAAGGCGCGCCAACTCGAGCACCGTTGCCGTAATTTCCTCGCTCGCTGTAGCGTTGCTACCTGCGATCTGATCCACATTCCTCAAGTTGGCGTTTATTTCTTCGAGCGCCGCACTTTGTTGTTCGATTGAGGCAGCGATGCGCTGAAGCATTTCATCGGTCTCACGGGACCCGTGTTCGATGCTGACCATATCTAGGTTGACCTCGCGCACGGCGTCTACTGCCCTCTTGGCCTCACTCACTGCCTGCTGGACGAGTTGAGCAATCTCCTGTGAGCTCTCAGCGCTGCTGACCGCAAGCTTGCCGACTTCATTGGCGACAACTGCAAAGCCCTTACCGTGCTCGCCCGCGCGCGCGGCTTCAATTGCAGCATTCAATGAGAGAAGATTGGTTTTGTTTGCAATTCTCTCGATGACCTCGGTGATCTTGTTAATCTTCTCCGAGTTGTCTGAAATGCTGGAGACAATGGTGACCATCTCCTCCATCCGCATCATGCCCTTGCGGACGAGCTCAAATGCCTTTTTAGACTGTGCACTCGCAAGTTCTGTGTTGCGAGAGACGTCTGAGACGCTGCTCGCGGTCTGCTGAACAGCAGTCGTCACCTGGCCGATGGCCATCGTTTGACTCTGGGCGCCATCGGCAATCTGGCTGATCGCCGTGCTGGCTTCGCTGGATGCGGCCGCGACTTGATGGGTATTCTCTCGAATAGCGTTCAGAGAGAGGCTCAATGCGTCTAGCGCCCGATTGACATTCGACTTCAGAATGCCAAGGTCTCCAGTTGCGTCAATTTCTACGCGTGTATTCAGCTGACCACGGGCTGTTCGATCGAGCACCTCCGATATTTCGTCGAAGACTGCCTGCTGGGCTTCAAGACTGATGTTTATGTTGCGCTTGAGGGTTGAAAGTTCGCCCTGCGCCTGTGCAGAAACGCGTTGATCAAGCTTCCCCTGAGCGAGTCCGTTGATCACGATTGCGAGGTCTTTGAGAAACGCCTGTTGATCATTCAGGCTTTGATTGATCCCCTCCTTGACGGCAACGAGATCGCCTTGTGCCTGAGCGGTCACTCGGGCACCCAACTGCCCTCTCGCGACCTGTGTCATGACTTCGGCGACGTCTCTCAAGATAAGGCTGAGCGACGTTTGCATGGCAGACATTTTCTCAATGAGAGGGGAGCCCTGCAGGCGCTTATGGTTCGCTGTGGACAAATCGCCGACGCTGATTCGTTCGGCGATCTCAGCAACCGCAGCCGATTCAAGTGCTTCGCGCTCTAGTCTTAGCGCCATCAGGACGAGGACACCGGTTTCAAACACCACGTATCCCGCGTGCAATGCGATGACCAGGGGATCTACGGATCCGGCAACGACGCGCAGCCCACCCATGCCCAGCGCTTGTGCAATTGCGAATGCCACATGGTGGACCGCGATGACAGCGGCTGCGAAGACTAACGGCCTCCAGTCTCGGTAATAGAGAATGAACGCAAGGAGAACAAAGATGCCGAAATGCGCTTCAATCATCCCCGAGGATTGTTGAATCGTGAGCGCAGAGAAGACCATGAGAGCGGCTGACATGGCCATTCGGCTTGAGAGAGATCCCGGCGCTGACTTGGCTATGAGAAGCGGTATCGCGAGCGCGGGAACCCCGACGAGGAGCGCTTCTGCCCAAGTCTGGGTGAAGTAGGCAACAACCAACGATACGAGAAAAAGAAATGCCAGCGTAAAACCGATGAGCCTATCGGCTTGAAGTCGCAGGGGGAGGAGCGTCTGATCTGTTTGAGTCATGGGTTAGCAGAGTCCAGCATATTTGAGGGGGTTTTTGAGGACGAACCAAGCGAGTGCACCGAGGGTATACAGAAGCCACCCCCACAACATGACTTGTGCCCAGTTTTTTGAAATATTCATACGGCTATTGTGCATGCAAATTTTGACAACATCAGGCACTAGCGAACCGATTGCCAGCTCTCGAATGGGAGAAGGGTTCGGAGTGTTGCGCGTTCATAAATCCATTGAAGCCCCTCACCGATAGGCGGGCGAATCACGGGCACGCGGCTTACCGACACCTGGTTGGGGGCACTCTCGGAGGGCTGCAAGCGGAACTGGAATACATAATCCGGCTCTTGTCCCATGCGCAAGTCTTGAATGATGAGTGCGCCTTGATCTTGACGCATCGATACAAACCCGTCAGAGAAGGTGGTAAGGCGTCGGACGGGCAAGAGTGCCTGCGACTGAGCGAGCAAGCTTGCACCACGTTCAACCTGCTTCCATTCGGGTTGCGGGTTGGACTCTAGAATGGAGACCCAGGACTCGAAATAATGCGTGTCAGAGATTGCGACCAGCCGCCAAAGGATGGTGTTAAAGGCTGAGGGCGTTACGAGCAGGCTGTGGCTCGTTTCAGGAAGTTGGTTTGATACCTGTCTGGTAACCCAAGCCTGGGCCGCTACTGACCAAAGGAGATAGGCCGTACTCAGTGCGAGGCCTGCAGAGGCAAGGGGCAGTAGTCGATCTCAATTCCTTGGCGCTCGGCAATCACAAGATGTGGTTCCACACATACGGGGCATTTCATATGATCGACTCCATGATGGAAAATGGTGGAATTCTGACCAAGAAAGGCAGCGAGAGTTCATCGCGTTCCAATGGGGTTTTGTAGAATTCACGCAGGGAGATAACAATGAAAAGACGTGCGTTTCTGTTTGCTGCCGCTGCGGGCGGCTTGGCAGTCTCGGCCCACCCCGAGATGGCGGCGCTTGCTCAGCAAGCGGACGATTTTCTGCGCGGGCCGCCTGTTGACGATATCAAGCCACAGCAGCTCAGTAAGCGCGTCTGGCTCATCTACTCTCCGGACAGCTTTCCCACACCGGAGAATAAGGGAATGATGTGTAACGTCACCTTCGTCATTACGCAGAGGGGCGTCGTGATTCTTGACTCGGGTGGTTCTCTGCAGATTGGCGAGATGGTTCTCAGGATGATTAAAACCGTCACCGATAAGCCCGTTGTTGCCGTATTTAACTCTCACTACCACGGCGACCATTGGCTGGCCAACCATGCCTATGTCAATGCATATCCAGCACTTCCTATTTACTCATTGGCTGAAAATATTGAGCGGATTAAGGGCGTCGAGGGCAAACTCTGGCTGAGTCTCGTGGAGCGTTGGACCAATCAGGCAACGCTTGGCACCAAGATTGTTCCCCCGAATACGGTGGTGCAGAGTGGCCAGGTCATTGATTTCGGGGACACGCGCCTCAAGATGCACTTTTACGGCACCGCCCATACGCCATGCGATCTCAGCGTAGAGGTTGTGGAGGATAAGGTGACCCACATTGGCGACATCGCAATGGAGAACCGCATTGCCAACATAGATGATGGCTCCTACCCGGGTACGTTTAAGTACTATGCGGCCCTCGAGAAGCAAGCGGGAAAGCAGCTCTGGATACCCGGCCATGGACGCCCCGGTGTTGGTCTGTTGAAGGACTACGGCGAACTGATGGCGGGTATTTGGGAGACCTGCCTTAAGGCCGTCGAGGAGGGCAAGGACCTCTCGGCCGCGAAAGGCCTGGTGCTGAAAGACCCCCGGGTCGCGAGCCGTGCGGCGCGAACCGCAGGCTTCGATTCCAATATCGGCAAGTACACGAGCCTTGCTTACCTGGAGGCAGAGAAGGTCGCCTTCTAGGTGCCGTCTTGCTTGCCCGACCCAAATAGGTCGTTGAGCGCGCTTAAAGGGTTTTGCTCTGTGGCGCGTGTCCCGGGCTGTACCTCTGCGTATTCCTCAACAATCCGATCGTGAAAATAGGTGTCTGGATTGGGTGCGGATGATAAGCGGCGGACAATTTCCTCGGGCACTGGCTTAAAGGCACGTATTCGCTTGTTTTGCCATTCGATCTCTAATTGACGGGTGGCTGGGTCGAAGGTTAGCTTGCGGATACTTCCCGTAGAAAAGGTTTTCTCGATCATGGTTGCGCTCGACATTCCAAATTTGTTGTACCGATACGCGGACTATATCGATGCAGGGCAATTCGATGATGCGGCCAGCATGTTCCGGTACGGTCGTCTCATCGTAGGGAAGAGAGTCATCGATAGGCAAGAGGACATGGTGGCCTTTTGGCGACAAGTCATTCGCCTCTATGACGATGGATCACCTAGGACCCGCCATCTGATCTCAAATCCTCAGATTCATCTCTCGGAGGGAGGAGAGAAGGCCACCTGTCGCTCGCAATGGACTGTTCTTCAGGCAGTCCCCGGATTTCCCCTGCAAGTCATCGCCACAGGGCGATACGAAGATCGGCTTCACCTGCGTGACTCGACTTGGCAGTTTGAAGAGCGTAGGTACTTGCCCATTGACCTTGAGGGCGACCTCAGCTTTCATCTGATGCAGGACCCGAGGCGGACCACATGACACGATTTCTTCGAATTGTTACTGGTGGCATTTGCGCGGCGTTGAGCAGCCCGATTGCCTGGGCACAAAGCATTGATCAACCCGGATACGAACTCGATCGCACGTTCTTTGCTTCTGTTGCGAATCGTGGCGACTCGCTCATGTCACTCTTAGAGTCAGCCTTCATTTATAAGACGACTCAGAATAGTCTGCTTGGGCGGCAGCAGCTGATCGACCATTTGAAGCAAGGCAAGACGCAGGTGAGAAACCCGAGCGTGAAGCTTCGCCTACAGACGCTCAGTGGGGACACTTTGGTGACCTCCGGTCGTCTTGTGTTGGAGCTTAGCGAGAATGGACGCTTTCGGCCGATCCACTCTGATTACACACACGTTTGGACCCGATCTGGATCCAGTTGGAGGCTGCTTTATCGAGAGACACGTCTGGTCGAATCGGCCGACTCGGAATCTAGCTAAAGCGCACGCGAGTCTTCAGCATTTCAGGGCTGAGCTGGGTGTCTGCGAGCCCGCCGTCGGCCTGCTGCCCCACGACCACGCCCACCCCTGCAACGGGCGGAAGCGTATCGAGTTTGAATCGCTTTGATTCTGCCGTTGCCCGTATAAAGCAGGCTTCATCAAAGAATAGGCGATCGCCGTCTTGTCCGACTTCATCGCTGTCGATGCTGCTCTGTCCAATCAATGCCTTGATGGATTCAAGTCCTTGGTCGAGTTCGACCTGCGAAATGGATTGGGTGTTTGGGTCAATGAGGAGCGCTTTGGTCATGGTGATCTCTGAATATGAATATGTGTTGGGGTTCTAAGGAGACTCGTTAAGATTAGCCCATTCCGACTTTTAGCCAAGGATCACGTCATGAAATTCCTCTCCTCTGCCTTGCGCTCCACGCTATTGCTGCTGGGCGCTATCTTGACAGTGGCTGCATCCGCGAAGGTGTTGAGCAATCCCGTGATTTCAGCATCAGACTTATCTGCCCTGATTGACAAGAAATCAGTCACCGTCCTCGATATCCGACCCCTCCTGAGCGAAGACAAGAAGACGCAGATATACGCTGCAGGTCACATACCCACTGCATTGCCTGCACCTTATGGGAAGTTCCGCGGGCCAAAGAACAATCCAGGTCAGCTTCCCGCTGAGAAGGAGTTCAGCGAGTTTCTCTCCGGCCTCGGAGTCTCTAAGGACAAGCCGATTGTCGTGGTTGGAGAGGGAAAGACTGGAACAGACTTCGGTGCATCTGCACGGGTGTATTGGACCCTCAAGATTGCAGGGTTCCAGGACCTTGCGCTGCTTGACGGCGGTCATGCCGCCTGGGCAGCAGC
>JBJOHF010000081.1:0-9478 GCA_046047855.1 Pseudomonadota bacterium | reverse complement strand
GTGGCTACGCCCAGCAAGAGTCCTACCTCCGGTGTCACGCCCCACTCTTTCATGGCGTGGGCCGTGACATAGGCCGCCGACCCAAAGAATGCAGCATGCCCGAATGAGAGCAGTCCAACGTAGCCCAGCAGGAGATTGAGCGAGGCCGCGAAAATCGCGAAACAAAAGACCTTCATCATGAATAGGTCGTAGACCACATTCTGGAAAGGCACCAGCAGCAGCAACGCGAAGATGACAAGCGAGATCTTTTGGAAAAGTGAGAGGTTCATGGCGGCCTGCTTACCTCACCTTTCCGAATAGACCCGCTGGCTTGATGAGCAGCACGATAATCATGATCACGAAGATCGACACAGACGAAGCCTGTGGGTAGAAGACCTTCGTCAACCCCTCGACGACACCCAGACCAAGCCCTGTCACGATCGAGCCTGCAATCGAGCCCATCCCGCCGATCACCACCACCGCAAACACCACAATGATCAGGTTGGAGCCCATGACTGCGGTCACCTGATATATGGGTGCCGCCATAACCCCAGCGAATGCGGCCAACGCGCAACCCGCTCCATAGGTAAGCGTAATGATGAGCGGAACGTTTACACCCAGAGCCTGCAAGAGACGGGGGTTCTCTGTTCCGGCGCGCAGCAGGCTTCCGAGCTTCGTGCGCTCAATGAAATACCAGGTCGCAAAGCAGACCAACAAGGCCAGCGCAACGACCCAGAGTCGATAGTAGGGCAAGTAAATTCCCGCCGTTCGAAGTCCACCCGTCAGCACCTCAGGGACCTCGTAGCTGTTGCCTAAGGCGCCATACCAATGCCGAAACAGTCCCTCAATGACAAGCGCCAAGCCGAAAGTAAGCAATAGACCGTAGAGGTGGTCCAAATGGTAGAGCCGCTTGAGCATGGTCTTCTCAATGACGATGCTCATCGCGCCGACCAGCAATGGCGCCAAGATAAGGGCCACGAAATAATTCAACTGAAACTCGGGCACGCCAATCCAGCCCCCGAGTTGGGTGAGTCCAATCCAAGCAAACATGGCGCCCAGCATGTACTGCGCGCCATGCGTGAAATTGATCACGTTGAGCAGCCCAAAAATCACCGCCAAGCCCAAACTGAGCAGGGCATAAAACGACCCGTTGATCAGCCCAATTAAGAGCTGAGCCGTGAGGGCTTGAGGGGTGATTCCGAGCAGCTCGAACATGGAATTACTTCACCAATTTGCACTTAGACTGCGAGAGCGGAAGGGTTGCATCTTTCGCTGCAATGACCTTCGCGACCTTTGCTACGTCATTGGGGCCCTTGGACTCATTGGGCGCCTTTACCTGCAGCAGATACATGTCGTGCTCAAACTTACCGTCAGCACGGATCTTGCCCTTGAAGAGGCCATCATCGATCTCAATCGACTTCAAACGCTTCATCACAGCATCTGCGTTGTCGGTCTTGGTGGCCTCAACGGCTTTGAGGTACTGCATGGTGGAAGAGTAGACACCAGCCTGAACGGAGGTGGGGGCCTTGCCCTTGAACTCCTTCATGAAACGCTCAGCAAACTTACGGTTGCTGTCGTTGTAATCCCAGTACCAGCCCACGGTGAAGTTCATGCCAGCGGTCTGCTTCAAGCCCAAGGCCTGCACATCGGAAATGAACATGAGCAGGGGAACGACCGTCTGCTTGGATCCCATGATGCCCAGCTCAGCTGCCTGTTTAACCGAACCAATGGTGTCACCGCCAGCGTTCGCGAGGCCAATGACATCAGCCTTGGAGGCTTGAGCCTGGGCCAAGAAAGACGAAAAGTCGGTGGTGTTGATGGGATGCTTGACTGAACCCATCACCTTGCCGCCCGACGCGTTCACCACCTCGGAGGTATCGCGCTCAAGGGTGTGACCAAAGGCGTAGTCTGCCGTCACGAAGAACCAATTCTTCTTGCCCGTATCCACCACGGCCTTGCCGGTTCCGCGCGAGAGGGCATAGGTGTCGTAGACGTAGTGAATGCTGTAAGGCGTGCACTTCTCATTGGTAATGGGCAGCGAGGCAGCGCCCGTCACAATCGCAACGCGCTTGAACTGCTCAGAGACTTCCATTGCGGCCAGGGCGGATGCAGTGGACACATTGCCCACAATCATGTCGACCTTGTCCTTCTCAAACATCTCACGTGCCTTGGAACTGGAGAGATCCGCCTTGGACTGCGTGTCAGCGGAGGTCACTACAATATTTTTACCCAGGACCTTTCCGCCAAAATCCTTTACTGCCATCTGGGCGGCCAGCAGCGCGCCTGGCCCTTCAATGGCGGAGTAGATGCCAGAGAGGTCGGTGAGCACGCCAATGCGTACTTCGTTATCAGACACAGTCTGTGCCTGGGCGGCAACACCCGCTGCGGCCATCAGGCCAGCAACGAGCGCAGCGATCGGGGTCTTACGGTTCATAACGGTCTCCAATTTTTGAGGGGTTGTTCACACCTAAACACCAAGCAACGACTTCAGTTCTTCTTGGTTCGCCTCGAGTTCATCTCTCGCGACGGTCTTCACGACCTGCCCGTGCTCGATGACGTAATTGCGGTCGGCGAGCTTTGAGGCAAATCGAAAGTTCTGTTCCACCAACACAATGGTGAAGCCCTTATCCCGCAGCGTCTGAACCACTTGCCCAAGCTTCTGGACAATGACGGGTGCGAGGCCCTCGGTAATCTCATCGAGCAGCAACAAGTTCGCCCCGGTGCGCAGAATGCGAGCAATGGCAAGCATCTGCTGCTCCCCCCCGGAGAGGCGACCGCCAGGGCTATTGCGACGCTCGAGCAAATTCGGAAACATGGCGTAAATCTCATCGAGGCTCAGAGCAACCCCGTCTCCAACCTTGGGAGGCAGCATCAGATTCTGTTCACAGGTGAGGCTCGCGAAAATGCCGCGCTCCTCCGGGCAGTAGCCAATGCCAAGCTGCGCAACCTCATGCGTAGGCATGCCAATCACCTCCCGCCCATTCACCCGGATGCTGCCCGTGCGCGCCCCTGTGAGACCGAGAATGGAACGCAGTGTGGAGGTTCGGCCGGCGCCATTGCGGCCCAGCAGACACACCACCTCGCCCTGTTGCACCGAGAGGCTGATGCCATGAAGCACATGGGACTCACCGTACCAAGCGTTGAGGTTTTCTATCGCGAGTACAGGAATGCTCATAGCCGATTAGTGCCCCTGAAGCTCAACATCGGTCGCCCCCATGTAGGCCTCCATGACCTGCGGGTTGGATGAGACCGTGGCGTAGTTACCCTCGGCAATCAGCTCGCCGCGCTGAAGCACAGAAATGGTGTGCGCAATATTGGAGACCACCCGCATGTTGTGTTCCACCATGATCACCGTGCGGCCCTTCGCCACCTTTGCAATCAGTTCGGTCACCCGATCGACATCCTCGTGACCCATGCCTTGGGTGGGCTCATCAAGCAACATCACCTCTGGATTCATGGCCACCGTTGTGGCGATTTCAAGTGCGCGCTGACGGCCATAGGGGAGGTTAACGGCGAGCTCATCAGCAAAATCCTGCAAGCCCACCTGTTCAAGCGCCTCCATAGCCCGGTCGTTCAGCACATCAAGCGTTTTGTCGCTCTTCCAGAAGTGAAAGGTCGTTCCAAGCGTACGTTGCAGCCCAATTCGAACGTTCTCGAGGGCGGTGAGGTGGGGGAAGACGGCTGAAATCTGGAAGGAGCGCACCACACCCTCCCGCGCAATCTGAGAGGGGGAGTGCCCAGTAATGTCCTGTCCGTTAAAGATAATCTGGCCGGCGGTGGGCGGGTGGAACTTGGTGATGAGATTGAAGCAAGTGCTCTTGCCGGCCCCATTGGGCCCGATGATGGCGTGAATGGTGTGGCGATGAACCTTGAGGTTCACATTATTCACGGCAACAAACCCAAGAAACTCCTTGGTGAGTCCGCGCGTCTCGATGACAAGATCATGGGCTTGCGTCATAAGCACGAGTTATAACCCACGCACCCCCTGAATTCCGTGACCTTGCCGTCAGGGGAAACCCCGAAACCCCCAAATTGCAAGGTCTTGCGCCAGGTCAAGCTCTACGGGATTTCCTTCGGGGTGCTCAGGCTTGGCCGAGGCCAGCAGGAGGTGGTTATATGCAAGACGAATCGCGTTTGAGGCCATGAGGCTCCCGTAGCGCGCGCGCTGGCTGATGTCAGCAGGCATCTCTGATCGCAGATGGTGTGCAGCCGCCTGAAGCAAGTCACGCGCATGACCCCACTGCGCTTGAACCTGAGGCATGGGCAGCGGTTCTACCCGATGGCCCAGGTAGTGCTCGACAACGGGCTGCGCGAGGCTCGCCGCCATCGCCCCTGTCACCCGCAGCTCCAAGGTCTCATGTTCGCCAGGAACAGCACGCTCACCCTGCTGGGCCGCGATCAGGGCCCAACGCATCTGCGCGAACCGCTGCCAATAGGGAAGCTCATCGAGTGGGAGCGGGCCCGCCGGATCGGTGGACTCATAGCCTTCAAGCAGTGCACGCAATGAGCCGATGCCGGCCACCTCACCCTCGCCACCGAATCGCCAGCATGGTGCCGTCAGCCAGCCGATATCCGCCATGGGGTCAGACCAAAAAGCAAACTCCCAATCGAGGACGGCAGAAAGCACCGGGGTATCGGTCAGGACCGTTGACTTCGGCAGGTGGAGCATCAGATTACCCAGCCTAAAGTCGTTATGACAAAGCACGGCCGGCTGTGACTCTGGACGCACAGGACGGTCCGCAATCAGCTGCTCCACCGCGTAACGCAGGTAGCTTTCAGGTGCGTGCAAGAGGCCCAAACTGGCGCGAAGCCCAGTCATCGCCGCATCCACGCCAGACGCGGGAGCTGGCCCGAGCAATGCCTCTAACGGGCTCAAAATCGATCGTTCACGACTGGCCGAGTGCAGGCGACCGAGCTGCTCGCCAAATGCAAAGGCCGCCGCTTGCCCAAATCGTTCGGTGGTCGTGGGATCTGACTCGCGCTGCGCTTTCATCCAGGCCATGATGCTGCGTGGATCGGCCTCACCCTCTGCCCTCTCGAATGCGCTCACCGATTGGCCCTGTGTTTCGAGCAAGCCCAGCGGCTGCGGCACACAGAGCCCCGCACGGTGCGCGATCGCAAAGAGCCTGAACTCCGTTGCTCTGTTGTGTGTGCCCGGGACCGGCTTTGCCTGGCCACGCCTTAACACCCACTGCCGCGTCTGGCCACCGGCAGAAGAGAGCTCGACCAGAAAGTTCTGGTTGATCGCCCCGCCCGCCATGCGCACGGCCGCGGTGAGTGTGAGGTCTTGTTCCTCGGGAGGACGTTGCTTGAGGATTGCCGCCACGACTGGGCGCAACTCCTCAAGCAGCCCGCTAGTCTGCACCGGGCCCCCAGGCAAAAAAGGATGGTCCCTGCGCTTGAACCGCGCGACTGATCACCATTTGATGCACCTCACTCGCCCCATCCACGAGACGCGCTTGTCGCGCATAGCGATAGATCCACTCGAGTGGCGTGTCCTGGCTGTAGCCGCGCGCGCCACAGAGCTGAATCGCCGTGTCGGCAGCCAAATGCAGGGTGTCAGCCACTTGGATCTTGGCCATGGAGATGTCGGGCCGAGCCTTGCCGCCCTGCTCAAGTCGCCAGGCTGCCCGCATGGTCAGCAGGCGCCCCGTATCGATAGCCATCGCAACCTTACCCAGTTGCATCTGAACACTCTCTCGGTCCGCAAGACGGATACCAAAACCCTCTCTCATGGCCACATAGTCAGTTGCAATCTGCAGGCATCGCTGAGCCAACCCCAACCAGCGCATGCAGTGTGTGAGACGCGCAAGGCCAAGACGAATCTGCGTGAGCTTGAGCCCTTGCCCAACGCCCATGATTCGATTCTCATCCGGAATCTCCAGGCCATCAAACCGAAGCTCGCAGTGACCGCCATGCTCCTCAGGGCCCATGATGGGAATGCGTCGAACAATCTCCCAGCCGGGATCGTCTCGATGGAAAGCAAATGCGGTTAAACCATCCCGACTGCCTTCACCCGTTTTTGCGATCAGAATGAAATGACTCGCCACGCCCGCACCGGTGATAAACCACTTGTGCCCATGAACACGCCAGACATCTCCAACACGCTCTGCGCGGGTACGGATCATGGATGGATCTGAACCCCCTCCCGGGTGTGGCTCTGTCATGACAAAGGCCGATCGCACATGCCCATCAATGAGGGGCTGCAGCCAGCGATCCTGCTGCGCAGGTGTGGCGACCTTGGAGAGTACGGTGAGGTTTCCATCGTCAGGTGCTGCGCAGTTAAAGCAGACAGGACCGAAGATGGATCGGTTCATGCGCTCATAGAGCAGGGCCTGACCAACGGGGGTAAGACCAAGGCCACCGCGTTCACGCGGGGCCTGCGGAGAGAATAGACCCATGGCCTTGACCTCAGCCCGCAAGGTCTCCAGCAGGTCTTCTCGGATGTTTTCGTGCGCATCGAAGCTCTCAGGGTTCTGCTCAAGGGGAATCAATCGATCCTGAACGAAGCAATCGACCTGCTGTGTCAGCCTCTGATGCACATCCGATATATGAAAGTCCATCGCCTTATAGCCCCGCACTCATGCCGCCATCCACAACCAAAACCGCCCCCGTCATGTAGCTGTTCGAGGGATCCAGGAGACAGAAAAGGGGGGCCTCGAGTTCATCGGGCGTCGCGAAGCGCCGCAGGGGCGTCATCTTTTTCAAGGATTCACCCGCTGGCCCATCCAGCACCTCTGCATTGAGTTCGGTGCGTACATATCCAGGCGCGAGGGCATTCACACGAATCTGATCCCTTGCCAGCTCAATCGCGGAGGAACGCGTCATTTGAATGATTGCAGCCTTGGTTGCGGCATAAGTGGCCACCTGTTTGACCGGCAGAATCCCCAACACCGAGGCTATATTCACGATGATGCCACCGCCCTGCGCCCGCAGATAGGGAACCAGGGTTCGGGTCATGTTGGTCACACCCGAGATATTGGTGGCCAAGACGCGCGCCTCGTCCTCAGGACGCGTTTGATCGAGACTTGCAGTAATCGCAATGCCCGCGTTGTTAATGACCCCATCGATACGAGGGGCTTGACCCGGTGGCCCCAGGCGCATTCGGATCGCCGAATCCAAGGCATCCGCATCCGCAATATCCGCCTGAATGGCCAGATCAACCCCTGGCTGCCCAGAGCAGTCCCGCCGGGCGAGGCCCACAACCCGCACCCCTTGTTCACTGAGGGCTTTGCAGAAATGCGCCCCAAGGCCGGAGCTGGCGCCAGTCACCAGCACCGTGAGGCCGGATAGGCGTGTCTGAGTGGTCATGGCGCTTTGAGTCTCCTAGCAACAGACTGATCGTTCAAACGGACCATGTAAATGCAATGGGCCTTGTTAGTGTGACATCACTATAAGGAGACTCAAGATGCAACTCAAACCACGACAGTCCAAAACCCGAATCGCCATGGCCGTTGCCACAGCGCTTGCCTCCTCAGTTGCGGGCAACGCCTGGGCGCAGAATGTTCAAGAAATTACGGTGACCGCTCAGAAGCGCGCGCAACCGCTGCAGGAAGTTCCAATTGCAGTCACGGCACTCACAGCACAGGACATCCAGAACCGCGAGCTTGAGGACGTATCGGATCTCTCCGGCCTGGCGCCGAACCTGATGGTCTCCAAAACGCCCGGAAACTCAACGGCATCTCAGATTGCCATCCGAGGCGGCGTCACCACGAATCCCGCCCTGTTCTGGGACACCGCTGTAGGCATATACGTAGACGGTGTCTATATTGGAAAGACCCAAGGATCCATCTTCAAACTCCTCGATCTTGAACGCATTGAGGCCCTGCGTGGCCCACAAGGGACGCTGTACGGCCGGAACACACTCGCGGGTGCCATCAATTTTGTAACGCGAAAGCCACTGGGCGAATATGCGGCCGAAGCCTCTGTGGCCGTCGGAACAGACTCCGAACGCATCGTAAAGGCATCGGTGGACCTTCCCGCTGCGGGTGCGCTCAAGCTCGGGATCGGGTTCCGTCAAGAAAAACGCGATGGATGGGTGAAGACAGAAAAAGGCAGCAGCGTGTCTGACCTGAATGGAGCAGACGAGACGAGCTTTCGACTTGCAGCAACGCTGGCAGCAAGCAAGGACTTCGCTCTGGACTACCGGTTCGACTACTCCAAAGTTGACCAAAATCCCACCCACTCGCAGTTGGTCCGCTCGGACCTCCCCTTCCTAACGGACTATGTCTTTACGACCCGACAAAAAACTGCGGCGGTGGATGGGGAACTCTTCGAACTCTCGAAAGTGCAAGGCCATACGATCACGGCAGACCTCGCTGCGAGTTCAACAGACCGCATCAAGCTCATTCTCTCGAGCAGAACCATGACCTGGGAGGATGCGCTGGATCTGGACGGATCTCCTCTTTTGGTGGCCCATACCCAGCGCCTCTCTGACTACGACCAATCCTCGGCTGAGCTGCAATGGACGGGCTCGCGGGCCGGCGTAAATTATGTCGCAGGGCTCTATCGCTTCGAGGATGAGGGTTTCACCAACAATCCGCAGAAGTACTTCTTCGGTACGTTTAACTTTGATTCACGCTATGGCTTCACCACTGAATCAAATGCGATATATGGCCAGGCAGACGTTGAAATCCAGCCCAACTTGACGCTCACGGCCGGATTGCGCTCGACGGAAGAAAAGAAGTCGATCACCCGTTCTTTGGGTTTCAACACGGCACTCGGAGATCCGTTCATCCCTCTGGTGCCCGCAGGAACCACGGCAGAAGAGACCTTTAGCGCAACGACACCCATGGTTTCCTTGGGCTACAAGCTCAACGCAAACCAGCAGATCTATGCGCGCTATGCCGAGGGCTTCAAGAGTGGTGGCTTCAATGGTGAGTATGGTGTTGTGAACCCAACGCCGGAAGGCATAGCCAGCAACGTCAAGGAGACCCAAACAGCCTTCAAACCAGAGACCCAACAGAGCATCGAGGTCGGCTTGAAATCCAAGATCCTCAATGGGAAGGGCCTGCTCAACGTCACTGGGTTCAGCAACAAGATTGACGACATGCAGCTCGCCATTTTCACTGCAGAGGGCGCAGCTGCATCGGTCATTCGAAACGCAGGAAAGGCAAAGGTTGATGGCATTGAGGTTGATGGCGTGCTGCAACTCTCCTCAGCGACCAAACTGCAATTCTCCTATGGCTACCTCAATGGCCGCTACGATGAATTCATCGATAAAGGTGCAAACGTTGCAGACAACCGTGCCTTCATTCACGCACCGAAGCACAATGCGAATCTGGCCCTGGATAGCCGTTTGGCCCAAACCGGCTTCGGAGCCCTCTTCGGGCAGCTTGAGGTTGGCTTCAAGAGCAGCTACTACCTCTATCCATTCCAGCTCGCTGAGTCTGGTCCTGGGTTTGATCCCATGGCTGCAGTGGCCAAGAACACTCGGGTGGGTTCACATGCATTAATCAATGCACGCCTGAGCCTGCGTGAAATTTCATTCGGCAAGGGC
>JBJOHF010000080.1:0-3883 GCA_046047855.1 Pseudomonadota bacterium | reverse complement strand
GTCTTCTCACCAATGCCAGATACACGCTTGGCAAGATCCGCTGGAGACCTAAACGGCCCGCGCTTCTCACGCTCCTCAAGAATGCGAGCAGACATCGATGGTCCGATGCCACGAATGGCCTCGAGTTCAGCCCTGCTCGCCTGGTTCACATTGACCGAAGCGTCGGCGGTCGAGACACCAAGCAAGGCTGCGAGGGCAAGGCCCATGAGCCACGAGCGATGGGATAAAGAATGGATCACAAGAATCTCCTGGGTTATTGAAGAACCCAGAGCCTAGAAGCTGAAACGCGTTCAAAGCATCGGCTGAAGGTCTGCCCAAGAGACCGTCGCGGTCCCCAGACGCCCAACAACAATGCCTGCTGCCGCGTTTGCCAGGCGGACCGCTCGCGGGAGCTCCAAGCCCCCGGCCCAGGCGGCTGCGAGCACTGCAATGACTGTATCTCCGGCGCCGGTGACATCAAAGACCTCGCGTGCCTCTGCTGCCACATGGAATGCCGGCTGGCCAGGCGTGAAGAGGGTCATGCCATCCTCACTGCGTGTTACTAGGAGATGCTCCAGCCTGAGCTGCGTGCAGAGCCGGTCGGCGCGCGCTGCCATATCGGCTTCTGAGCTGGGTCGGCCTGCCGCCTGAACAAACTCGCTGTAATTCGGTGTGAGCAAGGTTGCCCCCGTGTAGCGCGCATAGTCCTCGCCTTTCGGGTCGACCAGCACGCGCTTGCCTGCTTCACGAGCAGCCGCAATGAGGGCCTGAGACTGGCCGAGCGCGCCCTTGCCATAGTCCGACAAAACCACCAGTCGTGCCGAGGGTAGTCGATCGTGAAAAGCAGCCGCTTTATCGGCCATCACTGCCTGAGAGGGCTGCCCCTCGAAATCAAGCCGAAGCAGCTGCTGCTGACGTCCAATCGCACGCATCTTGACCGTTGTCTGGAAACCCTGTGCAGCCAGTAAGGCATCTTCAACGCCCTCGGCTTTGAGCAGCGCTCGCACCCGCATGCCGGGCTCATCATCACCGACCAGACCGAGCAACACAGGTCGCGCCCCAATGGCTGAAAGATTGCGCGCAACGTTCGCCGCGCCGCCTGGGCGGTCGTCCTGCGCTTGAACTCTCAGGACCGGAACAGGCGCCTCGGGGGAGATGCGCTCAACCGCACCCCGGTAGGTACGATCGAGCATGACGTCGCCCACCACGAGAATGGGCAGACTGAAGAATGGATTGGCTGATTCAGGCGACATCATGATTTCACATCCAGAAGCGATTGGTACACGGCAAGATTACCCCTTGCCATCTCCTCAATGGAGAACTCCTGCAGCACACGCCTGCGGCCAGCAGCACCCATGGCGATTCTGAGGGCTTCAGAGTCCATAAGGGTTCTCAGTGCTTGAGTTAATGGCCTTGATTGGCCTGGTGGCAAGAGCAAACCACCCTCGCCATCGAGAACCGCCTCTGGAATGCCTCCAACCTGGGTGGAAATAATGGGAAGCCCTGCTGCCGCGGCCTGTAGAAGGGAGACCCCTAATCCCTCCGCATAAGCTGGGTGGACAAGCAAATCTAAGCCACCGAGGTGATCGGCCAAATGAGGCACAAAGCCCATGAGCCGAACCCGATCGCTCCAGCCACGACGGACAATCTCGCTGCACAGATCTGACTCCAGTGGACCCCGACCATAGAATAAGACGTGCCAATCGGGATACACCGACCAGAGCGGCTCAAGGGACTCCAACAGGAGGCGATGCCCCTTGCGCTCGATGAGTTGCGCAACAACAGCGATGATTCGGGCCTCGCTGGGCAGACCCAAGTCTGCTCTGAGTGCTGCGCGATCGATGGGACGCAGGAATGGCGTTGGGTCCACCGCACTCCTCACACAAACGAGTTTGCTGCTCGGCACCCCTAAGCTCCGTTGAACTTCAACAATGCCTTGCGAGATCCCAACCACCCGGTCGAATAGACTTGCACGAAAGCGAGCAAGCCATACCGGCTCGCGATTATCCACTCGGCGCGAAAGCACCGATCGCACGCCAAGCCCCGCGGCTACAAGCCCGGGGTAAAGGTCGGCTCCCCGTCGAGAGTGCCCATGGATGACATGCGGATTGAATCGCTTCGCCACTGCTCTCAGACGCCCGTAGAGCAGCACATCAAGATCACCACTCATGGGTAATGCAACCACCTCGGCCACGGCGCGTGCCCGCTCGGCGATTTCAGATCCGACTGGACACACGAGAAGATTCTCGTGGCCCCAACGGTTGAGAACCTCCATCAGGTAGAGCACTTGCTGAGCCCCCCCGTATAGGTGGCGTCCGGCCTCAACATGCAAGATTCGCATATCAAGCACTTACACGGGTTGCGGCATGGAAGACCTCCAGTGGCGAGATCAGTCTCAGGCAATCGAAGCGCCCGTTACACGTTGGATGCCGGCGACAGGGAGAGCAGCTCAGCCCCTTCCAGAGAATCTCTACCTGCGAATGAAGCTGCTGGTGGTAGGGAATCGTGGACCCAAATAAGGCGACCGTCGGAACGCCGAGCGCCTGAGCAGCATGCGTGAGTCCGGTATCGACCCCAATAACAACCCGTGCCGCAGAGAGTACGCCCAAGGAGAGCGATAACGGCGTCGATCCAACGAGATTGCGTACCGTCGGGAAATCTTGGGCCATGCGACGTGACGTTTCAGAGTCCCCTGGCCCCCCCAGCATGACAAGCGTATCGAGCGGCAGTTGCGCGGACCAAATCTGCAGCAAAGCCCGCCAATGCTCCTCGGGCCAATGCTTCTGCGGCCGAGTCGTAAAAGGTGCGACCACCACAAAGCGACCAGGCTCCAGCTGCATAGACTGAAGGAACTGCGAGAGGGGTTGCTGCGACCGCTCAGGCACGAAAAGCGCCGGCCGCACATCTTTCGGGCTGCAGAATCCGAGATGTCCCGCTAACTCTGCATACTCTGCGCCCATCACTGCGCGTTGCAGGACTCTGTCCGTCCCCCGAGAGACCACATCATTGGACAACCAAGATGACCCCTCCTTACCTCCTAGGCTCGTCTGCCGCTTCGCCCCACTCAGCCGTGCGAGCAGTCCGCTTTTCAGCAACCCTTGAAGGTCAATTGCCCAATCGATCTGCAGGGCACGGAGTTCATCACGAAAGGTGCGTATCGCGCGCCACAGGGCAAGCCACTGTCGGGAACGCCAGAGTCGGGTCCATTCAGCTCGGGGCCATACGATGACGTGGTCCACCCCTGAAATCGCTTCGACGATGGGTTCAAAACCCGCCTGCACCAGCCAAAAAACACGTGCTTGGGGATGTGATTGTCGAATGGCCTGAGCAAACCCCGATGCCATCACCAGATCACCCATGGCCGAGAGACGGACAATGAGGATGACCTTTGGCGCGGTCATTTCTGGTCCATCACCCAGAGTGCGGCGTACTTGTGAAACGCGTACTGACCAAGCACCACCGCCATCAGAAACCCACGCTGTCCATCGAGAAAACCGCCCCTGAGAACGTACTGCTGAAAGAAGTCCACGAAGAAGCGCAGAGTAGCGAACATCAGGGAACCCTTGGCCCCTTTGTTGTGCTTCTGGACCGCCAGGAGTTGAGCGTATTGCAGATGCTTGGCCTGAAGGTGCTGGTAGTCACGCCAAGAGTAGTGGTCAAGGTAGCCACTGAGTCTGAGCTCTTTGCGCACGGGCATCAGCAGAGACTCGTGCACGAGGTGGTCTCTGTACCGAGTGCCTTCACGGATGAAGAGCTTGGCCTGGGGGGAACTGTAGCGCCCCCGGAGAATAGGTTCACCAAAAAGATAGGTTCGCCAAGGAAACTTGATGACCGTGGCAGTGAGCTTCGGATCGGTAAGGGCTTGATCGATTTGGGCCTTGAGCGGCTCTGTCACCACCTCATC
>JBJOHF010000079.1:0-4165 GCA_046047855.1 Pseudomonadota bacterium | reverse complement strand
CCGGGCTCGGGCCGAAGTGATGCTGCCCGCCATGCAGGCCCTGGTGGACGCAATGGCTGCCCTCATTGAGCGCACCGCCGACCAGCCGATGCTCTCTCGCACCCACGGCCAGACTGCCTCGCCCACCACGCTGGGCAAGGAGGTGGCCAATGTGAGGGCGCGTCTGCGTGCGGCCCGCGATGGTTTTCAGCAGGTGCGACCGCTCGCCAAGATGAATGGGGCCGTGGGCAACTACAACGCCCACATCTCTGCGGCACCACAGGTCGACTGGCCTGCATTCTCGAGGTCTGTGGTGGAAAGCCTTGGCCTTGCGTTCAACCCCATGACCATCCAGATCGAACCCCACGACTGGATGGCGGCCTACTTTGATGCTCTCGCCCGGTTCAACACCATCCTGCTCGACTTCTGCCGGGATGTCTGGGGCTATGTGTCCCAAGGTTATTTCAAGCAAAAACTCAAAGAAGGCGAGGTGGGCTCCTCGACCATGCCGCACAAGGTCAACCCCATCGACTTTGAGAATGCGGGCCAGTCGACCTGTGGTGCCGCAGAGAGGTGGGCGTTGTAGTTGCCCACGGCCCCATTCATCTTGGCGAGCGGTCGCACCTGCTGAAAAGCATCGCGGGCCGCACGCAGACGCGCCCTCACATTGGCCACCTCCTTGCCCAGCGTGGTGGGCGAGGCAGTCTGGCCGTGGGTGCGAGAGAGCATCGGCTGATCGGCGGTGCGCTCAATGAGGGCAGCCATTGCGTCCACCAGGGCCTGCATGGCGGGCAGCATCACTTCGGCCCGAGCCCGGCTCAGCATGAGCCCATGCGAGGTGTTGTTGATGTCCTCGGACGTGCAGGCAAAGTGAATGAATTCGGCGGCGGCAATCAAAGCCTGATCGCCACTGGCCTGGGCTTTTTCCTTGAGGAAGTACTCGACGGCCTTGACGTCATGATTCGTGACCGCTTCAATGGCCTTGATACGCTCGGCATCGTCCGCGCTAAAGTCCCGCACCCAGGCACGCGCGGTCTCTCGCGATGTCGCTGAGAATGGCTGCAGTTCCTTCAGGCCGAGGTCGGAGAGCGCCAAAAGCCATTCCACTTCAACTTCCACGCGGTGCTTCATGAAGCCTGCTTCAGAGAGCAGAGGGCGCAGTGGGTCTAGCCGCTTGGCGTAGCGGCCATCGAGTGGAGAGAGTGCGTGAAGGTAGCTCATGCGCAATTGTTACACGCGCGGTGTCTGAAGACGCGGGCCAGTCTGTATACTCCGTGAACCAAATTTTCTGACAGATTGATTATGAAATTACTTGGATCCGCAACCAGTCCCTACGCACGCAAGGTGCGCATTGTAGCCATCGAGAAAAAGCTCGACTTCGAATGGGTACCGCAGGACGTTTGGTCTGCAGACACCACAATCGGTCAGCTCAACCCGCTTGGGAAGATTCCTGTTCTGCTCATGGATGACGAAGTCATCTATGACTCCCGCGTCATTGTCGAGTACCTCGATGCCCGCGCGCCCACACAGCGGCTCATTCCTGACGGAAACAAGGACCGTGCCCATGTGCGCACGCTCGAGGCGCTGGCAGATGGCCTGTGCGATGCTGCCGTCGGCATGCTGCTTGAGCCTCGCTTTCACCCGGGGGAGGCCGCGAGCCAAGCCTGGATCCAGCGCCAGGCACAAAAGGTGGATCGGGCGCTCGCCGCCATGAACCAGACTCTGGGTGCACACCACTGGATGAATCACAAAGGCTTTAGCGTGGCCGACGTGGCCTGCGGCGTTGCGCTGGGCTACCTAGAGCTGCGGTTCCCCGAGAACACGTGGAAAGAAACTTATCCAGCTCTCTTGAGCTACTACAACACGCTCATGGAGCGTCCGTCGTTCTCGTCGACCAAGCCCGCTTAATAATGCCCCCGCCGAGGCAGACCTCGGCGTCGTAAACCACCACACTCTGGCCGGGCGTTACCGCCCATTGGGGTTCCGAAAAGTCCAGTGTGAAGCCCCCATCAGGGGTGTTCTGACGGAATTCTCCCGGGCCATCGGGCTGCCGATATCGGGTCTTTATACCAAGTGGGCGCTTGCTTACAGGAGCCTCTCCAGAGACCCAGCAACTGTCCGTCGTTTCCAGGCCATCAGACAGCAGCCACGGGTGGTCGTGGTCCTGTGCAACCACCAACACATTGCGTGCAAGGTCCTTTCGAATCACGAACCAGCCCGCCCCCTCCTGGCTCTGAAACCCGCGTTTACGCACGCCTCCAACACCCAGGCCTTTGCGCTGGCCCAGCGTGTAAAAAGAGAGTCCTTGGTGAGTACCCACTGTCAATCCATCTTCCGTCTGAATTGCACCAGGCTTTGAAGCGAGATAGCGGTTCAGAAAGGCACGAAACGGACGCTCGCCAATAAAGCAGATGCCGGTGCTGTCCTTCTTGCGCGCATTGGGTAGCGCGAGTGCATCTGCAATCTCGCGCACGCGCGTCTTGCGCAGCTCGCCGACCGGAAAGAGGACCCGATCGATCTGTGACTGGCTGAGCCGATGGAGGAAGTAGCTCTGGTCCTTGGTCTCGTCTAGCCCGCGCAGCAACTCCACCCGGCCCTCAGCGGTGCGGCGCACCCTGGCGTAATGACCCGTGGCGATGAGATCTGCTCCCTGAGCCACGGCGTGGTCCAGAAACGCCTTGAACTTGATCTCAGCATTGCAGAGCACATCGGGATTGGGTGTGCGGCCCGCCTCATACTCGCGCAGAAACTCTGCAAACACGCGGTCTTTGTACTCTGCCGCAAAGTTCACCGCCTGCAGTTCTATGCCGATCACATCGGCCACAGCTGCGGCATCCAGAAAATCCTGGCGACTCGAACAGTATTCGCTGTCATCGTCGTCTTCCCAGTTCTTCATGAAAATGCCAATGACCTCGTACCCCTGCTCTTTCAGAAGCCAGGCACTGACAGCGGAGTCCACCCCGCCTGAGAGTCCCACCACCACGGTTTTGCGCGCGCTCATATACCATTGAGTCTATCCAACATAGCCGATGAAGATTGGCACATAACCGGGGAGACAAGAATGCGTATTGGCATTCCCAAAGAAACCCTGCCCGGCGAGACTCGCGTTGCGGCCACACCTGAGACCGTGAAGAAGCTCGTCAGCCAGGGGCACACTGTTTTGGTTGCAGACCACGCAGGCCACGCGGCCAATTTCCACAACGCTGCCTATGAGGCTGCGGGTGCCCAGATCGGTACCCAGGAGCAAGCACTCGGCTGTGAGCTCGTGCTCAAGGTGCGCTCCCCCGCAGACGCGGAGCTCACGCAGATGGCCAAGGGCGCAGCGCTGGTGGGCATGCTCAGCCCCTTCGACCGCTCGGGTCTAGAAAAGCTCGCGCAAGCAGGGCTCACAGCTTTTGCGATGGAGGCCGCGCCACGCACCACACGGGCCCAGTCGCTCGACGTGCTCTCGAGCCAGGCCAACCTCGCGGGCTACAAGGCCGTCATGCTGGCCGCCAACGCCTATCCCCGCATTTTCCCCATGCTCATGACAGCGGCAGGCACCATCAAGGCTGCACGCTGCGTCATTCTCGGTGCGGGCGTCGCAGGTCTTCAGGCCATTGCAACAGCCAAGCGCCTGGGTGCCGTAGTGGAGGCCAGTGATGTGCGCCCTGCCGTAAAGGAACAGATTGAGTCCTTAGGCGCCAAGTTCATTGACGTGCCCTTTGAGACCGACGAGGAGCGCGAGATTGCACAAGGTGTGGGCGGCTACGCCCGTCCCATGCCCGAGGCCTGGATGAAGCGGCAGGCTGCTGAAGTGGCCAAGCGCATTGCCCAGGCAGACATTGTGATTTCGACTGCACTCATTCCCGGTCGCAAGGCGCCCACCCTCATCACCGAGGATATGGTGGCCAGCATGAAGCCAGGCGCCGTCATTGTGGATATGGCTGTGGAGCAAGGTGGCAACTGCCCGCTCTCGCGTGTGAACGAGACCGTCACCACCCCCAATGGCGTGATCATCGTTGGCCAGCCCAACATGGCCGCGCTGGTAGCCACAGATGCCTCTGCGCTCTATGCGCGAAACCTGCTCGACTTTCTCAAGCTGGTGCTGACCAAAGAGGGCACGCTGCAGGTTCCCATGGATGACGACATCGTGGCCGCCACATTGGTGGCGCGCGATGGCCAAGTCACTCGCCCCGCCTAAGGA
>JBJOHF010000078.1:0-67614 GCA_046047855.1 Pseudomonadota bacterium | reverse complement strand
CTGAGCGATTGTGCATCGGAGAATGCATCCGTTGCGCGTTCACATCTTCCCCCGCGCTCCACAAAGATTGTCGACGGTCCATTCACCATGATCTCCGTCACTGTCGGGTCAGAGAGCAATGGCTCAAGTGGCCCAAACCCGACCGACTCTGCAACCAATCTCTGAACAAATTCAGAACGTGTTGAGGGCTCCAGATCCGTGATGTCCAATGCGATCGCCTCTGCAAGCTCTGCCGTCTCAAGCCGAAGCGCTTCATCGGACATGCTTGACCACTCCCGTCTGCGGCGTTCCAGGGCTGTGCGAAGTTTCAATAGAGCCCGGCGAAGTTGGCCCTTGTCTTGCGGGCTACTCTCATCAATCGATTGGGCATGACGCTCTGTACGCTCCTGAGCGGACACAGGCAGGGGGCGGCCGGGTGCCATGTGTAACGGGGTGTCTGAAACCTGCGTCCCCATTACGGAGAGCCTCCAGGGGCCGATATCGATTTGATCGCCAATTTTCAACGGTCCATATTCTTGGACTGCTCGTTGGTTCACTCTCGTTCCCGAGAGCGATCCGGTATCCATCAGAATCCAGCCACTGCGGCCTCGTCGCAATTCGCAATGTCTCTTTGCGACCGAGAGACCGCTGAGTGTGATGTCCGAGTCGTCTGCTTTGCCCAGTCGGATGCTCTCTTCGGAGTCTGGAAAACAGAATCGGCCCTCAACCTGTAGACCTCTGCTCACTTGAAGCTCAATCATGATGTTGATCCCTTCCTTGCTCGTTTTGAGGTTCTTGGGTGCCCTTCAGATTTGCACGCACCGCATTGAGCGAAGCATTTGAGGCCTCAATTCGCTCGAGATTCTGCTGAGCGGCAGGCGTTACTCTTCGCGGTGTGAGTAGCACCACCATCTCGCTTCTGCGCTCGAGGAAATCTCGTGACCTAAAGAGAGCGCCGAGGCCTGGAAGGTCCGCTAGGCCCGCTAACTTGTCCCGGCTAGCGCTACCCTCCTCTGAAATTAAGCCAGACAGAACGAGGGTCTGCCCTTCTCTCAAGGCGACCTCAGACTGTGTCATTCGAGATAAAAAGCCTGGCAATTCTCCGACCTTGATCGCTGGATCGACAGTCGATAGCTCTGTTGTGATCTTGGCCTCGATGAGGCCCCCCGGCCTTGAGACAGGGGAAACCTCAAACCGAATGCCATAGGGCTTGAACTGGACCGCACTACTGCCGAGAGCATTTGTGGTTGGCAACGGAATTTCGCCCCCCGCAAGGAACCTAGCCTGCCCGCCACTCCTGCAGGTCAGTGTTGGCTCGGCAAGCACAATCGCAGCCCCGGACTGCTCCATCAGATTGATGATCGATAAGAGACTGGTTTGAAGTCCGAGATAAGTGCTGGCCGGGGCAATCCGCGTTGGCGATGCACCCGCCTCAAGCGTTGCACCCGGAAAGTTCAGCTGCACCGATCCGCTCGCATTCTCAGAGATGGGATTGACCAGAGGTCGATAGGATGGGTTTGAAGAGACATCTCCCACGATTGCGACCACAGGCCCCATCAGCGACTTCTGCCAATTGAAGCCAAGGCTCTCCATGGCGTTCTTCTTTACCTCAAGAAAGCGAACCTCCATCGCAATCATGCTCTCGTCATCTGACCGCAGCACAGCCAATTCGATTGCTGGATCACGCTTCGAGAGCGCGCGAAGCGCTTCAAGTTCTTCGTCAGTTCGAACGGTCCCGCTTACGAGAATGCGAGCCCCATCTCTTCGGGTGACAACCTCAGACGGTGCCTTAACGAGGAGCTGCACCTGACGCTCAATAGAGACCCAGGCATTGTCCACCACACGAATACGCCGCTTGGTAAGACGCCCTGATTGGTCCCAAAGCAGCAGCTCTGTCTCACCGACCTGCCGCCCCACCAGTAGCAGTTGACTCGTATCGATACTCTTCGCAGAGACAATTTTTCCTCTAGAAAAGAGAACGCGCGTTACACCTGGGGTTTGGAGCACCAGTGATTCACCGGACTGAAGCTGAATCTCTCGATCTGACATGGTTTCGATTGCAGGATCGAGGGGCGCTGCCGCTGAGTATCCGGCCATGAGGAGTGCGATCAGATAAAAAACTGCGATGAGTGTCTTCATCCGTTCACCCCTTCCTCGTGTGTGAGGATTTCAATCGGCTTGGGCCTGGGCGGCGGTTTGGTCACATTTGCCATGCCGTTCACATTCAGCACGTAACGCACTTGACTGCTTGATGCAGCGGCGAGATACGCAGACACAGAAAGCTCTGGTAACTCCAAAAAGTAAGTCACATTTCTTGCAACCCCCTGCCCTGATGCCGTGACATTCTCCGCCTGTGCGTCTCCTGAGCTGAGGACTCGAACACCAGAGGCAATTGGACGTGCTGCCATGAGGGGAGCCGCAGCCGACTCTCGTTGAAATCCGCCCTGTTCATTTCGGGGGGGTTGGATCTCTTCGGGATTTAATCCTATTGCCCAGACATCGATTCGATCGCGAGGAGTCATTGCAGACCAAGCCATTTGACCGGACGATCGCTCGACCGCGATCAAGCGATAGCCAGGACGTGCCATTGCGACTGAGTCCTGATGCTGGATTGCGGCGAGAGCCTGAGGGAGAAGTAGCTCCCCCTTGCGAACATCCGTTGCGAGTCGACGGCCAGCCACGTCAGAGAACTGCTCAGGGGTGTATGCCCCTTGAGGCAGTAGATTCCTCTGCACTTGACGAACGGCGACTGTCTGCTCTGTTAGAGCCGTGCCAAGATCGAGTGCCTTTGCGAAAACCAAGACCTCAACAATGCCGCCCTTGGGTGAAGATTGCTCCTGCCAATAAACCTGCTGCTGCTCTGACCAGTCATAAGCCAGCCAAACAGCAGCAATGGCAGCCGAGCATGCAAAGACAAAGGCCAAAAGCCGAGGTCGATGCCTCAGAGATTGAATCCACTGCATGGTGTCCTCCGAATTAACGAGTGAAAAGGAGCGCAATGAGTTGGGCAACGAGGTACTGAACAAATGGACTCGGCGCCAACTCGACAAGCCAACGAAATACAAATACAGCGAGTGCCAGCAGGATCAGGCTCTCAACGGCAGCGGAGCCCCTCGGTCTCATGGGACTCTCCCTGCCTGACCCGTAGGCTCAAACTGAAACGAAAGGGCGGAATCAGGGAAGGAGATCGTGAGGCCCTTCCGGCCAATGAACTTGGCGAACTCTTTCGCAGGCGTTCGTGTTTGCCACCCAACAAGCCGAGGTGGCCCCACATCCGATTTGGTCTTTGCAAGCTCCCAATATCGAACAACCCCAGCCTCATAAGCCATTCCCCTACAGAAGGCTTGGCCCTCTTCTGTGCTTGGCATCAGACTGATCGCCGAAGCGGATGATCTTGGGCATACGCCAGCTTCAGCTGACACCGCCTCCACGTCCATCGAAACGCCATTGAGCAGCAGTGAGAATCGTGCGATAACCAAGATGGTGCTCATGGGTGATGCTCCGCGAGCGCCTGGGCAGGTCTCAGGGGGTCAAGCTTGTGAAAGCTTTGCCTAATTGAAGATGTATGCATATCGAGCCCCAACATGTCCGTGAGCGGCATTAATACGGATATGGAGGGGGCGTGCGCTGCACTCACGGCAGCGATCAATGCATCTGAGGGCTCTGACCCATGTCTGACTCGATTTGCACCTTCGGATGCACTCACCGATCGCCAGTCATGAGGAACCATGGCCAGTCGGAGGGTTTCGGGCAATGACTTACCGAATAGGCCTACTTCGGGCAGGCGGATTTGGGCCTCCACCAAAGTAAGGGGACTCCCATCAGGCAGCCCAAAAATCTTTTGCCCTCCGAGTGCAGCAAAGCTACGGAGCGAGGCTGCCCAGTCCTTTAATGTCGTTGCATTGGCGTGCTGCTGTTGGATTACATGCCCGGAAAGCGTTGCCCCTGCGGGCAACAATGCCTGAATATCTTCTGATCGACACTGCTGCAGCGATTGCCGGCACCATTCAGCATGCAGCCGGATGGCCTCTGCACTCTTTGCCCTCTGCTCCGCCCACTCCTGACCGGCGGCGAGCAAAGCCAAACATCCAACAAGGAGAGATCCGACCAGTAGAACCTCAATGAGCGCCTGACCGTGAGGTGGGGACTTGAGCTTGTTCACAGCGCGTCTCCTACGCCTTGTGTAACCTGCGTCGCGATTAACTCAGATCGAGTTGGATGGTCTAGTCGTGCATGCCAAAAGGGATAGAGGTGGGTTGTTCCATTCGCAACAGACAAGCTTTGCTGCTCCCCTCTCGGTGCTCGAAACTCCGTCAAACCAATTGAAAGTGCCCAGAGTGAGCTGGGAATTTCCTGTGAGGAACCTGCAATATTCGAGAACTGTCTTAGCCGCTGTAGTGCATGGGACTTCTCTTCTTGTAGGCGCACGACCACAGGTACCCGAAAGGTCTGCGAGACTGCTCCCGCACCAGGGGAGAGATGGTGTAAACGGGCGAGACCCAAGTAGCCTTGAATTCGATCAGATGACTGGTTTGCTCGGCTGGTCGCTTGAGGATTGCGAGTGCCTCCGCCAGGTGGCGAATATCCAACTGCAGCTGACGTCGCTTCAGCCTTCCCCCACGAGAGAGGCCAGAGCTCGCGCGTGCCACGACAGAGCCCAAACCATCCGCTCGCGCGCCAACGGTGCAAGGAGAGTGAGTCATTTGAGACCCACGCGGAATGATCGTGGCTCAGCATGGTCGTTCCCTCTCGAACGAGTCTCCCCAGCAGGTGGCTTGCCTGTCTCGGGACACATCCGATGTTCGGGAAGAACCAAGCAGCCTGATCAAAGCCACGGTCTTGACTGTACTGCTCAAGAGACGCCTGTATGAATTTGGCGTTTTTGTTCATCTGTAGATCCGTCGAGGTCTCGATAGACCAATAGAACGAGGGATTGGTGGGTACTGGGACCGTTTGGCCGAAGTAACGCTTGTCAGCAGACCATACGACTTCATTTACCAATGCTTGTGCAGCAAAGGGTGTCAGTGCGCGATGCATCGCAACTTGTGATGCCATCAATGCATGGGTGTACGCGCTGCGAAAAGGAATCTCTGCCTGTGTCGCAAAATGCGCCACCTCTCGGGTAGCCTTGGCTGTGGCGTTGAGGGTCTGGGCGATCTCCCGAAAGCCGGGCCAAAGCGATGCCAAGGTTGCAGCCTGATCGGTAAGACTCTCCACATGTTGCACGTAACTCAACATGCTGAGCGTCTGAGCAATCATGAGCTCATTGGCAATAATGGCTCGATTCGCATAAGCCTGATAATTGAGCGTCTGCGCTTGCCAAGACGCAACCGACAGGGCGGCCATATCCGCAAGATGCTGCCCGCGCTGTCGGTCGTGCAATACACCAGACATACTCAAATAGACTAAGAGTGCAAGCGCCATGAGAAAGGTCAGGCCGAGACCAGTCACAAGCACAGAGCCCTTGGGTTCACGACGCATCAGTGGTTGTCGTCGTTGTAGTTTGAGAGGTCTTTTCGATTATTCGCTTGGAGGCGGGCAGAGTTCGCGCTGGTGCTTGCAGCGCTCAACGCTGCGCCACCATCATTTCCAGCGATTTCTTGTGCAATACCAGCTGTCTGATTGCGAATCGTCTGGCCCAGTAAGCTGTACACACCGATCGCTGCAACAGCAACGACAGCAACCACAACGATGTACTCCGTCATACCCTGACCAGAGGGGCGGCGCATCGAGAAACGCTTCATAAGTGACTCCTGTTTCGGGAAAGAAGCAGAAGTCTGTCTTTGCTAGTGCAATACGAGCAGTGGGCTCTCGTCCTAGGCCATTTGAGAAGCGCTATCGACGCGGCAATGGCCACCTCGCGGGACTCATTACGCTTCGCCTCAGCAGCATCAGGTCATTCGTCAAAAAACTGTTGATTCAGTCAATAATTTTCACATGCGTACCTTCCAGATTCGAGCGGCCTGGAATGGCCACAGCGACTGTCAGTCGTGCGGCATTCGTCAGTCCGCGCTCTTTGCAAACCTTTCGGAGCAGGACTTTTCCAAGGTTCATCACCAAATCGACGATCTCGATATCGCTGCCGGCGCGAGGCTCTTTGATCAAGGAGAGCAGGCTTCGCACGTCTTCACAATCCGCTCTGGTCTGGTCAAACTCTCCCTCATCAGCCCGGCCGGGGAGGAGAAGATTCTGCGTGTCATGCGCTCCGGAGGCCTATGTGGGCTCGATGCGATGAGCACCAGGGTCTATGGCCAGATTGCAACCGCCTTGACCCCCCTGTCCGTATGTAGGATCCCTATCGCGCTGGTTGAGCAGCTCGATCGCGAATCACCTGATCTTCATACAAACCTCATGGGAAAGTGGGCAGAGACACTACGCGAGGCTGAGACATGGTTTGCTGAACTCAACACAGGCACTGCAGAGCAACGTGTTGCCCGCTATCTATTGAAAATGCAGGTGTCGCCCTCGAGTGCGCAAGACCAATCTATGCAGGCTTACCTGTTCAAGCGCGAAGAGATGGGAGCCATGTTAGGCCTCACGCTAGAGACAGTGAGTCGCAAGTTAAATGGCCTTCATCGGTCGGGAGTGATCGAGCTACCGAGCAGGATGAGCCCAGTTGCCAACCTTCTTGACCCTGCCAGGCTGCGAGATCTCGCAATGAACTAGCGCTTGAGCCTAGCTGCTCTGCCGTTCAAGGGCACGTTCTTTGTAGGTGGTGTAGCGAAGCGCCGTGCGCTCTGAGTCGATTCGGTCCCAGACCTTGTCCTTCTGCGCTTGACTCATAAAGATCCACTGACTGATCTCTTCGAAGGTGCGGCCGCAGCCTTGACAGAGATCGTCGCCCTGGGCGGTTGAACATATTGCAATACAAGGGGAATCTGGTCTGGGCATGTTTAGGCTAGCGAGAGACGATGTCGGTCTCCATCATGCCAATTCGCGTGAGGATGGTCTGCACATCCTCCTCAATGACCTCATGGTCGCGAAGGGTATCGGCCAGAATGCTTGCCACCTCTTCGAACGAGGCCTTTGTGATGCCCGATTTTGCGTGTGCTTCGCGCATGTCAGCCCCCTCATAGACCGCCGCAGGCTTTCCCAACGCCCATGCGAAGTATTTAATTTGGTGCCCAATAAGCGCATCCATATCGACATCGGTGAAATAGCGAGATAGGTTGGGGCGGCTCATCACCCGCTGATAGAACACCTGTACGACCTGTGTGAGGCCTTTCACACCACCGTACTTGTCGAAAAGATTGTCAGCACTTGCTTCCGTCTCTGCCATAGCCCCTGTTTTACCACTGGTTGGCACATTGCGGAAAGCCCCCAAGGCTTCAAGTCAGTGGATTGGCCGCACACCCACCTTGGTAATGCGCCCGCCGTCCATCTCGCTCACCATGAGCGCATGGCCAGAGATATCAAACTCATCTCCCACAACCGGAGGCTTATCCAAGGCTTGAGCCAACCAATCAGCCATGGTCTGTCCGGGCCTTGAATCTAGCTTTAAGCCATAGAAATCGGCCACGTCCTGAGCTGGCGCAGCCCCATCGAGCATAAAGTCGCCGAAAACCTTTCTGCTGGCCTTTCGATCGTCTGCGTCAGGCAGGACCATGCCAAGTGCACGCGCCACGTGCGAGAGGGATACCCCTTGAATCAGCAGCGACAAAAGCACAGCCATAAACGCAAGACTCAACATCTCATGCCCCGGATCGACACCAGCCATGATGGGGAACAAGGCCAAGATAATGGGTACTGCCCCCCTCAGCCCAACCCAGGCCACAAATCCAATTTCGCGCAAGGTGAACTTGAACGGCACCAGACACGCCCAGACTGCGAGTGGCCGAATGACAAACATGAGCATGAGTGCAAGCACCAGGCCTGGGATGGCCATCTTGATGACCTCTGATGGCATAACCAAAAGGCCCAATAACAAAAACATAGATGCTTGAAAAAGCCATGCCAGGCCATCCATTGCGGGAATCACGGTTCGAACGAAGCGACCCTTTAAGTCAGCCAGCAAGACGCCAAAAACGTAGATTGAGAGAAATCCCGACCCCTCAAGCATCGTTGAGAGTCCGAAAACCGTAAGGCCAGCTGCAATCAGAAGCAACGCATTCAGCCCATGATTGTGCGAGGCCTCAATTCTCAGGATTCGAATCAGTGCACGAAAGGCGTATGCACTGATGACAGGAACAATGAGACCCACCCCAATCTGCTGGATGGCCATGAGAGAGAGTCCAAGAATATCGAACTGGGCAACGGCGGAATTTAAGGAGGCCGATGCGACAAGAATGGCCACGAGCGTGAGGAAGACCGCCATCGGGTCGTTCAGGCCAGACTCTACCTCGAGGGTGGTCAACACCCTTTCATTCAACCGCAGGCCACTGCCATTGAGTAACGCAAACACTGCAGCTGCATCTGTGGAGGAAACAATCGCACCAAAGAGGAATGCGCTCGTCCAGCTGAGCCCCATCAGAAAGTGACCTGCGAGGGTCAGCATGCCGCAGGTCAACAGCACGCCGAAGGTCGCGAGCATTGCGGCAGGTTTAAGCGCCACGCGAAACATGGAGAACTGGGTTCTCAATCCACCATCGAGCAGAATGACGGCAAGCGCGATATTGCCGAGCCAAAAACTTAGCGCGTAGTCATTAAACTCCACTCGCCCCGGTCCATCCTCTCCCGCAAGCATGCCAATCACCAAAAAAATGAGCAGCATGGGAAAACCGGTTTTGGCCGTAAATTGCCCGAGCAGAATGCTCACCAGAACCAGCAGTGCTCCAAGAAGTATCGAGCCACCGAGCAGGTCAAGGGTCTCTTGCATGTGGGCTTAAGGCGCTGTGTGAACGGAGAGACGCTCCAGCCGTCGCACTCTCCAATCCAACACGGCTGTGCAGACCGACATTTTCTTGGCCAGTTCGGGATTTGCTTGCTCAATCGTCTGCGCTGCAAAGGAGGAGAGAAACTGGGCCTTGACCTCCGCCCTGGCGCGATCTGCACCAGCATCCTCAAAAGGGACCGAGGCAAGCAATAGGAAGCCATCATTCGGAATGCGGCCAGCGGCCATATTCGACTCAATGATGCTCGCCGCGGTGCGGATTGGGTGGGCCAGGTCTGGGCTGTAGGGGCCAATGATCAAGGCAAGGTTGGGCGTGTGTAGCCAGTCAAAACCACGGCCCAGACAAATGACCCACTCGCGATGCTCGATGTCGAGCGTACGGGCTTGGCGAGCATTCAGTTCGCGGGTCTGCGCGACGTGTGTGACATTCCCCTCCAGCAGGGGCAACAGGTCATTCTGCATTGCCAATGGCATCTCCGGAAACAGCCTGGATATCTGCTGGCGCAGCGAGTCTGGGTTTCCGTCCACTAGGGTGGAAACATCGAGCACCGCATCATCTGAATGGCCATGAATCAAGAGGGCGTCCTCGTCGGTCTCAAAACCACACACCACGGGGTACACGGTTTGATGATCCGAACCAAAAATGCTCTGCACCTGCTGTCGTATCTGCCAGGTATGGCGCATGCTCGCAGCGCGGTCATATTGAAATCCAGCACAGCCTCTGAGTGGTTCTCCACGAGAGAAGTGATAGGTGATGAGCAAAAGGACACGACGCCCTTGATGCACCATACGCATGACTTGGTTATGAAGCACCTCCCCAAGATGCGGCCAGCCCAAATCAAACATACCCCCGAGATTTCGAAAGGGCATGAGAATACCTGCAGGCGTTTGTGTGGCTACTGAGAGATTGATGCGGCCGTCCATGCACTTGAGGACCAGCACTGCCGTTGGGTGCTGAGCCAAGTACCGCTCCCGAGCGAGACTGGCCTCAGGCCCGGCGAAGGCCTCTCCGTGGCGCCGGGCTAACTCAAAGAGCCGCTCTATGCGCTGTGCGATTGGGGCGCTTGTTGGCAGTCGATCCGGCATCTGCGAGCCCCTCGCAAGCTATTTTGCAAACAGTCTTGAGGGGTCCGCCATCGCCTTAAACTCAATGGCATTACCCGATGGGTCGAGAAAGAACATGGTCGCCTGCTCACCCACTTCGCCCTTAAATCGGATGTATGGTTCGATGACAAATTGAACCCCTGCCGCCTTGAGCCGATCTGCCATTTGTTGCCACTCTGGCATGGAGAGCACCATTCCGAAATGCCTGACCGGTACCTTTTTGCCATCGACATCCGAGCAGATGTCGTTAGATGCTTCCCCATGCGCCAAGTGGGCCACGATCTGGTGGCCATAGAAATTGAAGTCGATCCACTCATCAGAACTGCGGCCCTCTGCGCAGCCAAGCAGCCCACCATAAAATGCACGCGCCTCCTGAAGGTCATCGACGGGAAAGGCCAGGTGAAACGGATGTGAGACGGTGGACATACTCATGAACTCCTTTGTGGGTAAAGAGAGAGGCCCCATCCCAGAAGATACCGTCCCTCAGAGATGGCTGCCAGGTGGGAATGCAGGCCAGGACGCAGCGATTTGAGCCGACTCTCTAGCTCGGAGACGGCCTCATGGCTCTGGGCTGCGGCAATGAGCTCCGCCTGACGCGCTCTCGCCTCCCGGCTCGACTTGCGCCAAGTCTCCCATGCCTGTCTGGCAGGGGCGCTCCCCTGCGTCTGGGCAATCGTCAATATCTGAGCGCAGGCCTCGCGCGCCTGAAACAGCAGGTCAGGGACCGATGAACCGGCAATCCTGAGGTTGAGGTCGTCCTGAACTTGATTGAAGCGATCTCGGGCACGCTGTGCTTGCGCGCTCCGTTCAAGCTGCTTTCTCCCGGAAAGCGTGCGAGAGAGCGCCATGGGCTCGATCATCTCGGCCGCACGCGTCATAAGACCCGGCTCTGAAAAGAGCCAGTCTGCATGCCCGACCTCCTCCTGAGCAGCAAGCGTCAGTCGGCTCTCAGAGTGGTGCATGAAGAATGCAAGATTCGGAGCCGCTGTCGATACACGGTCAACCTCGGCGACCCACTCAGTCACGCTGGCGTACTCAACCCCGAACTGTGAGATCACCCAGTCGAATGAACCACTTGGAAGTGCCGTATGGGTCATGGATGTGCTTGGGCAGAACTGAATTCTTTCGCTTTGCTCAGCCGGGATCTGAGAGGTCCATTGCGGAGAGATAGCTGCTAGGTCAAGCCCCACATAGTGTCCCCACGGCACTGAGGCGTTCAGGAGGAGGAGGGCGAGGGGACCATTCCCGCACCCCAGGTCGAGCACACGATCCTGAGGCTTAATGCGGTCAATCCAAGCGGATTTCCAGAATAACGCGATGGCGCCCTCGTAATTGCCGCGAAAAGATCCAACGCAGGAGTGCAAGGCACCCGAGGCCCAATAGGCCGTCCAATCTGTGGCGAGAGCGTTATGTGTCATGGCGTAGATGATGCGTCGAGCATACACTCTGCGCCATGGTTGAATCCCTAGCCCAGAGAAGTCTCAAAGCCATCTGGCACCCGTGCACTCAGATGTGGCAGGCACAACAAGATCCTCCACTGGCGGTTGTGCGTGCTGCTGGGCCCTGGCTTGAACTAGAGGATGGACAGCGGCTCTTCGACGGCATCAGCTCTTGGTGGGTCAATCTCCTGGGACATGGACATCCCCGCATCGTTTCGGCGCTCAAGGACCAGCTCGACACCCTGAGCCACGTGATGCTCGCAGGCTGCACCCACCAGCCAGCGGTCGACTTGGCAGAGGCACTCAGCACCCTGACCCAGGGCCACCTCGGACATTGCTTCTTTGCGAGCGATGGCGCCTCAGCTGTGGAGATCGCACTCAAGATGAGCGCTCACAGCATGCTAGAGAGCGGTCAAGCGGGGCGGAATCGGTTTGTCTGTCTATCCCAGAGTTATCACGGGGAGACGCTCGGGGCATTGTCGGTAACCGACGTACCCATCTTTCGTGCCGCCTATGCCTCACTGATTCGAGAACCGCTTTTGGTGCCATCTCCAGACCCGCGCCTTGCGCCACCTGGGGTCTCAGAGGCAGTCTGGGCTGAACAAGCTGCGCGAGCCCTAGAGCGCACGCTCGACACCCACGGGGCATCCATCTGCGCACTGATCCTGGAGCCGCTTGTTCAGGGCGCAGCAGGCATGGCGATCTATCCCGCAGCCTACCTCAAGCGAGCGCGCGCCCTCACGCGCGCTCGGGGGATTCACCTGATCGCAGATGAGATCGCCGTGGGCTGTGGCCGAACGGGTACGTTCTTTGCCTGGGAACAGGCGCTTTCTGGCGCGTCTCAAGCGCATGACTGGCCGGATTTCATTTGCCTCTCAAAGGGCATTTCCGGGGGCTTCTTGCCGCTCTCCCTGGTGCTCACACAGAGCGAGGTTTATCAGGCGTTTTATCACCCTGATGTTCGACGCGGCTTTTTGCATTCACACTCGTACTCAGGAAACCCGCTTGCCTGCAGAGCGGCTCTCACTGTGCTCGAGATCCTCCAGCAGGAGGAGACTCTTCAAAAGACAGCAGTCGCTGCGCAGCAGCTTACCTGTGCGCTTTATAAGGCGTTTGAGCCCGCGATTGAGATGGGGGCTATTCGACACTTTAGAAACCTAGGAAGTATTTGGGCAGTGGATATCAGCCCAGATTTGTTTGATACGAATCGTATGCGAGGCATTCGAGAGACCGCACGACGCAAAGGTCTGCTGATCCGGCCGATAGGCCCTTCGGTTTACCTCATGCCTCCCCTGGTTCTTCATGAGGGCCATGTGGAGTGGCTCGCCGAAGTGTTCACGCAGAGCGTTCTCGAAAACCTCAGACACCATGCTACTGGACCGACTCCGCCAACGCTTGCTTGATCGCAAAGCCGCCGGCCTCTTGCGACAGCGCGTCACCGGGTTGGGCCCGAGTGACCGAGTTGCGCACAGAGACTCTGGGGCTGTCCTTAATTTTGCAAGCAATGACTACCTGGGTCTAGCCAACCATCCAACGGTTCTGAAAGCCTTCCATGAGGGACTGGATCGATATGGAGCAGGCGCGGGCGCTTCGGCCATGGTAAGTGGGCACAGCCTGGCGCATGAACAACTTGAGCACGCACTGGCAGATTGGGTGGCCCCATTATTTCCCGAGTGCCAGTGCCTGTTGTTTTCGACGGGATACCTGGCGAATCTGGCGCTGCTCACTGCAATCACAGAACGTGGCGACGCCCTCTTCTGCGACAAACTGAACCACGCATCACTGATTGACGGCATGCGATTGAGCGAGGCCGACCATCGTCGGTTTCCCCACAGAGACATGGAAGCCCTGGAGCGACTTCTCGCGAGCAGTCAAGCCAGAATCAAAATGATTGTGACGGACGGCGTGTTTAGTATGGACGGAGACCTTGCTCCTTTGCAGGCGCTGCTCAATCTTGCAGAACGCTTCGATGCGACTGTCATCGTGGATGATGCGCACGCAATGGGGGTTTTGGGCGAGGAGGGCCGAGGCACCATGGCGCTCTCAAAAATCTGCAGTGAGCGGTTTATCCTGATGGGTACCCTGGGGAAGGCCGCCGGCGTCTCTGGCGCATTCGTGGCTGCACATCCACTTGTGATCGAGTGGATGCAACAAGCCGCCCGCAGCTTCATTTACACCACGGCACCCCCACCCGCAATCAGTCACGCCCTGCTCCAAAGTGTCGAAATCATTCGCGGTGACGAGGGCTCAAGTCGCCGAAATCACCTTACAACGCTCATTAGGCACATGCAGTCGCATCGTTCAGCGCTCAACACAATCGGGCTGCAACTGCCAGAGTCAATCACACCCATTCAGCCCGTCCTGATTGGAGACAACGTGGCAGCGATGCAGTGCTCCATGGCACTGGCCTGCGCGGGCTTCTGGGTTCCAGCCATTCGACCTCCGACGGTACCTGAGGGTACGGCCAGACTGCGCGTGTCGCTCTCAGCCGCTCACACCATCGAGGATGTGTCTTACCTTTGCTCGGCGCTGACCGCGCCACGAGACTGACGGGTGTGGCCGGACTAGAATCGAGGATTTTTAGAGCCCCATATGATGAACGCAGCAGCAGCCACCAGCGTTGATACGCTTTTCATTCTCCTTGGCGCCATCATGGTTTTGGCCATGCATGCAGGGTTTGCCTTTCTTGAGGTCGGCACTGTCAGGCATAAGAATCAGGTCAATGCCCTAGTCAAGATCATTGCCGACCTCTCAGTTAGCGGCCTTGCCTATTTTTTCATTGGCTACTACCTTGCCTACGGAATCCACTTCTTCGTCAGCGCTGAGGCACTCACGCAGGACCACGGCTTTGGCCTTACGAAATTCTTTTTTCTCTTCACATTTGCCGCTGCAATCCCAGCCATCATTTCAGGAGGCATTGCAGAGCGCGCTCGATTCGGGCCCCAGCTCATCGCGACTGCGCTGATGGTTGGGTTGGCTTACTCGCTTTTTGAGGGAATGGCCTGGAACAACTTGTTTGGCTTTCAGGACACCATCAAGTCATGGTTCGGGGAGGCATTTCATGACTTCGCAGGTTCAGCCGTTGTACACGCGGTGGGGGGCTGGGCAGCGCTCATTGCTGTGCTTTTTCTGGGGCCCCGCACGGGCAGATACCGAAATGGCGGGGCAGTGGCCGCCCATCCGCCAAGCAGCATTCCGTTTCTTGCCCTAGGCAGTTGGATTCTGATCGTGGGCTGGTTCGGGTTTAACGTCATGAGTGCACAAAAGATTGAGGCGATCTCAGGGTTGGTCGCACTCAACAGCCTCATGGCCATGATCGGAGGTACCCTGGCTGCACTTGCCCTGGGGAGAAACGATCCTGGGTTCGTCTATAACGGGCCCCTCGCTGGACTGGTAGCAGTCTGCGCAGGCAGCGACGTCATGCACCCACTGGGCTCTCTAGCCGTTGGATTGCTCGCCGGACTGCTCTTTGTGAAGATGTTTAACTTCACCCAAAACCGCCTCCGAATCGACGATGTGCTTGGCGTGTGGCCATTACATGGGCTCTGTGGCGTAATGGGTACGGTTGCGGTAGGCATCTTTGGCCTTCCCGCACTTGGTGGCCTTGGCGGTGTCGCTTTAGGTAGCCAGATCGTGGGCGCAGTCACAGCCGTGTTGGTCTCCGTGATCGGCGCCACGGTGATTTATGGTGGACTGCGATACACAATCGGCCTGCGACTGGACCGCGAGGCAGAGTTTGAGGGTGCAGACCTCAGCATCCATAAAGTCTCGTCTACTCCAGAGCGTGAAACCAGTTGGTGATGAAGCGGCGCGGCCTCTTTGTGGCCGGAACGGATACGGAGATCGGTAAGACCCTCGTGTCTTGTGCACTTGTGCGTCTGGGCCAAACCCTTGGGGTGCGCACCGCTGGGTTTAAGCCCGTCTCAGCAGGACGGGCCGCAGACGGAATCAATGAAGATGTCGCAGCACTTCACAACGCCACAGGCCTGACTGCAATTGGACCCCAAGCTGTGGGACCGATCCAGCTCCTTGCTGCATGCGCGCCTTCTGTCGCAGCAGCGCAGGAGGGCGTAACCCTCTCGCTTGAGCCGCTCTGGCTTGTGCTTGAGCAGCTCGAACAGAGCGCCGACTGTGTGATCGTTGAAGGTGTTGGCGGTTTCGATGTGCCACTCAATACAGACTGCTCAACAGCAGATTTGGCCCGCTTACTCGGGCTGCCAGTTGTCTTGGTGGTCGGGATGCGACTCGGTTGCATGAATCATGCACTGCTCACCCTTAGGGCTATCCAAGCAGAAGGCCTCCCAATTGCTGGTTGGATTGCCAACACCATTGACCCAGACATGTTATTTTCGGAGCAGACCTTCTCTGCTTTACGAGATGTTATTGAGCATCGCTTTGGCGCCCCATGCCTAGGCAGAATTCCCAGACTAGACCAAGACCCATATGACCCGCTCGACGCGCTCCACACCGACGCCCTCCGCCCCTACTTCATCTCGTCCTGACGAAACCCAGCTCAGGAATTGGAACACACAGGCCGTCGTCGATCTCTTCGAACGGCCGTTTCTTGATCTGTTGTTCCAGGCTCAACAGGTGCACCGTGCCCATCAGCCGCATAACGAAGTCCAACTCTCGACGCTTCTGTCCATCAAGACCGGTGGGTGTGCTGAGGACTGCGGTTACTGCCCCCAGTCTGCCCATCACGAGGGCAGCGTCAAGGCAGAAAAACTCATGGATGTAAGCGAGGTCCTCGAGGCAGCAGCGCAGGCCAAGGCACAGGGGGCGAGTCGGTTCTGCATGGGTGCTGCCTGGCGCAGCCCCAAAGACAAGGATATGGATGCGCTGACCGATATGGTCAGAGGCGTCAGGAATCTTGGGCTCGAGACATGTATGACCTTGGGCATGCTCTCCGAGTCTCAGGCGCAGTCACTTGCAGAGGCCGGCTTGGATTACTACAACCACAACCTCGATACCTCTGCAGACTTCTACGGACAAATCATCTCCACCCGACAATTCGAAGATCGTCTGGAGACGCTCGATCGCGTTCGCGACGCTGGCATTCACGTGTGTTGCGGTGGCATTGTTGGCATGGGTGAGACACGGCGCCAACGGGCGAGCCTTCTAGCTACCTTGGCAAACCTATCACCCGCGCCCGAGTCTGTGCCAATTAACCAACTGGTGCCGGTCCCGGGAACGCCATTACATGGCACACCTGCACTCGACCCACTTGAATTCGTGCGCACCATTGCGGTCGCCAGAGTCCTGATGCCCCATGCGCGCGTGCGCCTGTCGGCCGGTCGTGAAGGCATGTCAGACGAGCTACAGACGCTTTGCTTCATGGCGGGGGCCAATTCTATTTTTTACGGCGATCGACTGCTCACCACATCCAACCCTCAGGCCGAGCATGATCGTGCGCTGTTAGACAGACTGCAGATTCTGTCTACATGACGCATGCCCAGCTTCGCTGGGACCCAATGCTCTATGGGGGAGCGTGGGTCGCTTCGGGTCGAACGGCTGTCCAATGGGCATTAAGCTCTGAGCTGCTTTCAGCAGACCGGACAGCGGGCTGGATTCGAAAGGCGGGCGCGGCCCGAGGCGAGCAGCTTGGTTTTCGTAAGCTCCTCTCAAGCGCCTTTATTTTCTTTGATGGTATCGAACACCAGGTCGCTCGAGGCAGTGTCTCGGAGGCCTTTTCTGCCCGCGAAGTCTTGCTCAAAAGGAATTTGCTGCGGGAATGGGCGGATGCGGTTGCGGACTCGCTGCCCCGAGGGGTGCCCCTGGACTTAGTCGAGCACTATGCCCGCAAGGTGCCGCTCAAAGTAATGTGTCACTGGATGGGGGTAAGTGTCCCGGATAGCCCAGCACTCTGGGCTGCCTCGCACGCGTTGGCCGTGTTTCTGGAGAGGCCAAACTTGCACGCCGGCGTTGCTGACGAGGCGCGGCAAGCGGCACAGCTGCTGACCACCTCTATGGGTCTCGCAGCCCCCCTTACAGAGGCGCAGATTCAGCAGCTCATGTTGTTCTTCGCGGGGCTTGAAACAACCCGGCACCTGCTCTCAGTCGGCCTCTTGGTGGGCCTGAGGGACCCTCAGATCTGGCAAACGCTCGTCCAGGAATCCGTTGCGCAGGCGGTCGTGCATCGGGTGTTGCGAGAATATCCCCCGATTCGGATCACTGGCCGACGCGTCAAAATAGGGCACGAGGCCTTCGGTCAGACCCTGCGTCGTGGTGAGCTGGTCATTGCCAACCTGGAGTCTGCGGGACTTCCCTTCGGAAGTGGTCCCCATATCTGCCTGGGAGCTGCCCTCACCCGAACAGAGGCCATGACTGCATTGCAGGCTCTCGCACGGGCGCGTCCGGATCTCAGGCTCATCAAGGAGCCCGAGCCTCAGGCGTGGCTAGACGGGCCCTTGTACAGCGGCCTTACTGAACTGTGGGTATCAGCCGCTCCAGATGGTCCGCAACCGTCTCTGTGAAGGTGGCATAGACCGGATTGGCCACAAAGCCCAGATGAGGTGAGAGCGTGACCTGGTCCATGGTGCGAAACGGGTGATCGGCGGGTAAGGGCTCTTGCTCGAAAACGTCCAATGCCGCCATCGACGGACGACCCGCCTCTAGTGCAAGCAGAAGATCCCGCTCGACCACCAGCCCAGCCCGTGAGGTGTTCACCAAGACGCTGTCAGGGCGCATCAGCGCAAGCCGATCTGCATTCATGAGGCCGCGCGTCGTATCTGCCAGCACCATGTGCAGGCTTACCGCCTTGCTTTGTCCAAGCAGGTCCTCAAGCGATGACCACTCTGCACCCCCCGCCTGAGCCCTCTCCGGTGTCAGATTGGGACTCCAAGCGAGCACACGCATACCAAAGGCTTGCCCGACACGCGCAACCCTTGAGCCGATATTCCCTAGGCCAATGAGCCCGAGGGTCTCACCTTCCAAAATATCGGCGAGATGGGGAAAGTGTAGGCCCTGCCTCCAATCGGCGAGCGGCTCTCGGAGCACCCGCATGCCCGCCTCGACGCGTTTGAGACTGGCAAGCAAAAGCGCCCAAGTGAGTTCGCATGTACTCGCCTTGGATGGCCCAAATTGTGTATTGAACACAGGAATCGCTCGCGCCTGACAGGCAGCCTCATCAAGAAGGTTGTTGCGCGTACCGGTATAAATCACAAACTTGAGGTGCGGGGCGCGGCTGAGTTCCGACTCACCAAATGGTGTGCGATCACGCATCAGGACGACACCACTGGCCCTGGCCAATGCAGATTCAAGCGCAGCCCCGCGCAACGGTGACGTGTGGATCTCGAGGGTTGCAGCGCCGTCTAGCGCCCGAATGCGTGGGGTGTTAGAGAATGCATGCTCGAAGTCGTCAAGAAAAAGCACGACAGGTTTCATGTGATGCGTCCTTTCGGTTGTGATCGAGGAGATCGTGTATGCAGCTGCATCTATTGGCAGTCGGAACCAAGCAGCCTCGTTGGGTGGAGGAAGCTTACCGGGAGTACGCGGATCGATTCCCTGGGGAATTCCCGCTCACCTTAAAAGAGATCAAAGCCGAGCCCCGCACCCTTGGCAAGACGGTCGAAGCCATGATGCAGGCCGAGGCGTCCAGAGTCCGGCAAGCATTGCCTCCCGGGTCCCTCCTCGTGACCCTCGATGAGCATGGAAAAACGCTTACGAGTGTGGCGTTGGCCCAACAGCTCGACCGTTGGCGGCTGAACCAGCACACCGTCAGCTTTGTCATCGGCGGCCCTGACGGCCTAGACCCCACCTTGAAATCAGAGTCAGCATGCTCGCTTCGGCTCTCCGATTTCACCCTGCCTCACGGCATGGCGCGTGTCATCCTTGTAGAGCAGCTCTATCGCGCGTGGTCGATCTTGGCAGGTCACCCCTACCATCGCGCCTAGTGTTGTAGTGCAGCGCAAGATGCTTATGTCCGCATAGAGGAACACAATCAGAATAAAGCAAGGAGAGAGACATGACCGCGATACAACAAGGCCTCCCACTGACGGCACCCATTCAATGGCTTCGGGCCGGGTGGCATGACATGCTTTGTGCAGGGCTTCGCGGCGCATGGTACGGCGGGTGTTTCGCCCTCATGGGGTATTTGATCTCCTATGTCTACGGGTCGCTATGGCAAGCCACAATGGGGCTGACAGCCGGATTCTTCTTGATGGGGCCCTTTATTTGCACCGGCATTTATGAGCTCTCTCGCCAACGAGAGCAAGGCGAGGGCTATAACTTGGTGAAGAGCTGGTGGGCTTGGCTCCGGAACTGGAAGTCCATTGGCTTTTTTGCCGCCATGCTGACCTTTTTCATGATCGTCTGGGCCCGTGTTTCGGTGGTGATCTTTGCGCTTTTCGCGTCTCACGATTACCCAACGGTCCAGAGCATGCTTCAGCAGATCGTCAGTATGGAAAACCTGGAATTTATCTTGGTCTGGCTGTTCGTTGGATTTGTCTTTGCAAGTCTCGTATTTGCGATTTCGGTGGTGAGCGTTCCATTGCTGCTAGACCGGGGGACCGACACGCTCGAGGCTGTTTTCGCCAGCGCGCGGGCCCTCTGGAGCAATCCAGGAACTTGTCTGGTGTGGGGCCTCTTAATCGTTGGCATTATTGGGGCTAGCCTGCTCTTATTCATGCCCTTACTCATCGTGACTGCGCCCTGGGTTGGGCATGCAACATGGCGGGCCTACCGCGCGCTGGTCGCCTCGACGGACTGAAGACGCTTTTCAAAGCGCGCAATGCGGTCACGCAGCGCCTGAAGATCTTGTTGATGAGAGTCGACCTGAGCTCGGCTGACAAGCACGTCTGTCTCATAGATTGCATGATGAGCCGCTTTTTGTGCCGCCTGTGCAGGCCAAGACTTTTGAACCGCCTGGCCCAGTGGAGAAATGCGCGCTCGCATGAGTGCGATAAGGGGCGTGAGCTTCTGAGCAATCTCCGCATCCCCCTCAATCCGCACGCCCTTCATGGAAGGGCCAGCAGAAGCTTTTGAGAAGAACTGCTCCATGCTTGCTAAAAAGAAAGCCGGGGTCAGTGTGAGGCGCACATCAATCGGTGCAGACGCGTCAGTCGTGACGGCCTCGAGCAGACCATCTGGTGCAAAACGAGCAGACAGCGCCGGGATGGCGAGAGGCGAGAAACCCTCGAAAGCCACCACAATATGGCACCCCGCCAATGAGCGAAGTTGATCGTGCAGGGCACGGTCACGCTCAATGGCGAAGTTAAGCGCCGCAAGCATGCAGGTTCCGCTTAAGACTGCGCGTTCTGGGTGATGCCGGCGAGCAGCCAGCCCGCATTCGGATCGCCAACCGTCTTGTGCAGTGTCCAGGTCTCGTCGAAGTGCGTTGGCAGGGCATCGACCGCCTCGCGAATGAGCCCGTGGAAACGGATGAAGACTGCGTCAACCGGTTGTCCCTCGTCTCCGGTGTCACGGGACTGACCAAACCATTCCACATGCAGCTCGTCAACGGTGGTCACGTTGGCCGAGGGCCCACGCTGGAAGAGCTGCTGGCGAAGGCCCTCTGCCATGCCCTCGGTGGTAAAGCCGCGGATGTCGTCGAGCCGACCTTCGTCCCAGACTCTCTGAAGGTGCAGAAATTGCTCACGCGCAACACTCAGGAAACGCTCGACATCTTCTTCGGAAGTTTCTTGGGATTGCGGCTGAACCGGCTGTGCAATGGGCTCACCTAACTGGGTGTCTGGCAGCGCAGTGCGGGCCATTGGGGCACCCGCAGCGCCAGCAATACCTGCAGCGGCAGGCTGGGCCTGGCGCCCGCGAGACATCACGAGACGGAACAAGAAGACAGCCAGGAGCACGCCAGCAACAATGAGGAGCATGCTCATGAGCTCCTCACCAAAACCCAGATAGGAGGCCAACGCGGCCAAACCCAAGCCGGCTGCTAGGCCAGCGACAGGACCCATCCAGCTGTTTCGAGCCGGTGCCGCTGTCTGAGCTGCAGCGGGCGCAGCCGCAGGGGCGGCCGCGGGTTGTTGACCGGGCTGTTGCGCAGGTTGTTGGGAGGGCTGCTGAGCTGGTTTTGTGGGCGGCGCCTGTCGCTGCACTGGGGCTTGTCGGCCGAATGATGAGCCACCTCCCATGCGCTTGGCCTCGGCCTCGATGGGCACAAGAGCAAACATGCTCAGCACAATGCTCATGGCGCCAAGACCGGCCCATTGCATGGAGCGGGTGAGACGACGAACGATCAGTGACATAGAGTAACTCCTAGAGTAGGACTGTTATTTCGGATTGGACCCAAGTTTTACCGCTTGGTGCAGAGCAACCACACCAGCTGTGTGGGTGGAATAACGCACCACCCCAAAGCCGCTGTCGCGCATAAGCGTTGCAAGCGTTTCAGGGTCGGGATGCATGCGGATCGATTCCGCGAGGTAGCGGTAGCTATCCGCATCGCCGGTCACGCGCTCACCGAGCCACGGCAGAATTTTGAAGGAATATGCGTCGTAGAGACCCTCGAGCGGCTTTACCACTTTTGAGAACTCCAAAACCAAGAGCTTGCCATTGGGCTTGAGCACCCGGTGCAGTTCGCGCAAGGCTTGATCCTTGTGGGTCATGTTTCGCAGACCAAAAGCCAGGGTAATGCGATCGAACTGATTGTCCGAGAAGGGTAGCGCTTCGCAGTCGCAGACAACGGCCTCCACTGCCCGACCAAGGTTCATCAGGCGATCTCTGCCGCGCTCAAGCATTTGAGCATTGATGTCGGCCATGACCACGCGGCCCTCGGGTCCAACCCGCTTCGAGAATGCCAAGGCCAGATCGCCGGTCCCGCTGGCAACATCCAGGACCCAATCTCCAGGTTTGACCTGGGCTTGGGCAACCGTCCAGGCCTTCCAGGCTCGGTGCAAGCCCGCAGACATGAGGTCGTTCATGAGGTCATAGCGATCAGCAACGCGATCGAATACCCGCCGAACCTCTCGCGCCTTATCCTGCTCGAGAACCGTCTTAAATCCGAAATGAGTCGTGTTCATGGGCAACTGGTTCCTATTGGGTTCGAGTCTAGACAGCTTTTTTCCCATTAACTGTCATATAGGCGCAATATTTCGGGAATAAATTCGCCATCATGTCGAGCACCATCCTTGTCGTAGAAGACGAACCCGCAATTGCCGAGCTGGTCGCAGTCAACCTCAGCTTTGCTGGGCATAAGGTCCTTCGGGCCGCAGACTCCATTCAGGCGGACACGCTGATTCGGGCAGAGCTCCCAGACCTTATTCTATTGGACTGGATGCTTCCGGGAGCAAGCGGCGTGCAATACGCCAAGAAGCTGCGTGCAGATGAGCGCACACGCGACGTGCCGATCATCATGTTGACAGCCCGATCTGAAGAGGGCGATAAGGTCGAGGGTCTCGAAAGCGGTGCCGATGACTACATGACCAAGCCCTTCTCCCCGAAGGAATTGCTCGCCCGAATCAAGGCCGTCATGCGCCGTCGCGCCCCCCAACTGACGGACGACGCAGTCGACATCTGTGGCCTGAAGCTCGACCCATTGACCCACCGCGTCTCAGGCGGGGGCATGCCCCTTGACTTGGGTCCAACGGAATTCCGCCTGCTGCACTTTTTCATGACCCACCCAGAGCGCGTCCACAGCCGTAGCCAACTCCTTGATCATGTCTGGGGTGACCACGTGTTTGTCGAGGAGCGAACGGTTGACGTTCATATTCGTCGCCTGCGTCAAGCACTTACCCCAACAGGGCATGAGCGCCATGTCGAGACGGTGCGCGGCAGCGGGTATCGATTTACTGCAAGCCCAGCCGCAGCGGCAGCCTAACGGGTTTCAGGCTTTTCCGAAGATAATGCCGGCATGACCGGTCTCTGGGTTCGTGTCCTCGTCACTGTAACTTTGATTTTGCTGGCCTCGTTGCTGGCCGATTTGGTTGCGGGAGGACGCGCTGCCTTCACCGTCGCCTTCAGCTCGCTGGTCATTTGGATCTGCTTCCAGCTCTGGCACTTGCGGAAAATGACGCGATGGCTTGAGGACTTTAAGCTCAATAAAACGCCGACGGGCCTCGGTACCTGGGATGTTCTGTTCTCGGCCGTGTTCAGGTTGGCGCGGTCTTACGAGCGTCAACAGGCCCAACTCAAGCTCATGCTGAGCTCGTTTCGCAGTGCGACCGAGGCCATGCCTGATGGTGTGGTCTCCCTGGATGACCATCATCAAATCACCTACGCATCAAGGCGCGCCGCATTGCATCTGAACCTCCGGGTACCAGATGACTATGGCCGCAACATTCTGAACCTCCTGCGGCACCCAGACTTCAGCGAGTACCTGGAACAAGGTCAATGGTCTGAGCCCGTCACACTCACCGGCGTGCCAGGAGACGGCCGTAGCCTTCAGGTGCAGCTCATCCCTTACGGCGAGCGCGAACAGCTCCTGCTCACCCGCGATGTCACTGAGGTGCTCAAACTTGAGACGACCAGGAGAGACTTCGTCGCGAATGTCTCCCATGAGCTCAAGACACCGCTCACCGTCATTTCAGGATTTGTAGAGACGCTGCAGGAGCTCCCCCTGGACAAGAATCAGCGCGCGGATATTCTCGAGACCATTCGCACTCAGGCCCAGCGCATGCAGCGGCTCATTGAAGATCTGCTGGTCTTATCGCGGATTGAGTCGGACAAGACGCCACCCGGGGAAGATCATCTGGACATGCGCAAGGCGCTCGAGCAGCTTGCCCAGGATGCAGATCATCTCAGCCGCGGAAAACATCAGATCGCACTCGCCCAGCCTCTGAGCCCTGACCTGCTCATCGGCGACGAACAAGAGTTGGCCAGTGCGTTTGGCAACCTGGTGAGCAACGCAATTCGCTACACCCCAGCGCACGGCACGATTACGCTGAGCTGGCGGCGCAACGAAGAGGGGCAGGGTGTTTTCGAGGTGCGCGATACCGGCCCGGGCATTGAGCCAGAACATATTGGACGGCTCACCGAGCGCTTCTATCGGGTCGACAAGGGCCGCTCACGATCAACGGGAGGGACCGGCCTTGGACTTGCGATCGTCAAACACATCGCATCGCGCCACAACGCCCATTTGCGAATTGAGAGCGCACTCGGTGAAGGCAGCCGATTCGCCTTGGTATTTCCCACTCAGAGACTGCTGCGCGAACCACAAACAAGCGCAGCCTGAGGGCTCGCTATACCAAGACGCGCTCGATGCCTCCTTGGTTTGCCTTCGCCACATAGTCCTCCATCCAGCTGGGACCCAGGAGATGGCGGGCCATCTCGACCACGATGTAATCGGCGTCCACACCCGTGTCATCACTATAGCGGCTTAGTCCCTGCAAGCAGCTTGGGCAGGAGGTGAGAATCTTCACTTCCTGATTCGGATCATCTCCCCGAGCGGTGTCGGCCCCTTTGCGCATTTCGGCTTCCTTGCGAAACCGCACCTGTGTGGAGATGTCTGGCCTCGCAATAGCCAACGTGCCCGATTCGCCACAGCAACGATCGTTCTTCTCAACTGTGCCGTTAAGGTCACTGTTGACGAGGGCATTCACGACCTTCATGGGATTGTGCTGCTTCATGGGGCTGTGACAGGGATCGTGGTACATGTACCGCACACCCGTGACACCTTCTAGGCGAAGCCCTTTCTCAAGGAGAAACTCGTGGATGTCCAAGATGCGACAGCCTGGAAAGATCTTCTCGAATTCGTACCCAGCGAGCTGGTCGTAGCAGGTTCCGCATGAGACCACGACCGTCTTGATGTCCAGGTAGTTGAGGGTGTTAGCCACGCGATGAAAGAGGACTCGGTTGTCGGTGATGATCTTGTCAGCCTTGTCGAACTGACCAGACCCACGCTGCGGATAGCCGCAACATAAGTAGCCCGGCGGCAGTACCGTCTGCACGTTGGCCTGCCAGAGCATGGCCTGCGTGGCGAGCCCCACCTGGGAGAAGAGGCGCTCGGATCCACACCCAGGGAAATAGAACACGGCCTCTGCGTCTGCGGAGGTGGCCTGAGGATTCCGAATGATGGGAACGTAACGCGCGTCCTCGATATCAAGCAACGCTCTCGCAGTCTTCTTCGGGAGATTTCCCGGCATGCGTTTGTTGACGAAGTGAATGACCTGGGCCTGGATGGGGGCGCGTCCAAGCGTGGCTGGAGGCTTACGCGTCTGCTGTTTGGCAAAAGACTTGAAAAACCCATGGGCTAACCGCTGGGCTTTGTATCCCCACTCGATCATGACCTTCCGAGCAAAAGCGATGGTCTCGGGCTGGCTTGCGTTCAAGAAGAACATCGACGCTGCCGTACCCGGATTAAACCGCTTCTTACCCATACGGCGCAGGAGGTCTCGCATATTCATGGAGACTTCGCCAAAATCGATATCGACGGGGCAGGGACTGGCGCATTTGTGGCAGACCGTGCAGTGATCTGCAACGTCCGAGAACTCCTCCCAGTGCGCAATGCTTACGCCGCGGCGAGTCTGCTCTTCGTATAGGAAGGCCTCAATGAGCAGCGAGGTCGCCAGAATTTTATTGCGCGGCGAATACAGGAGATTTGCGCGCGGAGAATGCGTCGCGCAGACCGGCTTACACTTTCCGCAACGAAGGCAGTTTGCGAATGAATCCGCAATCGATCGGATGTCACTCTGCTGAAGAATGAGGCTCTCAGCACCCATCAGCCCAAAGGAGGGGGTATAGGCATTTCGAAGGTCTCCACCCTCAAGCAGCTTGCCTGCATTGAAGCGGCCCTCAGGGTCTACCTGTTGCTTGTAATCAGCAAAGGCCTTTCGCTCCTCGGGGGAGAGAAACTCGAGTTTGGTGATACCAATGCCGTGCTCACCTGAGATCACACCGTCGAGATCTTTCGCAATCTGCATGATGCGAGCAACGGCCTGGTGGGCCTCGGTAAGCATCTCATAGTCGTCGGAGTTCACTGGCAGGTTGGTATGCACATTCCCATCGCCCGCGTGCATGTGAAGCGCCACAAATACGCGAGAGCGCAACACCTTCTGATGCGTCGCCCGCAAACGCTCGACGATTGACGCATAAGCCTGCCCCGGAAAGATTTGTTGGAAGCCAGAGAGGAGTTCTCGCTTCCAGCTCACCCGAATCGTGTGGTCTTGCAGGAGTGAGCCTAGGGTGTCTTGGAGACGGCCCGCTGAGGGAACCCCCTCTACACCCAGGGCAACCAAGTCGCTATGCGCCTCGGTGAGGGTGCGATCGAGATGCGCCAGCAAGTAGGCCCAACGAGACTCCACCTGCTTGAGGAGCGCAGTGGCCTCACCAACCCGCCGAGCAAGCTCCGCTTGCCGATCTTCGCTTGCATCCTCGTCGTCTGGGAATGCGATGTCATTGAGCGTTTGTCGAAGCGCGCGGGTGAGTTTGAGTTTGTTCGAAATGGACAGCTCGATGTTGATGCGCTCAATCGCATTGGTGTACTCGCCCATGCGTGGCAGCGGGATAACAACGTCCTCGTTGATCTTAAACGCATTGGTGTGTCGGGCAATAGCGGCTGTTCGTGCGCGATCGGCCCAGAAGGCCTTGCGCGCCTCGGGAGATACGGCAATGAAACCTTCCCCGGAGCGGCCATTGGCCAGACGAATCACCTCCGAGGAGGCCCGCGCTACCGCATGGTCGTCGTCGCCAACCAAGTCCCCGATGAGCACCATTTTGGGCATGACGCCCCGCTTGCTCTTGGTGGAATAGCCCACTGCACGGAGATAACGCTCATCGAGGTGCTCGAGTCCGGCAAGCAGGGTGCCACCGGGCTGGGTATCGAGGTAGTCCTTGATTTCGACAATAGATGGAACGGCTTCCTGGGCATTGCCAAAAAACTCCAGACAGACCGTCCGAACAAACTGCGGCATGCGGTGCAGCACCCAATGACAGCTGGTGATGAGCCCATCACAGCCCTCTTTTTGAATGCCGGGAAGACCGCCGAGCACCTTATCAGTCACGTCTTTGCCAAGTCCAAGACGGCGGAATTGTCGGCCCTCGAGTCGCAATTGCCTGCGCTCGAGCGGATCGCCTCGGAAGTGTGCCTCCGGCCCCTCTTCAACCAGTTGATGAGGAGCGTAGCGGGTCACCTCAAACTCGACCCAGTCGAGATCGTGAATCTTGCCCATGTTGTGCGCGATGCGAGTGACCTCGAGCCAGTCCCCCTGTGGGTCAACCATGCGCCAGGAGGCCAGATTGTCAATCGCCGTACCCCAAAGCACGGCCTTCTTTCCGCCGGCATTCATGGCGATATTGCCGCCGACGCATGAGGCATCAGCAGAGGTTGGATCGACTGCAAAGACAAGACCGCTGCGATCAGCGGCGTCTGAGACCCTGCGGGTGACTACGCCTGCACCGGCGTAGACGGTTGCGACCGGCTCCTCACGTCCAGGAAGGGGGCGACGCTGGACACTACCCAGGTGATCGAGCTTCTCGGTATTGATAACCACCGATTTTGCAGTGAGTGGCACGGCCCCACCGGTGTAACCGGTGCCACCGCCCCGGGGAATGATGGTGAGGCCAAGCTCAATACATGCCCTCACGAGGCCGGCGATCTCGACTTCGGAGTCTGGGGTTAACACCACGAGTGGAAGCTCGACCCGCCAGTCTGTTGCGTCTGTGACATGTGAGACGCGGGAGAGCCCGTCGAACTTGATGTTGTCGGGGTCGGTGAGCCGGGCGAGGCGCTTTCGAATCTGGCGCCGCAGGGCCTGCATCTCTTCAAAAGCCGCACCAAATCGCATGACGGCAGTCTTCGCGAGCGCTAATAGCGCCTGTACTTTCGTGTCACGCTGAGCCACCATGGGGTCTTCCGACCTTCGCTCTCGGCGGCGATCGATATCCTGAAGTCGATGATGAAGCGCATCAATCAGTGCACGGCGACGCTTGGGACTGGAGAGCAGATCGTCCTGCAGATAGGGGTTGCGTTGAACAGCCCAGATGTCGCCCAAGACCTCATAGAGCATCTTTGCAGATCGGCCGGTCTTACGCTCGCGGCGCAGCTCATCGACCAAATCCCAGCCCTCCTGCCCCAGGACCCGACGGATGATTTCCTGGTCGGAGAATGAGGTGTAGTTGTAGGGAATCTCCCGCAGACGCTCTGCGCGAGGTTCCGGCGCTGCTTGAAGCTGCACGGCAAGGGCGGGCGTCAGAGGAGCATTCATGATTGAGTAGCCGTTATGACCAGAGGAGGAGTGGCATAGGATTTTAACGCTCCATCACCCGTGAAGCCCCTACAAGCCTCTTCCCCAGTACACTCGCATTCCATGACGACCGACTATCTGCGACGCATTCTCGGCGCTCGGGTGTACGAGGTGGCGCATGAGACGCCCCTGGAGAGAGCGCCCGGGCTCAGCCAGCGCCTCGGCTGCGAGGTGCTGCTCAAGCGCGAAGATACCCAGCCTGTCTTCTCCTTCAAGGTGCGCGGGGCTTACAACAAGATGGCGCATCTGACCACGGAGCAGCTGCAGAAGGGGGTGATCGCTGCCTCTGCAGGGAATCACGCTCAAGGCGTGGCGCTATCTGCCAAGGCACTCGGATGCCGAGCCGTCATTGTCATGCCGATAACAACGCCCTCGGTCAAGATTGACGCCGTGCGGGCCCGCGGCGCAGAGGTGGTATTGGCCGGAGATTCCTATTCTGACGCCTATGCGCATGCGCTGTCGCTGCAGAGCGCCCAGGGGCTGACCTTCGTGCACCCTTTTGATGACCCCGATGTGATTGCTGGCCAGGGCACCATCGGCATGGAAATCCTCCGGCAGCATGCCGACCCAATTGACGCGATATTTATTGCCGTGGGTGGGGGTGGTCTGATTGCTGGGGTTGGCGCCCTGGTCAAAGAACTACGGCCAGAGACCCTGATCATCGGCGTGCAGACCGAGGACTCCGACGCGATGGCTCAATCGCTTGAGCAGGGCGAGCGTGTGCAGCTTCACGATGTTGGCCTGTTCTCGGACGGCACAGCCGTCAAGCAGGTCGGCGAAGAAACCTTCCGAATCGCCCAGAAGGTGGTGGATCGGATGATCCGAGTGGATACCGATGCGGTCTGTGCAGCCATCAAGGATATTTATCAGGATACGAGGGCCATCGAGGAGCCTGCCGGCGCGCTCGCCCTCGCGGGCCTGAAGGCCTATGTCGAGACCCACGGCAGCCTGCGCGCGGATGGCACCCCCAAAACACTGGTGGCCATTGCCTGTGGTGCCAACATGAACTTTGACCGCCTGCGATTCGTGAGCGAACGCAGCGAGATCGGCGAGCAGCGTGAGGCAATCTTCGCGGTCACCATCCCAGAGGAGCGGGGAAGTTTTAAGCGGTTCTGTGGGCTGCTTGGCAGCCACAGCGTCACAGAATTCAATTACCGAATCGCAGACGCCCATCAGGCCCACCTCTTCCTCGGGCTTCAGGTCAAAGACCGTGCGGAGGCCCAGTCTATTGCAAAGCGTCTTGTGGGAGAGGGCTTCGCAACCCTCGATCTGTCTGCTGATGAAACTGCGAAGAATCACATTCGACACATGGTTGGTGGCCGATCCCCCCTGGCCAAAGATGAGCGCCTGTTTCGGTTTGAGTTTCCTGAGCGCCCAGGTGCGCTGCTTCGGTTCCTCTCCGCCATGAACCCGAGTTGGAATATTTCACTTTTTCATTATCGAAACCATGGCTCTGATACGGGCAATATCTTGGTCGGTTTGCAAGTGCCTGGGGAGGATGCAGCATCCTTCGATGCCTTTCTCATTGGTCTGGGCTACCCCCACTGGGAAGAGACCCAGCACCCGGCCTATCAGCTATTCCTGAACTAGCGGCCAATCGGGCGTCGACTTTTCTGACTCCCAAGCCCTGTGCCCTCTCGCTAGCCTAAGCGACATGACACTGACTACCCCCCTTATTGCTGTTGTTGAGGATGACGCGCGGCTCTCGGAGCATCTCTGTACGCTTCTTGAACACTTGGGCTGGAGGACCCAGGCCTACACGCGGGCGCAGGCCTTTTTTGCCGCGAGCCGACGCATCGACTTCGATGCGATCGTGCTTGACCTTCATCTACCCGATCTGCAAACCGCAGAACTGATCCAAAAATTATCGCCAGAGGTCCGCGGTAAGACGATTGCGCTGACCGGACGCATGGACGACCGCATCGTGGAGGCCAGTTTCGACGCTGGTTTGGCAGACTTCCTTTTGAAACCCTGCCGGCTCCTGGAACTTAAATGCCGCTTAAAAAGGATCTTTAGCAGAGAGTGTGTACAAACTTCCAATATTGACTCTGGTATTCCAGAAGACCTGAACCCCGATCAACTCACCGAAAGAGAGCGCCGCTGTGCGCTCGTGCTCTTCTCTCACTGCAACGAGATTGTCAGCCGATCACAGCTCTTATGGTCCGTCTGGCATCTTGACGAGAGAATTACGTCACGTAGAGTTGACACTTATGTGTCACGTATCCGACAAAAACTGGGGCTCTTCGGAGAGAGCCGCTATCGACTGGTCTCCATCTACGGCCAGGGCTACCGGCTTGAGACCAGCTGTTGACTCCCCTGAGCGGCTTGGCTTCTCGTAGAATCAAGCCCTTATGCAGCTTTTTGCCCTCGGTCTCAATCATCAATCGGCCCCCTTGGCCGTAAGGGAGAAGCTCGCCTTCCCCGGAGATCAACTGCACTCGAGCCTGATGGACCTTCGGACCAATCTCTCAGGCCTTGCCCCCGAGCAGGCGCTGCTCTCAACCTGCAATCGAACCGAACTCTATCTCGCGAGCGCAGAGCCCGAATCAGCCAATCGCCATGCGCTGCACTGGCTCGCAGAACGTTCACGGGTGCCCACTGAGGCGTTGCGGCCGCACCTGTACCTGCACCATGAGGCGGACACGGTTCGCCATGTTTTTCGCGTCGCAAGCGGGCTTGATTCCATGGTGCTGGGAGAGCCCCAGATCCTCGGGCAGCTCAAACAGGCTGCGCGCCAAGCGCAAGAGGCCGGAAGCCTCGGCACACACCTTCACCATCTCTTTCAACGCGCATTCTCGGTTGCCAAAGAGGTCCGAACCAGCACGGAGATCGGTGCCCACTCGGTCTCTATGGCGGCCGCAGCCGTCAAGCTTGCCGAGCGCATCTTCGGCGACCTCAGCCAGACAAAAATGCTCTTTATTGGCGCCGGGGAAATGATCCAGCTCTGTCTGGCGCATTTTGCAGCGCGTCAGCCCGAAGCCCTCGCCATTGCCAATCGCACGGTTGCCCGAGGCGAGGTTCTGGCGAACCAATACGGCGGACGAGCACTCGCGCTGACCGAACTCCCGGAGCATCTGCACCAATTCGATGTGGTGGTGAGCTGCACAGCGAGCAGCCTTCCCATCCTCGGCCTCGGCATGATCGAGACAGCCCTCAAAAAACGCCGCCACCGGCCCATCTTCCTTGTTGATTTGGCTGTGCCGCGGGATATTGAAGCGGAAGTAGGCGGCCTCTCCGATGCCTTTCTATATACGGTGGATGACCTCGGCTCTCGGGTGCAAGAGGGCGTCAAAGCACGAGAAGATGCGCTGGAGCACGCAGAGGCCATCATCGATCACGGCGTCAAGACCTTCCTCAATTGGAAATCGGCCCGCGCACAGGTCCCACTTATTCAAGCACTGAATCAACACCTCAGCGGGCTGCAGGGTCAAGAACTCCTCGCCGCGCAGCGCCGGCTCGCCAAAGGGGAGCCCGTAGAAGAGGTGCTCAGAGGCTTAGCGCACGGACTCACGCAGAAGATGAGCCATGGTCTCTATGCAGGACTCTCAAGCCCTGATGCACAGACCCGCGACGATACAGCGGACCTCGCCCGTCGCCTGTTTCGCCTCCAAGATTCCCTTTAGAAAGCTGTTATGAAGCCCAGCCTGCTGACTAAATTGCAGCAGATTCAGGCGCGTTTTGCGACCGTTGAATCTGAGCTCTCCGACCCCACGATTGCGCAGCGCATGGACGACTTTCGACGACTGAGCAAAGAGCGATCAGACCTCACCCCCGTTGTCGATGCGTTCGTCGAACACCAAGCCGCTACGCGTGACCTTGAATCCGCCGAGTCCTGGCTTTCAGACCCCGATCTCAAGGAGTTTGCCCAAGAAGAAATCGGGCGTCTCAAATCTCTGCTTGAGACCCAAGAAGATGCGCTCCAGGTCTTGTTGCTGCCCAAAGACCCCATGGACGAGCGCAATGTCATCCTTGAGATTCGGGCCGGCACCGGCGGCGATGAGTCTGCGCTGTTTGCAGGTGATTTGCTGCGGATGTACCTGCGATATGCAGAGCGAAATCGTTGGCAGTCGGAGCTGCTCTCAGCCCACGAGAGTGACCTTGGCGGATACCGAGAGGTTGTGGTGCGACTCGCAGGCGACCAGGTGTATTCACGGCTGAAATTTGAATCCGGCGGGCATCGCGTTCAACGGGTTCCCGCGACTGAGGCCCAAGGGCGCATTCACACGTCGGCCTGCACGGTGGCTGTGCTGCCCGAGGCTGACGAGATCGGTGATGTACAACTCAACCCAGAGGACCTGCGGGTCGATGTATTCCGTGCCTCGGGAGCGGGTGGGCAGCACGTCAACAAGACAGAGTCCGCCGTACGCATCACGCACCTGCCAACCGGGATCGTGGCGGAGTGCCAGGATGATCGCAGTCAACACAAGAACAAGGATAAGGCCCTGAAGGTGCTGGCAGCGCGCGTTCGCGATCGCGAAGTCATGGCCCAGCAACAAAAGGAAGCCTCGGCACGCAAGCTGATGATTGGGTCGGGTGACCGGTCTGAGCGCATCCGCACCTACAACTTTCCCCAGGGGCGCATCACAGACCATCGCATCAACCTCACGCTCTATAAGATCGATCAGATCATGGACGGGGATCTCCAGGAGCTCACCCAGTCCTTGATGGCTGAGCACCAGGCCGAGCTTCTGTCAGCGATCGGTGAGGATGGCTGACGACAGGGCTCGGCGCATGGAGCCATGGCTGCTGGAGACGATTGCACGCGCTGATCGCTGGGCAATCTGCGCCGCAGCGACAGGCCGGAGTGAGGCCTGGCTCAGAGCCAGAGACCTCTGCAGCTTGGAGCGGATCCGCTCAGAGGAGGGGGAAGGCGCTGCTGCTCTCGTCGCCCGTATGGCTCGTGCACTGATTGACGAGCAGCCCATCGCTCAGATTGTTGGGCAGACTGCGTTCTATGGCCGACGATTTTGGGTGAATTCTGCGGTGCTCATTCCGAGGTCTGACTCCGAGTGCATGATCGATGCTGCACGCACTTTCCTGGAGGCCAGGGCCTCCACGCGTGCGGAGCCGCTTCAGGTGTTGGATCTGGGAACAGGTACGGGTTGCCTGGCGATTACGATAGCCCTGGAGGCCATGCGACTAGGTATCTCGGTGGACGTCACTGCGACGGACCTCAGTCCAAAAGCCTTGGAGCTGGCCAGAAATAATGCCCTCTGGCTTGGGGCGCGGGTGACATTTTTCCAGGGTGACTGGACTGACGCCCTTCCAGGGGGATACGGGCCCTTTGACCTCGTCCTCTCTAACCCACCTTACTTGGCGCCGACAGATCCGCACCTTTGCCAACGGAGCTTGCAGTACGAGCCCACGCTTGCCCTCGTGGGGCGGGGCCAGGACGACCGGGGGCTAGCAGCATATCGATCCATTGTGCCCCAAGCGAGGCATTGGCTTGAACCTGGCGGCGCTTTGCTAGTCGAACACGGCGTGAGCCAGCAGGACGATGTCGCTCAATTGATGCATCTTTGCGGCTACAACACGATGTCGCGTGTCAGAGACTTGGCAGAACGTCCACGCGCGATCCTGGCTCATTTATGATCATGGCATTCAAATCTTAAGAGGACATCATGGACGCAAAAGCGTTTGTTCAACAGACGGTCAGTGACAACCCGGTTGTTTTGTTTATGAAAGGCTCGCCCCAGTTTCCGCAGTGCGGCTTCTCTGGTCGCGCCATTCAGCTCCTCAAGGCCTGCGGCGTGCAACAGGTTGCCACAGTCAATGTCCTGGAAGACGAGAGCGTGCGCCAAGCGGTCAAAGACTTCTCCAATTGGCCTACGATTCCGCAGCTCTACATCAATGGTGAGTTCATCGGCGGCTCGGACATCATGGGTGAGATGTATGAGTCGGGGGAGCTCCAGCAGCTTCTCGGATCCAGCCCAAACGCAAGCTGAGACTCAGCAGTAACCGCACGCCGAGCACAATAAAAACCAGCCGGACAGCCTGAAACGCTGTCACGGTTGGCGGGTCGAGTGCAAGCACCTTTGCAGTAATGGCCATCTCTGCAATCCCACCAGGGGCAGTTGCAATGAAGGCACTCGCGAAAGGGAGGTTGGCCCCCCAATGCACCAACCAGGCAAGCCCCGCCCCAGCCACAAGCAGCAATAGTGTGAGGCTTGCTGCCCCGACCAAGAACCGAGGGGAGTCGCGAAACATTGCGCGATTGAAACGTTGCCCAAGGGCCCACCCAATCAGTACCTGCGCTCCCGCAACCACGCTCGGTTGAAGGCGTGCCTCTGGAATCAGTGCGGCTACTGCAATGGTGAGCGCAAGCGGCCCCATGATCCAAGGATTGGGCACTCTGAGCCTCTTACCTAAGTAGCCAGCCGCCGCGGCACAGGCGCAGACCCAGGTCATATCGAGCCACGGTAATAGCCTCACCGCCTCGACAGTCCCCTGTGCAGAGCCGCTGCCCTGACCATGCGCTGCAAGAAATGTGGCGAGGAGCGGGACAATCGTGACCACCAGGGCCACCCGAACGGTATGAGACATCGCAACAAGATCTGCTCTGGCGCCGTCACGCGCCGCCTGCACGGCCATGTCGCTTGCAGCGCCAATCGCTGCAGCAAAAAAGCAGCTTCGACCGTCGAGGTCCGTCACTCGCTGAAGGTACACCGCTCCCAGCATGCTCAAGAGGCAGGTCGCCAGGCCAGTAAAGACCATCCATCCCAGTAACGTGCCCAGCGCATGGATGACCACTGGAGTGAAGTACAGGCCCAGCGCAGCACCAATCGAGATCTGCCCGATGGTGAGCCCCCAGGCTGGTAACCGAGACACACGTCCACTAAGCGACAATGCCGAAACGGCTGCAAGGCTACCCAGAAGCCAAGGCAGAGGAGTGCCAATCCAGGAGAAGAGTGCCCCCCCTGCAATAGCCCACGCTCCCGTTGCAACGGCGACAAGGGAGCGACGGAGACGGGAAGGAGTGGAAGATTCCAAGGGGAAGTGGTGCCGACTATCTGACTCGAACAGATGACCTACCGCTTACAAGGCGGTTGCTCTACCAACTGAGCTAAGTCGGCGTGCTCATACGCACATTGTCGCTTATTTCACGCGTCTAAGTGCGGGGCGACCTTTCGAAGCGGGACCCGGGTCTAGAGGACTGCTTGGGTCATCATCAGGCGGTTCAGGCGACGACTCTTGAATTGCAAGTGGCTTTGGGACCTCAAAGGCCATCCCGTGTCCAGTCTCCTTGGCATAGATGGCGGCAATCTGGGTCATGGGCACCCAGAGGTCCTCAGCCACACCGGAGAAACGCGCAGTAAACGTGAGCTCGGAATTGGTCATTTGAAGCCGGTGGGTTGCGAGGGCGCTGATATTGAGCACGATCTCGCCACTCCTCACGTGAGCCACGGGGACCCGGGTGTGCTCATCGACCACCACCGCGACATACGGGGTGTATCCATTATCTGTGCACCATTCATAAATGGCGCGGACGAGATAAGGCTTGGTCGAAGCAGGTTCGGTCAACGCCGCATGACCTTTTCAGACGGGGTGAGGGCCTCAAAGAAGGCAGGCCGTGCAAAGATGCGCTCGGCATACTTCAGCACTGGCGCGGCCGTTTTGGGAAGCTCAATTCCGTAATGGTCCAAACGCCAAAGCAGTGGCGCCAGAGCCACATCAATCATGGTGAAGTCCTCGCCCATCATGAATTTGGACTTGGTCACCACCGGGGAGAGTTGAGAGAGACGGTCTCGAATGATTGCGCGAGCACGGTCTATCCGCTTGGCATCTTGTTTCTCGATCGCATCGAGGTGGATGAAGACTTCGCGCTCGAAGTTCAGAAGCAGCAGACGTGCGCGTGCACGCTGGACTGGGTCTGCGGGCATGAGCTGGGGGTGGGGGAATCGCTCATCAATGTACTCGTTGATGATGTTCGACTCATACAGAATCAGATCTCGCTCAACCAGAATAGGCACCTGCCCATACGGGTTCATAACGGAGATGTCTTCTGGCTTGTTAAAGAGGTCGACGTCGCGGATCTCAAAGTCCATGCCTTTTTCGAAAAGCACAAACCGGCAGCGCTGACTAAATGGGCATGTTGTACCCGAGTAAAGAACCATCATGTTTGACAAACTCCCAAAAAGCGCGGGGCAGGCTCAAGGCCCGCCCCACTGTGTGACTGAACCTACAAAGACCCTGCGCTACTTAATATCTTTCCAGTAAGCCGCATTCAGGCGCCAGGCGAACAAGAAGAACACCGCGAGGAACAACAGAACCCAGACGCCAATTTGCTTTCGCGCCATGGCAGAGGGTTCTGCAACCCAAGCGAGAAATGCCGTGAGGTCGGCAACCGTACTGTCGTAGTCGGCCGTAGAGAGCGTTCCCTTGCTTGTCTGCACAAACTTATCGAAGACCTGAACATCTTGACCGTGGTCCTTTACGGTCTTGAAGACGGCTTCGTTCTGCCCCTGAAGCTCCCACAGAACATGCGGCATGCCCACGGCAGGATAGGTCAGGTTGTTCCAACCCGTCGGGCGGGACGGATCTAGGTAGTAGCTGCGCAGGTAGGTGTAGATCCAGTCCGCGCCGGTGCCGGAGTGGCTCGACCGCGAGCGGGCCGTGAGCGACAGGTCTGGGGGTGCCTTACCAAACCATTGAGCGGCATCCTTGAGGTTTAGCGTCGTCATGATGGGGTCGCCAAACTTCGCCGATGTCAGGATGAGGTTGGATTTGATCTGTTCCTCATTGAGGCCCAGCTCACGCAGCTTGTTGTAGCGCACTTGAGAAATGCCATGACAGCCCAGGCAGTAGTTCATGAACAGCTTGGCGCCGTTCTGGAGCGCTGCTTGGTCGGTGAGCTTCGATGTGGGGAAGGTGTCGAGCTTTACCGCACCGCCAGCAGCGATCGCTACAGATCCAAGCAATGCAAAACCCGCTGCCGCCAGCACGCGAGTGCCGCCGCGCACGAGGGCCTCAATCGAAATTTTGGACATGGAGGATTTCATAGATGCTCTCTTGTTCATGTGGGTTGTCAGTGCGCCTGAAAGCTCACGCGCTCGGGCACTGGCTTGTATTCACCCATGCGAGTCCAGACAGGCATTAACAGGAAGAACCCGAAGTAGAAGACGGTTCCAACTTGAGACACGATTGTGCCGGCCGTGGTGGGGGGCATGACGCCCAAATAGCCCAAGACGAAGAAGTTCACCACGAAGATGCCGTAAAGCCACTTCTGCCAGCCTGGACGCTGCCGAATAGACTTCACCGGAGACTTATCAAGCCAGGGCAGGAAGAACATGATGATCACGGCGCCGCCCATGACCACAACCCCCCAGAACTTGGCATCGAACACACGGAAAGCAACGGCCAGAACAATCATGGCAACGGCACCACCAACCTTCAACAAACCTTGCTGTTTCACCCAGAAATATCCTGCAGCAAGGGCAGCTGCGGCCACCATCACCCAGGTAAAGACGTCGGTCGTGGCCCGCAGCATGGAGTAGTAGGGGGTGAAGTACCAGACTGGCGCGATGTGCGAAGGCGTTACAAGCGGATCAGCTGGGATGAAGTTATTGAACTCCAAGAAGTAACCGCCACCCTCAGGCATAAAAAAGACCACCGCGAAGAAGATCAGCGCGAAGCCCGCAATACCCACCACATCGTGAACGGTGTAGTAGGGGTGGAAAGGAATGCCGTCGAGCGGGATGCCATTGCTGTCCTTCTTGGCTTTGATCTCGACACCATCAGGGTTATTTGAACCCACCTCGTGCAGCGCAATGATGTGAGCCGCAACGAGTCCAAGCAACACCAGCGGAATTGCAATGACGTGGAAGGCGAAGAATCGGTTCAGGGTTGCATCTCCGACCACAAAGTCACCGCGGATCCAGACAGCCAGGTCGGGACCAATCAGCGGAACTGCAGCAAAGAGGTTCACGATCACCTGAGCGCCCCAGAACGACATCTGTCCCCAAGGGAGGAGGTAACCAAAGAACGCCTCAGCCATCAGGCAGAGGAAAATAAGGCAGCCGAAGATCCAAATGAGTTCACGCGGCTCGCGATAAGAGCCATAGATCAGCCCGCGGAACATGTGCAGAAAGACCACGACGAAGAATGCCGAAGCACCGGTGGAGTGCATATAGCGAATGACCCAGCCGAATGGGACCTCTCGCATGATGTATTCGACACTTGCAAACGCGACCGGGATTCCGGCCGCGTTCAGAGAGGCGTCCGGCTTGTAGTGCATGACCAGAAAAATGCCCGTGACGATCTGGAGCACCAATACCAGCATGGCCAGACTGCCAAAGAAATAAAAGAAATTGAAATTCTTTGGGGCGTAATACTCGGATAGATGTCCCTTGTAGAGCGAAATGAGGGGAAATCTACGGTCAACCCAGCCCACAATGCCTGAGGCTTGAACGACTTTCTCTGCTGCCATGTTTATGCTCCTCGAATGTCGGGGTTCTCGGGAAGGCTTTACGCCTCGCCCTTCTCGTCGCGGCCGATTACGAGCTTCGTATCGGAGAGGTACATGTGGCGGGGCACCTCAAGGTTGTCAGGCGCCGGCTTGTTCGCAAACACACGCCCAGCCATGTCGAAAGTAGACCCGTGACATGGGCAGAAGAAGCCCCCTGTCCAGTCAGCGGTCATGCCATCGGCCCCGCCTGCAGCGAACTTGCTCACAGGCGAGCAGCCGAGGTGGGTACAGATGCCAACCGTCACGAGGTACTCCGGCTTGATGGAGCGGTGCTGGTTCTTGGCGTACTCGGGAACAGGAATGTCCTTGCGGTCAGAGCCCGGATCTGCAAGCTGCGCCTCGACGCCCTTGAGGCTCTCGAGCATTTCGGGAGTTCGGCGAACCACCCAGACCGGCTTTCCACGCCACTCCACAATCTTTACGCCGCCCGGGGCCAGATCGCCAATGTCCACCTCAACAGGGGCCCCAGCGGAGCGGGCCTTTTCGGAGGGGGCCATGGAGGAAACAAAGGGAACGGCCACCGCCGCAGCGGCGACTCCGCCCGCAGCACCGCAGGTGATCATCCAGGTGCGCCGTGAAGGCTCTGCACCCTTTGGCATCGAGAAGGATTCACCCTCGGTGATTTCAGACTTCAGCCCAAGCATAGGACCTTTGGGTTGTACGGTAGACATAGCGCGCTCCGGCTTTGTTGCTTTGCGGTAGGAGATGTTGTTTTGTATAACCAGTGGATTGTAGCCCACTCAATTGCCCCATTCCAGAGATAATCCGTCCATGATCCGTCGAATTTGGCTCTTGTTTGCGCAAGCGACCACCGTGGCTCTCGCCGTTCTGTTTGTGCTGAGCACACTCAAGCCGCATTGGCTTCAAGAGTTGTCGGGTCGAGCCGCATCACCTGGCCAGGCGCTTCCGAGCGATCCCCTGGGCATTCTCCAATCCCCGACAGCACGGGACTCCTCGGGCTACGGGGACGCGGCAGCAAAGGCCATGCCCTCGGTGGTCTATATTTTCGCGGCCCAGACGCGCAAGGGCCCATCTCACCCATTTTTGGATGACCCCTTATTCCGCAGGTTCTTCGGGGATGCTTTTCCCCCTCGACGGCAAGGGCCAGAGCAGACTGGCCTTGGCTCAGGGGTCATCGTCAGTGCCGAGGGTCTGATTCTCACCAATCACCACGTCATCGAGGGTGCGGATCAGATTGAGGTGGCTCTGGCGGATGGTCGTCGCGCAGCAGCCCGCATCATTGGGACAGACCCTGAGAGCGATCTGGCCGTTCTGAAAGTGAAGCTCGATGGATTGCCCGCAGTCGAGTTTGGGTCTCCATCGACGCTCCGCGTGGGGGACGCAGTTCTGGCTATTGGTAATCCCTTCGGCGTGGGGCTCACGGTCACCCAAGGCATTGTGAGCGCGCTGGGCCGAGACCAGCTCAACCTGACGTTGTTCGAAGACTTCATCCAGACAGACGCGGCCATTAACCCTGGCAATTCCGGAGGCGCTTTAGTCGATACACAAGGCCGTCTGGTCGGGATCAATACAGCGATCTACTCCCGAGATGGCGGGAATATGGGCATTGGCTTTGCCATCTCGGCCGACCTCGCCCGCAAGGTATTACAAGACATTGTGAAAGATGGCCGAGTCTCGCGCGGGTTTATTGGCGTTGAGCCTCAGGATGTGAATGCAGCGATTGCGGAGGGCCTCAAGCTACCAAAGGCGGAAGGAAGCATTGTTGCGGGCCTCGAGCGCGGCGGCGCCGCCGAGCGAGCAGGGATACGCGTTGGGGATGTGCTCATTGCGGTCAACGACAAGCCCGTTCGAAACTCCAACGAATTGATTCAGCGCATCGCAGCACTAGAGCCTGGAAAAAACGCTTCTCTCACATTCTTTCGTGAGGGAAAGCAACAGACTGTGAGCCTTTCTATTCGGCAGAGGCCTCAGCCGAGTCTGCCCGCGTCTCGGGAGTGATCCAGCCGGCGAGGTAGATTCCGAGCTGATAAAGCAGGCAGAGCGGGATTGCGAGCATGAGTTGGGAGATGACGTCGGGTGGCGTCACGATGGCTGCAATAACGAAGGCAATCACAATGAAATAAGACCGAAAGTCCTTCATTTTCTGAAGGGACACCACACCAAATCGAACAAGCACCATCTGAACAACTGGCGTCTCAAAAGAAAGGCCGAAGACCAGAAAAAGGCTGAGCGCAAAGCTGAGGTATTTGTCGATGTCTGTCGCCATTTGAACGCCCTGCGGCGTGTATGCAGCAACAAATCCAAAGACTGCGGGAAACACAAAGAAGTACGCAAACGCCATTCCAACCAGGAATAGGATGAAACTGGAAGCAACGATGGGGAACGCGAGGCGCTTCTCATGCTGATAGAGGCCAGGCGCCACAAAGGCCCATGCCTGGTAAAGCACGTAGGGTAGCGCGACCACGAAGGCAACAAGCATGGTGATCTTCATGGGCACGAAGAACGGCGCCGTCACGTCTGTCGCAATCATGCTTGAACCCTTGGGCAGGGCCTTGATGAGCGGGTCGGCAAAGATCGAGTAAATATCGGGCGCCCAATACACCAACACGACAAATACCAATAAAACCGCGCCCACCGCGCGTACCAGTCGGTCGCGAAGTTCGACCAGGTGGGACATAAAGCCCTCCTCTGTAGAGGCCTGGCTCTCGGGTTTGGCGTCACTCATATCGGGGCTTCTTCCTCAGATAACGCTTGCGCATGCGGGTCTTGACCTTGTCAACAACACGCTCGTCTTCTCGCTCTTGCGTCCAGGACCGCTCAGGCGCCTGGATGTATTGACCAAAGCGACGGCCAAGGCTGGAGTCGAAGGCGTCATTGCTCTCGCCCGAGAGACTTTGTTCGAGCTCTGAGCTGATGCCGTCCATTTCTCGCTGAGCATCGTTCATGGACGACTGGATGTTCTGTCCCAGGTCCTCTACGCCCTGCTTCATCTTGCGGAGTTCTTCAAGATCCATCTGGCGCTGGATATCAGACTTCACATCACTGACATAGCGTTGCGCGCGGCCGAGCAGCGCGCCAACGGTGCGTGTCAGCACGGGGAGTCGCTGCGGCCCAACCACCACCAGGGCAACCGCGGCAATAAGAAGCAGTTCAGAGAACCCAATATCTAGCATCAGGACATGCCCCGATTAGGCTCGAAGCCAGCCTCAGTGCTAACGGCTGGAATCTTGGTGAGTCTTGTCCCGAGCCTGTACGTCGATGGTCTGGGTTTCGACTTTGGGGGGCGTGGCGTCCGCGGACGGATTCTTGTCGTCTGCCGAGGCCTCCTTCATGCCGTCTTTGAAGCCTTTGACAGCGCCGCCCAGATCCGAACCAAGATTGCGAAGTTTCTTGGTGCCAAAGACCAAGAGGATGATGACCAGAACGACCAACCAGTGCCAAATGCTGAACGAACCCATGCCAATGCTCCGCTGAAAGGGGTGAAGAGAAAGAGAGGCTCTTGCCGCTAAAACGACGCAGCTGACCCGAGCGGCTCAGGGCCGCCCAACAAGTGAGCATGCAGATGATACACCTCCTGCCGACCCACCCGACCCGTATTGATGACCACGCGAAAACCATCCGGCGATCCGTGCTCCCGGGCTAAGGTTTGGGCCAAGACCATCATTCTGCCCATCACTGCCGCGTGCTCAGGTTGTAGATCTGCCATGGACGAGACATGTTCGCGCGGGATCAAGAGCAGGTGCAGGGGTGCTTTCGGATGGATGTCCTTAAAGGCGATGATGTCTTCGTCTTCGTAGACCCGGGTCGCAGGGATTTCTCCAGCAGCAATCTTGCAGAAAATACAGTTCATGCTCCCCTCTCCTTGGCACGTCTAGCCGCTTTTTCGTCGAGTCCAGACAACCCCTCTCGTCTCTGAAGCTCGTTTAAGACTGCTTCAGGCCGAAGGCCATATTGCTCTAACGCAACGAGGCAATGGAACCAGAGGTCGGCCATTTCTGAGACCACGCGATCAGGGGCGCCATCTTTGGCGGCCATGACCAATTCGGTGGCCTCCTCACCGATCTTCTTGAGCACGGCATCGGGTGCCTTGGCCAAAAGGCGGGCCACATAGCTCGTCTCTGGGTCTGATGTCCGACGGGCAGAGACGACATCTGCAAGACGCGAGAGGATGGTGTCCGGGCTATTTTCCATAAATCAGTTCAGGGTCTTTGATCACCGGGTCGACCACGACCCACTGGCCTTGTTGCAAGACGGAATAAAAGCATGATGCACGTCCAGTATGACAAGCCATGCCGCCACCCTGTTCAACCTGCAACAAGATCACATCACCATCGCAGTCAAGCCGAATTTCTTTGACAACCTGCACATGCCCGGAGGACTCGCCCTTGCGCCAGAGCTGATTTCTCGAACGCGAGAAATATACTGCTCGACCCGTTGATACCGTCTCTCGCAGTGCTTCCTGCGTCATGTAGGCCACCATGAGCACCCGACCCGTCGCATGATCCTGGGCGATGGCGGTCACGAGGCCGTTGGCGTCGAACCGAACCTGGTCAATCCAGTCGGACACAGACGCCCCTTGCCTGGAGGTAGGACTTTGCTTCGCCCACCGTGTGCTGGCCGAAATGGAAGATGCTCGCTGCCAGGACAGCATCCGCTCGGCCCTCGACCACCCCTTCACGCAGATGCTCTAGGCTCCCCACACCACCAGACGCAATAACCGGCACAGAGACCGCATCAGAGATGGCCGCGGTGAGCTCGAGATCGAATCCCAAGCCCGTGCCGTCTCGATCCATGCTGGTGAGCAAGATCTCTCCCGCACCGCGGTCTGTCACTTCGCGAGCCCACTCCACCGCGTCTCGACCCGTTGCATTTCTGCCGCCATGCGTAAACACCTCCCAGCCGTCTGCGTGGGGGCGACGCTTGGCATCGATTGCAATCACAATGCACTGGCTGCCAAACTTCGCCGCAGCCTGAGAGATAAGTGAGGGTTCGGAGATGGCAGCCGTATTCATGCTGGCCTTGTCTGCGCCGGCATTGAGCAAGCGGGAGACGTCCTCCACTCGACGCACGCCCCCGCCGACGGTCAGCGGAATAAAGACCTGATTCGCGACAGCCTCGATCATCGGCAGAATGAGATCCCGCTGATCAGAAGAGGCCGTGATGTCAAGAAAAGTAAGCTCGTCTGCGCCTTGGAGGTCGTAGCGCTTGGCCACTTCCACAGGGTCGCCCGCATCGCGCAAATCGACAAAGTTAGTGCCCTTCACCACGCGACCAGCATTCACGTCGAGGCAGGGGATGATGCGTTTGGCGAGCACGGCTTACGTAGAGAGCTCGTCGACAAGTGCCTGGGCCTGGCTCAAGTCAAGCTGTCCCTCGTAGAGCGCTCTGCCAAGAATGGCTCCCATGATGCCTTCAGACACCAAGGGCGCCAACGCTCGAATGTCTTGTAACCCAGCGATTCCGCCCGAGGCAATCACAGGCATCGAAACAGCCTGCGCAAGACGCAGTGTGGCTTCCACATTCACGCCGGACAACATGCCATCACGGCCAATGTCGGTGTAGAGCACTGCATCAACGCCATCGTCCTCAAACTTTTTGGCCAGATCGATCACCTCGTGGCCTGAGAGTTTGCTCCAGCCATCTGTTGCAACTTTGCCGTCCTTCGCGTCAATCGAGACGATAACTTGGCCAGGAAATGCCGCGCATGCGTCTTTGAGAAGGCCGGGGTTCTTGACTGCAGCCGTTCCAATCACGACGAAATTCGCCCCATCGTCAAGGAGTCTCTCAATGGTGTCCAAGTCGCGAATGCCACCGCCCACCTGCACTGGAACGGCATTACCGACCGCTTTGACAATGGCGCGAATGGCGGACTCATTCTTCGGCCGACCGGCCACAGCCCCGTTGAGGTCGACGACATGAATGCGCTGGGCACCTTGCTTTACCCACTGCGCAGCCATCTCGCCGGGATCCTTGGAGAAAACGGTCGCGTCCGCGAGATCGCCTTGTCGAAGGCGAACGCAATCTCCATCTTTGAGGTCAATTGCAGGAATGAGCAGGAGTGACATGCGGAAATTAAGGTGTCCAGGAAAGGAAATTTTCGATGAGCGCGAGGCCCGAGGCTGCGCTCTTCTCTGGGTGAAACTGCGTTGCAACGATGTTATCCCGGGCCAGCGCACAGGTAAAGGTGAGGCCGTAGTCGGACTCTGCCAGCGACTCATGGGGGTTTTGGAGCCGAGGGTAGTAGCTGTGGACAAAGTAGAACCAGCGGTCCGATGGTGCGTCAAGGCCCTTCATCACGGGGTGAGACCGGGTCCAATTCACCCGGTTCCAGCCCATGTGAGGCACCTTGAGGCCAGCGTCATTCGGGAATCGAACCACCCGGCCCGAGAAAAGCCCCAAACCGGGCGTGTCGCCCTCTTCGCTGGACTCAAGAAGCATCTGCTCCCCCACACAGACACCAAGAAAGGGTTTCGATCTCAGCGACTCCTCAAGCGCCTCTCGCAGTCCTGACCGAAGAAGCCCTGCCATGCAGTCTGGCATTGCACCTTGGCCTGGAAAAATCACGCGGTGAGCGGACCTCACTTGTTCAGGCTCAGTCGCTCGGACAATGCGATCGGGATCTATGCCGAGCCGCTGCGCAGCGGCCTGGGTTGCACGAATGACGCTCCTGAGATTGCCCGTGCCGTAATCCACCACTGCAATGGTCATCGGGCGCCCTGAATAAATGGCTTAGAGACAGCCTTTGGTCGATGGGATCGCCTCAGGGTCGAGGCGAGGGTCGCGCTCGCAAGCCATACGCAACGCACGCCCGAATGCCTTGAAAATCGTCTCGCACTGGTGGTGTGCATTGTCGCCATGCAGGTTATCGATATGGACCGTGACCTGTGCATGGTTCACAAACCCCTGGAAAAACTCGTGGACAAGGTCAAGATCGAACTGCCCGACCATGGAGCGGGACCATTCGCAACGAAAGAATAGGCCGGGTCTTCCAGAGAGGTCCACGACGACGCGCGAGAGCGCCTCATCGAGTGGAACATAGGCATGACCATACCGTCTGACAGCGCGCTTGTCGGCAATCGCTTTCGCAAAGGCCTGACCGAGCGTGATGCCAATGTCCTCAACCGTGTGGTGGGCATCAATATGCAAATCGCCCTTGGCATGCACCGTCAGGTCAATCAAACCATGCCGAGCGATCTGATCGAGCATATGGTCGAGAAAGGGTAGCCCTGTCGCGAGGTCCTTCGCGCCTGTTCCATCCAAACCTATGGATACCTCAATCTGCGTCTCGGCCGTGTGACGCGATACCTGTGCTTGTCTCATGCCTCCAATGATACAGTCGCGCGATGAATGCGTTCTGGAGCCCGATCGTTGAGCGTCTCTCCCCCTACGTGCCCGGCGAGCAGCCGAAGATCGAGGGGCTGATCAAGCTCAACACCAACGAGAACCCCTACCCCCCGTCTGAGAGAGTCGTGCAAGCCATTCGGGAGGCGCTTGGCACCGATGGGGCTGCCTTAAGGCTCTACCCCGACCCAGAGAGCTTCGCATTGCGCGCGGCCGCTGCCAAGCGATTGAACCTCAGCCCGGAGCACGTCTTTGCAGGAAATGGCTCCGACGAGATTCTTGCATTCGTCTTTCAGGGGCTGCTCCAACATACCCAGCCACTGGTCTTTCCCGACATCAGCTATAGCTTCTATCCGAGCTATTGCAAGCTCTTTGGCATTACCTCCGACCCAATCGCCCTGACAGATGCCTTCGAGATTGACCTCGACGCCGTTCCCAAAGAGCGAACGGCAGTGATTTTTCCCAATCCGAATGCACCAACCGGCAGGGCGATTGAGAGATCCATTATTGAGGCTTTTTTGGTTGCACGACCCCACACCCTTGTTGTCGTTGATGAGGCATATATTGATTTCGGTGGGCAGAGCTGCGCGCCGTTGGTCGCTCAGTATCCCAACCTGCTGGTCACCCAGTCGCTCTCCAAGTCCAGAGCCCTCGCGGGGATGCGCGTTGGTCTGGCATTCGGCCAGCCGCAGCTGCTTGAGGCCCTCATTCGGATCAAAGACAGCTTTAACTCTTACCCCCTTGATCGACTCGCTCAGGCCGCGGCTCTGGCTGCTCTTGAGGATGAGGAGTGGCTCACCAGAAACCGCGCTGCCATCATGACCAGCAGAAATTGGCTTACAGGGGCACTCCAGAGTCTGGGTTTTCAGGTGCTGCCCTCGGCTGCGAATTTTGTCTTTGCGCGCCATCCCTCCCGTCAGGCTTTAGAGGTGGCCCAAAGCCTGCGCCGCCAGAAGATTCTGGTGCGGCACTTTCAAAAGCCTCGGATTGAGGATTGGCTTCGGATCACCGTTGGAACGGATTCCGAATGCCAAGCGCTCATAAGCGCCCTAGAGTAGGTTCAGGACGCCTTAGGCTTTACGCGCAGTTCCGCTGCGCGGGCATGCGCAGCCAACGACTCCCCCCAGGCCAGCGTTGCCGCGATGGGGCCAAGCACCTGAGCACCCGCTTCACTGACTTCAACCATGCTGGTGCGCTTTTGAAAATCGTATACGCCCAAAGGAGACGAAAAACGCGCGGTTCGCATGGTTGGAAGCACGTGGTTGGGGCCCGCACAGTAATCACCCAGCGACTCAGATGTAAAGCGCCCTAGAAACATCGCGCCCGCATGGCGGATTTTTTCGGCCCAATACGCGGGCTGATCGGTTGAAATCTCAAGGTGCTCAGGGGCAATATCACTCGCGATTGCGCAGGCCTCCTCGAGACTCTGGACATGCACCATGAGCCCCCGATTCGAAAGCGAAGTGCGAATGATGTCGGCCCGGGGCATGCTTGGTAGGAGTCGATCGATAGCCGCCTGCACCGCATCAAGGTAAGCGCCGTCGGGGCAGAGCAAGATGCTTTGAGCAAGCTCGTCATGCTCGGCCTGTGAGAACAGGTCCATTGCCACCCAGTCAGCGGGTGTGTGCCCGTCGCAGATCACCAGAATTTCCGATGGGCCAGCAATCATGTCAATGCCGACTCGACCAAAAACCTGTCGCTTGGCCTCTGCAACATATGCATTTCCGGGGCCAACGATCTTGTCGACAGCCGGTATGGACTGGGTACCAAACGCCAGTGCGGCAACGGCCTGAGCCCCACCAACGGTAAAGGCGCGATCGACCCCGGCCAGGTGGGCAGCGGCCAAGACCAGGTCATTGCGCTCCCCACCAGGCGTCGGCACCACCATCACCAATTCGGGAACACCTGCAACCTTTGCAGGTATGGCATTCATAAGTACCGAGGACGGATAGGCAGCCTTCCCCCCGGGCACATAGAGTCCAGCGCGATCCAAGGGACTGACACGTTGCCCGAGGCGAGACCCATGTGCGTCGACGATGGACCAAGATGATTGGCGCTGCGCCTCATGGAAGGTACGAATGCGATCTGCAGCCGCCGCGAGTGCCGCGCGCTGGTCCTGGGTGATGCGCTCGTAAGCTGCCCTGAGTTCTGCCGAGGAGAGCTCGAGGGCTTCAATGGCCTGCACCGGCATTCGGTCAAAACGCGCGGTGTATTCAAGGACAGCCGCATCACCTCGCTGCCGCACGTCGGCCAGAATCTGCTTGACGGTCTTGCTAATGGCTTCATCCTGGCCCTGCTCATAGGCGAGCCGCTCGAAAAGCGCAGCCGTGAAGCCCTGGTCACGGCTATCGAGACGCAACACTGGACAAGGGGCGGGCGTGGTCATGCGGCGGCCTTTGAGAAGGCGCGAACCAGGGGATCAAGCTCTTCGAATCGAAGCTTCAAGGCAGCCTGGTTCACCACCAATCTGGAGGACACCTCGGCGATCGTCTCAAACGCTTCGAGCCCGTTCGCCTTGAGGGTGGCGCCAGTAGACACCAGATCTACGATGACATCTGCAAGGCGCACCAGTGGCGCAAGCTCCATGGATCCATAGAGCTTGATGAGGTCTGCGTGCATGCCACGCTGCGCAAAATATCGGCGCGTGGTCTCCACATATTTTGTGGCTACGCTCAAGCGGCTGCCGCGCCGCAGCTGGGCCTGTAAGTCGAAACCCGTCGGTGCCGCCAGGCACATGCGACAACGACCAATCTTGAGATCGACGGGCTGGTAGAGGCCCTCACCGCCATGCTCAACCAGGACATCAGAGCCTGCCACGCCGAGGTCTGCAGCGCCATATTGAACATAGGTGGGCACATCACTGGCTCGCACGATCAAGAGGCGAACGTGGTCAAGCGTGGTTGGAAGCACAAGCTTTCGGGACTCCTCAGGATGCTCCAGCGGCTCAATGCCAACTGCCTTCAGCAAGGGGAGCGTTTCGTTAAAAATGCGGCCCTTTGAGAGTGCAAGCGTGATCATGCGGCACCTCCGACGCGACGCACACGCGCTCCCAGCCCAATCAGCTTTTCCTCCATGCGGTCATAGCCGCGATCGAGGTGATAGATGCGATCGATGTCAGTCACACCCTCGGCAACCAATCCGGCGATGACGAGCCCAGCAGAGGCACGAAGATCGGTTGCCATAACGCATGCGCCCGTGAGATGTGCGACGCCCTGAATGATGGCCGTGTGGCCCTCGATACTGATCTGGGCCCCAAGCCTCTGCATCTCTTGGACGTGCATAAAACGATTCTCAAAAATCGTTTCAATGACACGGCTCGTCCCCTGTGCAACAAGATTGACGGCCATGCATTGGGCCTGCATATCCGTTGCAAGTCCAGGATAAGGGGCGGTGCGCAAGTCAAATGCACGTGGTCGATGCTCTGACCACGCCTCTATTCCGTCGTCGCGCATCTCCCATTGCAGCCCAGCCTGACGTAGCTTCTCCAAGGTCGCAGTCATGTGATCGGCATTGGCGCCACGCAAAAGGACCCTGCCTTGGGTCGCCGCAACCGCACACAGAAAGGTGCCCGCCTCAATACGATCTGGCATGACTGCGATTTCAGCGCCCCTCATCCGCTCGACGCCCTCGATCACGATGCGGTCTGTTCCAGCGCCGGAGATCTGTGCGCCCATAGCAATAAGGCATTGCGCGAGGTTCACAACCTCGGGTTCGCGCGCCGCATTCTCGATGACCGTCGTGCCTTTAGCCAAGCATGCGGCCATCATGAGGTTCTCTGTGCCCGTAACCGTCACCATGTCCGTTGCGAGACGCGCTCCCGACAGCCGCTCAACGCCGGCCTCAATGTATCCGTGGGCGATTTCAATCGTCGCACCCATGGCCTGAAGGCCCTTGATATGTTGATCGACAGGGCGCTGGCCAATTGCACAGCCGCCAGGAAGGCTCACGCGGGCGCGTCCTACGCGAGCAAGCAGAGGCCCCAGCACCAAGATCGAGGCACGCATCGTCTTTACGAGCTCGTAAGGGGCTTCCGGGCGGTCCAGGTGTTGCGCACTTAAAACCAAACGCTCTTGATCCGCCTGATGATCGACCTCAACCCCCATTCCACGAAGGAGCTTGATGAGGGTGCTGACATCTTTTAGTGGGGGCACGTTGTTGAGCACCAGCGGCTCATTCGTTAAAAGACAGGCTGCCATCATGGGAAGTGCGGCGTTCTTGGCGCCGGAGACGCGTACCTCTCCGTTGAGGCGAACGCCACCTTCGATCTGGAACCTATCCATCGTCAGGTACCGCGTGCCGCCCACTCTTGGGGCGTAAGCGTCTTCATCGAGAGGGCATGAATCTCTTGCTTCATGCGGTCGCCAAGCACGGCATAGACCATCTGATGCCGGGCGATCAGGCGCTTGCCCTCAAAGGCAGCGCAGACAATCAGGGCCTCAAAGTGGTGGCCGTCCCCGGACACACTGAGCTGCTCGCAATCGAGCCCTGCCGCAATAAGGTCTTGGATAAATTCGGGTGTCATGCCGCTATTCTACGGCTGACTCTGCGAGGATTCGCTTGAATGTGTCGTCCATGCGACTGCCTGCCAGCAGCGTCTCGGTGTCACTGTGGGCGACCAGCCGGCCCGCCTTCAGAAATGCCACATGGCGACAGAGGGTCTCTGCCTCTTCCAGATAGTGGGTGGTCAGAACGATGGTGTGACCCGCTTGATTCAATTGCGTCATGAATGCCCAGAGACTCTCTCTGAGTTCAATATCAACGCCAGCGGTAGGCTCGTCGAGCACCATCACTGCCGGTTTATGCACGATCGCCTGTGCAACCAAAACGCGTCGCTTCATGCCCCCAGAGAGCGCTCGCATATTGGCATCGGCCTTGTCCAAAAGACCCAAAGCACTCAGGCACTCGTCAATCCAGTCATCGTTTCGACCCAATCCAAAAAATCCGGACTGCATCCGCAGTGTCTCTCTGACCGTAAAGAATGGATCGAACACCAGCTCTTGCGGCACCACGCCCAAAAGTCGCCGCGTCAGGTATGGCTCGCGTGAAACATCATGGCCCATGACCTCAATCGCGCCTGATGTGGGCAGCACAAGACCGGCCATGCATTGAATGAGGGTGGTCTTGCCTGCGCCATTTGGCCCCAGAAGCGCGAAGAAATCTCCCTGCTCCACATCGAAGGTGACGGCTTGAAGTGCATCGACCGACCGACCGGCTCGACCGCCATAGCGCTTAGTGACCGCGCGAAAAGAGAGTGCAGGGACCATTAGAGGTTGAGCAACGCGTCCACCTGACTCATATGAGCCAGCGACTTCAGTGTTGGGGGGCTATGGAGAAAACGGATGGTCGCACGCGCCTCGAGCGCCTGCCTCCGAAGTGCAAGCAAAACGGTCAACGCGCTGGTGTCGACCTGCCGCCAGCTCGCGAGGCTGCACTGAAGCGTTACACCGGGAGCGAGGGCCTTCGCAACGAGGGGCTGAAATGTGTGCAGCGCATCCACGCACTCCCCTAATGTAAGCGCACGCTCCCAGTGCAGCTCCAACTGACGTTCGTTTTGCACCGTCACCGCTTTGCAGTCATGGCAGACCGCAGGGCCTTGTTCTTTTGCTCGAGCGCTGCGATAAGGCCGTCCAAGCCGCGGGCTGTAACCAGCTGGCCGAACTGGTTGCGATAGTGGTCGACCATCCAGAGGCCCAGAACATTGAAGTCGTAGATCTTCCATCCTTGAACCGTCTTACTAAGCCGGTAGTCGAGCTGAATGGGCTCCTTTCCTGCACGAATCACCTGGGTTCTGACAATGACGTCCTCGGCCTCCGCAGGGTAACGGCCCGGCTTCACATCGACACTCGCGTTCTGGACGTTCCGGAGCGCATCTGCATAGGTGAGCAGCAAAAGCTCACGAAAAGCAGTCATCAGCTTTTGCTGCTGCTCAGGCGTGGCGCGCCGCCAGTGGATCCCCACTGTAAGGGCAGTCATGCGAGAAAAGTCGACCGATGGCATGACCCGCTCATCGACCACGGCATTGAGTCGATCAAGATCGCCTTCAACCAAGCGTCGGTCTGCCTTAATGAGCCGCAGGAGGTCTTCGCTCATGCTCCGAATGAGACCATCTGGACTTGCGACAAGGACTTGCGCGCTCGCCCCCGCGGGGACAAGAAGCAACGCGGCCAGACGGGCCAATAGCGCGCGACGCACGGGCGAAGAACCCGCGGCGGTGCAGCATCTGTTCATCGTTGCGCCCCCCCACCTTGTTGCTGCGCGCGTTGTGCTCTGCGTGCGAGGTAGGCATCACGAACAGAGAGATAGGCGTCGAAAGACATCATGCCAAAGGTTGACTCTGCCTCCATTAGGCTCACGCGCTTATCGAGAATCGTCAGGCCCAAGGTGGCATTTCGTGTTGCCCGGTCAGCGCTCAAGGCCCAATCCATGGGATCCATCTGTCCGTCCGCAAAATCCCCCAAGAGGTCTCTAGCGGTGCTGGGTCCCATGAGAGGAAGCATGAGGAAAGGGCCACTTGGAATACCCCAGTTCGCCAATGTAAGGCCCGCATCTTCTCGAGAGCGCCGAAGACCTAAGTCGCTGGCCACATCAATCACCCCAAGAATGCCCACGGTGCTGTTGAGAAACACCCTGCCAGCCGACTCGGAAGCGGCATCCACCTCCCCTTGGAGGAGGTGATGCACCGTAGTGGTGGTATCCCGAAGGTTCGAGAGGACATTCGTGACGCCCTGACGAACCGGTTCAGGGGTGACCGTGCGGTAGGCCTTTGCTGCGGGCCGGATCACGTGCTCGTCCGCCTTCAGATTGAACTCAAAGACCCCCCGGTTGAGGGCCTCGAGAGGATCTCTCGGATCTGCTTGATGCCCAACGGGCAGCGAGGCGCAGCCCGTGACCAGGAGCCCCAGGGAGAGAAGAACCCATTGTGCCAAGGCACGCAGGACTCGGATTTTTATGGTGTTGAGGAGATTCATTTTTATCAGAGGCCTTTTGCAGTGCTAGGTTCCGCAGGTGCAGGGTCACTTCGGTTGTAGAGGAACTGTGAGATGAGGTTCTCAAGGACAACGGCCGATTGCGTCATTTGAATCCTGTCGTTCGCACCCAGCATTTTCTCATCAGCACCGGGTGTGAGTCCCACATACTGCTCGCCAAGCAGTCCAGAGGTCAGAATTTTGGCAGAGCTGTCCTTGGGGAAGGGGACTCCCTGCGTCAAATCCATCACCACCAGCGCTTGGTATGTCTGGGGGTCAAGCCTGATCTCGCGCACACGCCCGACCACCACACCAGCGCTCTTAACGGCTGCGCGCGGCTTGAGGCCACCGATGTTGTCGAATGCCGCAGTGACGGCATAACTCGGGCCGGCCTCTGCGCCCCCAGAGAGATTACTCACACGCAATGACAAGAAAATGAGCGCAACTGCGCCCAGCAGGACAAAGAGTCCCACCAGAAGGTTCAGGTTTCTCTGCATGTTTGCTTCCTTATCCGAACATGAGGGCGGTCAGCACAAAGTCTAGGCCCAGAACCACAAGAGAGCCGACCACCACAGTTTGAGTTGTCGCCCGCGCAACCCCCTCGGGCGTCGGCTTACATTCGAGCCCCATAAATAATGCAATGTGTGTGACTGCCCACCCAAACACACAGCTCTTCCACACACCGTTGAGCAGGTCGTCCCAGAAATCTACCCCGGAGGTGATCTGAGACCAGAACGCGCCGTCATCCACACCAATGAGGCCCACTGCAACGAGCCAGCCCCCGAGCACACCTACAGCTGAGAAAAGCGCCGCCAGTAGGGGCATGACCAGCAGGCCGGCAAAAAACCGAGGGGCTACGATGCGTTTGAGTGGATCGACAGCCATGGCCTCCAGGGCAGCGAGTTGCTCGCCGGACTTCATAAGGCCAATCTCAGCAGCCAGCGCAGTTCCCGCTCTCCCCGCAAAGAGCAGGGCGGTTACCACCGGCCCGAGTTCCCGAACCAGTGCGAGCGCCACAAGGAGCCCGATAGCCTCCTCTGATCCATACCGGCGCAGGGTGTAATACCCCTGCAGTCCCAACACCAAACCGACAAAAAGACCCGAGACAACGATGATCGCGAGTGAGTGATTTCCAAGAAAGTGGACCTGACGGATGACCAAGGAAGGGCGCAACATCACGCCAGGGAGTCGGGCAATGAGTCGAACGCCCAACCACTTGAACTCACCCAGTGCGGCCAGCAGAGAGAGGGTGCCGGAGCCAAGCCGAGAGAGCATATCGAGGATCACCGAAAGGCCTCCTCAAGGGTGGGGGCTGCCATATGGAAAGCGACCGGACCACTCTCATGCCCACCTAAGAACTGTCGCACGAAGGGGTCCTCTGAGGCGCGAAGGGCCTCAGGCGTTCCATAGGCCACAAGCCGTGCCCCTTCGGATGAGGGTGCTAGCACTGCAACATGGTCTGCAATAGCAAAGCTCTCTGCGACATCATGCGTCACCACAATCGATCCGGCGCCAAGGGCGTCGTTTAGCGCGCGAATGAGCCGTGCCGTCACCCCCAATGAGATGGGGTCTAGCCCGGCGAACGGCTCATCATAGAGGATGACTTCAGGATCCAGAGCGATTGCCCGCGCCAAGGCGACCCGTCTGGCCATGCCCCCGGAGATCTCGCTGGGGAAAAGGTCAGCCGCTCCCCTCAGGCCAACCGCCTCGAGTTTCAGAAGCACCAAATCTCTGAGCATCGCCTCTGGGAGACGTGCATGCTCACGCAGGGGGAAGGCCACATTCTCAAAACAGGTCAGATCGGTGAGTAGGGCACCAAACTGAAACAGCAGACCCATACGTCTTCGCACGGCGTACAAAGCGCTTTGATCTGCGATGGCCAAGTCCTGTTCTAGCAGCGTCACTGAACCAGAGGCAGGCTTAATGAGCCCAGCGAGCAGCCGCAAGATCGTGGTCTTACCGACCCCCGACCCCCCCATGACGGCCAGAACCTCCCCTCGGTTCAACTGAAAACTCAAGTCTTTCAGAATGGGCCGACGCCCATAGGCAAAGCTGAGTCGGTCTACTGAAAGCAGAGGGGCTGGCGCGTTAAGCATGAAAAGAGTGTATCTCCTGCGTGTGAGAGCGCAGCTTCTCTTGCTCTTCTATTAAACTGGTCTTACTTTTGCTTACGCCACTTCGAGCCCAACCCGCATGACGAACCCGTCAGAGATGTCCGCTGTGTTAACGGTTCCAGACCGCATCGCTCGCGTCCTGCAGATCGAAGCAGACGCCATCTTGAACCTGAAAACCCAGATCGGGCCTGAGGCGACTGCTGCCGTCGACGCGATCCTGTCCATGACTGGGCGGCTTGTCGTGAGCGGTATGGGCAAGAGCGGCCATATCGCGCGCAAGCTGGCAGCCACCTTTGCATCTACTGGAACCCCTGCGTACTTTGTTCACCCAGCCGAGGCGCAGCATGGTGACCTGGGCATGATTCAGCCAGAGGACGTCGTGTTGGCCATCTCCTATTCAGGAGAGACAGATGAACTCTGCGCAATTGCACCCCACGTCAAACGTATCGGTGCCCTGCTCATCGCGCTTACGGGCAAGCCCCAATCCAGCCTTGCAAAGCTCGCGGACCTCCATCTCTGTGTAGCAGTTCCCGAGGAGGCTTGCCCACACAACCTCGCGCCAACAGCAAGCACCACCGCCACCCTCGCAATGGGCGATGCGCTCGCAATTGCAACGCTTGAGAGACGCGGTTTCGGGCCCGAGGATTTCGCACGCTCGCATCCTGGCGGGGCACTTGGACGGCGACTTTTGATTCATGTCGGTGACATCATGCGCACCGAGTCCGCGCTTCCAGTGGTTCAGCAGGAGGCAACGCTTGGAGCGGCGCTTCTCGAGATGAGTCAGAAACGCATGGGAATGACGCTTGTCGCGTCCGGCGAGACGCTTGTCGGCATCTTTACGGATGGCGACCTCAGGCGCGCACTCCAGCGGGGCGGTTTACATGAGCAGATTCCCGTTCAGTCCGTCATGACACCCAGTCCACGCACCATCTCTCCTGAAGTTCTTGCGAGTGAGGCTGCTCATGTCATGGACGCCCATCGATTGAATCATCTGCCTGTCGTGACACAAGGTCAGCGGGTGGTTGGCGCCATCGGACTTCACGACCTACTCGAGGCCAAGGTGATATGAACCCAACCTCCACGCACACTCAAGCATTCGACCAACGGCTTCGAGCCATTCGGCACCTTTTCCTCGACGTTGATGGCGTGATGACCGATGGGGGTCTTTACTACGATGCGCAGGGCGAGAGTCTCAAGCGATTTCACGTGCTTGATGGAGCCGGTATCAAGCGCCTTATGAAGGCTGGGATTGGTGTCGGCATCATCTCTGGGCGGAGCCACCCAGCAATCTTGGCGCGCGCGCAAGAGCTGGGGATGTCACCGGTCATTATTGGCCGAGAGGACAAGCTCGACGCCTTCAGGTCATGGCTCGAAGCCAGCTCCCTATCGGAGCAAGACTGTGCACACATGGGCGATGACCTGCCCGATCTCCCTCTGATGCAGGCAGTGGGGATGGCCTTCTCCGTTCCCGGGGCCATTGCGCAAGTTCGAGATGCAGCAGACTGGATCACCGTTCAGCCCGGAGGCAACGGGGCCGTGCGTGAGGTGTGCGACCTTATTCTTGGAGCCCGTTCTTGAACCGCCTCATGGCCGACCGAATTGGCGGAGGCCTATCGCTGCTCCTACTCATTGCGTTGACTGGCATTGCTTGGGTCTTGGCGGAGTTGTCGAGTGTTCGATCCCCAGACGCCTCTATCAGCGCTCCAGACACGCCTAAAGCCGCTTTGCGCGGAGTTCAATTCAGACAATCCGACAAGGCGGGCTCCGCTCTGTACACCATCAAAGCAGTTGCCGGTGAGCAGCTTCAAGACGGCCGCATCACGCTGACGAATCCTATTTTTTTGCGCGAGGTCCAAGGTGTGGGTCTCACCGAAATACGCTCCGGCATGGGGGCCCTTTCAGCGAATCATGATGAGGTATGGATGTCTGAGGGCGTGATGGCTCAACAGATCAAAACAGCCTCTCCGGCGGATCGACTGGAACTTCAGACGCCTGAGCTCCTCGTCTTTGCGAACCAAGAAAGGGCGCGGGCCTCCGGCGCCGTGCGCATTGCCCAACGGGGACGAGTACTCACGGGCCAAGGCCTCGAACTTGACCTTAGAACCGGCCAATATCGGGTGCTTGCTCAGGCACAAGTGGAGATGATCCCATGAGGCTAAGGTGGGGGTTTCTGGCTTTGTTCGCCGTATTTCTACCCGGTCTCAGCTTGGCTCAAGGGCAGCCCCCAGGCCAAGCAGCAACTCGCATCCAGTCGGATCAGCTCCAGCATGACGACCAGCGGCAGGTCACTATTTTCTCCGGCAATGTCAGCCTCACTCGGGATGGGCTCGTGCTGCGCGGTGATCGGCTTGAACTCACGCAGAGGCCTGACGGCTCCAGTCTCGCGACACTGATCGGGCGGCCAGCCCAGTTCACGCAACAACGCATGGGTTCCTCAGACCGTATTCAAGGCGCCTCTGGGCGACTCGAATACGATTCGAAGTCAGAGATTGTTGTACTTCTTGGCTCAGCCCAACTGCGCCGAATCCAAGGCGAGCGCACCCTCGACGAAGTGATTGGCGATCAGGTCACTTACAACATGCCGACAGAGACCTATGCGGTGAAGACCACTCCGGGCCAAGGTCGGGCACAGATGACCCTCATGCCCAGGGGGGCGAAGCCCTAATGCAGCTGAGGGCTGAAGGACTTCAGAAGGCCTATCAGGGGCGCCCCGTTGTCCGAAGTGTCTCAATGCAGTTGAAAACCGGCGAGGTGGCCGGGCTGTTGGGGCCGAATGGCGCAGGAAAGACGACCTGCTTTTATATGCTGGTGGGACTCATACCCCCAGATGCTGGCCGCATCTGGCTTGACCAGCAGGACATCAGCCACGAGCCCATCCATCGGCGCGCCCGCAAAGGGCTCTCTTACCTGCCACAAGAGGCATCCGTCTTTCGACGCCTGTCTGTCGCGGACAATATCCGTGCCGTGCTCGAGCTTCAGGTTGACTCCAGCGGGCGAAAGCTCTCCAAGACGGAGATTGCACGCCAGCTGGACCGCTTGCTCGAAGAGCTCCAGATTACGGAGATTGCTCAACAGCTCGGCCAATCCCTATCCGGCGGCGAGCGTCGACGTGTCGAGATCGCGCGGGCCCTGGCCAACAATCCGAAATTTATTCTCCTGGATGAACCTTTCGCTGGTGTTGATCCGATTGCGGTGATCGAGATCCAGCGCATCATTCGCTTCCTCAAAGACAAGGGTATTGGCGTTCTCATCACGGACCACAATGTCCGAGAAACCCTTGATATCTGTGACCACGCCACCATCATTCACAATGGCGGCGTGCTTGCCGAGGGTAAGCCGCTCGAGATTGTGCAAGATGGTCGTGTCCGCGAGGTTTACCTTGGAGCGCACTTCACCCTCTAGCCATGAAGATCACGCTCTCCACTCGGACTAGCCAGCAGCTCGCGCTCACGCCCCAGCTCCAACAGGCTATTCGACTCTTGGCGCTCTCCAACCTAGAGCTGCGCCAGGAGCTGCAGAACTTCATTGAAGAGAACCCGCTTCTTGAACTGGAGGACTATGAAGATGATGCGGAGATTTCTGCTGAGCCCCTCCAGGCCGAGCCTGAAACGTCGCCCGAGAGAGACTGGGAGGAGGACCTCCCAGAGCCCGCTCGAGAAGAGCGACTTGAGAGTTCAGAGCTTCAACGCGAGGAGTTCTCTGCTGAACAGGCGGTCGAGGTCGATGGACCACCCGAATGGGAGGACCCAGACTCCCTCGCCGACTGGAAGGTCAGTGGACTCGGCGCAGAGGACGACGCACCCGAGAGCCAAGACGCGATAGATGAGAGCCTCGGCGACCACCTGCGCAGTCAGGCACTGGGCCTGACGCTCTCGGCTCGCGATCGGGCTTGGCTTGAGATTCTCATCAATGCGCTCGACGAGGATGGCTATCTTCGCGACCCCCTTGAGGAGATTGCCGAACCGTTTCAATCCCTCTTTGAGCAGCATTTTGATGAGCCACTTGATGAAGACGAGATGCGTCTCGGTCTGCGGCTCCTTCAGTCTTTTGATCCGGTAGGGGTTGGAGCGACCAGCCTACAGGAGTGCCTTTTGCTGCAACTGCAGCGGCCTCAGAGTCAGAACTGCGATCGAGATGTGCTTGAGGCTGCAAAGCGATTGGTCGAGTTTCACCTCGAGTCACTTGGACAGCAGCCTGTTGCAAGTCTGGCTAAATCCTGTGGCCTGGACAGAGGCCTCATACAAGACGCACTGCTCCTCATACGTCAGCTCCGGCCCAAGCCCGCCTCCCTATTCGACAGGAAGGAGGTTGCCACCGTCATTCCGGATGTGACGGTTCAAAAGGATCGCAGCGGCCGATGGGTGGCGAGGCTCTCTACACAGGCACTCCCAAAGCTGCAGATCAACCCACTTTATGCCCGGCTTATCCGAGACCACTCTGGCGACAGCAGCCTTGCACAGAAGCTCCAAGAGGCCCGCTGGATGGTGAAAAACATTGAGCAGCGAAGCGATACGATTCTGCGAGTCTCGCAAGCCATTGTGGCCGCACAGCAGCCTTTTTTTCACCTCGGCCCAAAGGCGATGAAGCCGATGATCCTCAAGGACATCGCTGAGTCCTGTGAGCTCCACGAGTCAACCGTCTCTCGAGTAACCACTCAGAAATTCATGCTCACACCCCTGGGGTGCTTTGAATTGAAGTTCTTTTTTTCCAGTCATGTGGGAACCGATGACGGTGGTGCTGCCTCGGCCACGGCGCTCAAAGCCCAGATCGGGGAGTGGATTCGACAAGAATCCAGCGCCAAACCACTCTCGGATCAGGCGATTGCAGATCGCTTTGCGGAGTCAGGCATCGTCGTTGCGCGTCGCACCGTTGCCAAGTATCGGGAGAGTCTGCGGATTCCAAGTGCTAGCCTTAGAAAACAAACCTAGAGGAGGAGCAACCATGAAAGTCAGCATTACTGGACATCATCTGCCCGTGACGGAAGCGATTCGTGACTACGTGGAGCAGAAACTCAGCCGCGCCTGGCGTCACTTTGCCCAGGGCCTGGAAGCGCATGTCATGCTGAGTGTTGAAAAGCACGAGCAGCGCGCCGAAGTAACTGTTCACTTTCAGGGAAAAGACCTGCATGCAGAAGCAAAGCATGCAGACCTCTATGCAGCAATTGACCTCCTCGCCGACAAGATCGACCGTCAGGTCGTTCGCTATAAGGAGCAGCATCAGGCCTCCGTACACGACGGAAAGACCATTCCGACGATCTCGGAATGAGCGATAAATTTTGCGCTGCACAAGGGGGCTTTAGCCCCCTATAATGCGAGCCATCGTGTCACCGGCCTGTCAAAAACAGCCGTAGGAGTGGGCTTGATGAATCGAATTTCTGAACTGCTGGAGCCAAAGAGCATCCTTTTGGGTGTGGACGCATCCAGCAAAAAGCGCGTCTTTGAGCATGCGGGCCTGATGTTTGAAGAGCAGCGTGGTATTGCTCGAGCCAAGGTCTTCGACTCGCTATTCGCGAGGGAACGGCTTGGATCGACGGGCCTCGGTGATGGCATTGCTATTCCGCACGGCAGAATCAAGGGGCTGGAAGAGGCCGTCGCTGGTGTCGTGCGCCTCGCCGAGCCGGTTTCATTCGATGCGCCTGACGGCAAGCCTGTGTCGGTCTTGATCTTCCTCTTGGTTCCGGAGCAAGCCACTCAGCATCATTTAGAGCTGCTCTCTGAGGTCGCAGAAATGCTCTCAGACACACAGCTGCGCACAGCACTTTTCACCGCACAAGACTCAGCCAGCCTGCATCAGGTCATTGCCACCTGGCAGCCTGCAAGCGCCTAGGATCTCGCGTGCTCAACGTCGAACAGCTCTTTTCGTCCTATCGGGAGCTGTTGAGACTAACCTGGGTTACTGGCCTGAAAGGGGGGAGCCGCCATGTTTCAGGGTCCTCTTTCGAGAGTGCCGACCTTGTCGGACACTTCAACCTCATTCACCTGAATCGCATTCAAGTGATGGGTGTCGCTGAAGTCGATTATTTCAATCGACTCGACCCCCAGAGACGCCGCTACCTCACTGCAGAACTGCTAACGGGCAAGCCGCCCGCTATTCTGATCGCGGACGGACTCGTCCCTCCTTCGAGCCTATTCGAGGCCTGTGACCGCGACGAACTTCCGTTGCTGAGAACCAGCCTCAACGCTGCCCACGTCATCGAACTGCTGCGCATTCAGCTGAGCAAGCGCCTTGCACCCAAGGAGACTGCACACGGCGTTTTCATGGATGTCTTAGGTTTGGGTGTGCTGATCTCAGGAGAATCTGGCCTTGGCAAGAGCGAACTTGCCCTTGAGCTCATCACGCGGGGACATGGTCTCGTCGCGGACGACGTCGTTGAATTCGCGCGCATTGCGCCTGACGCGATTGAGGGACGATGTCCACCACTCCTGCAAAACCTCCTCGAGGTGCGTGGGCTTGGACTGCTCGATATTCGCGCAATTTTTGGGGAGACGAGTGTGCGCAGAAAGATGCGGCTTCGGCTCATCATCCAGCTCGTGCGCCGCTCAGCCATTGACGAATACGAGCGACTCCCACTTGAGGCACTGACCCAGAACCTGTTAGGACTTCCCATTCGCAAGGTCGTCATACCTGTAGCGGCCGGTCGAAATCTAGCCGTGCTCGCCGAAGCCGCCGTGCGAAACACCGTCCTCCAGCTGCGCGGCGTTGACACGATGCGTGAATTTATGGAGCGTCAGCAGCGTGCCATGTCAGGGGGTGGCGCGTGAGCACTGCTGCCCACTGCAAACTCGTCCTGGTTACAGGGCTCTCGGGCTCTGGCAAGTCGGTGGTCCTCAATCTGCTGGAAGACAGTGGGTTTTCAATCGTTGACAACCTGCCCGTCGACTTGCTTGTGATGCTGGTCCGACTCTTGCAGAGCCAAGGAAACCACAAAATTGCTGTCGCCACTGACGCGCGAACCCCGCATCAGGTGGAGCGACTTGAGCCCGCATTGCAAACGCTAAAGGACGAGGGCTTTCAGCCCTGTGTGCTTTTTCTGACAGCCAATACAGAGGCGCTTGTACAGCGCTATTCCGAGACGCGTCGCAGGCATCCTTTCAGTCTGCGGGCTCAGAGCCACGATCAAGAGGCTCAGGATCGGCCCCTTCACGAAAGCATTGAGGAGGAGCGAGAGCTGCTCTCCAACATTGCACATCTGGGCATTCCGCTCGACACCAGCCAGCTCAAGGCCAGTGCGTTGCGCACCTGGGTGCGCGAAATCATTGCGTTGGGCACGGGAACGCTCACTCTATTGCTCCAATCTTTTGCATTCAAAGACGGGGTTCCACTCGATGCCGACCTGGTCTTTGATGTGCGTTGCCTGCCCAATCCGCACTACAACCCGCTGCTGCGCAATCTCACCGGAAAAGATCCAGAGGTTCAAGCCTTTCTCGCGCAAGAGCCCAGCGTGGAGGCGATGATCTCTGACATTCACGGCTTCATCGAAAAATGGATGCCCGCTTACACCCAGGAGCAACGCAGTTATCTCACGGTGGCGATCGGCTGCACGGGTGGTCAGCACCGATCGGTTTACTGCGTAGAGTCGCTCGCGCAACGATTGCTGCCTCAACGCACCATCCGCGTGCGCCATCGCAGTCTGCTGCGCAGAGGCATGGACTAGAGCGCATCGAGCACTCTGCGCACGGGCGATGGCAGAGGCCCTGCGCGCGCGCGCTCGAGCTCGACCCAGAACCCCTCGGTCTGTAGCGCCGTGCGCGTGACCTTCCACACCTGTGCAAAGAGCTCAAAGTGCGTGAATGCGTGATTGAGATGCCCCCAACATTCACCCTCAGTCGGCGGCTGCGAAAGGATGGGGAAGGTCCAGAGCCCACCCCATACTCCCCGGGGAGGGCGTGCTTCTAGCAAAACAGCACCGTCGTCCACAACCAACGCCCAGTGCTCGGTCCGTGTGGGGCGACTCCGCCGGACTGCAGGCACTGGATAAGCCAAGACTTCATCATGCCTGTATGCCTCACAGGTCTGGCTCACAGGGCAGACATCACACCTGGGTCGCCGGGGTAGGCACACGAGTGCGCCAAGATCCATGAGTGCCTGGGTGTAGGCGGGCATGGCCTGTTCTGACTGAGGCAGTAGCGCCTCTGCGACAGGCCAGAGCTGCGCGCTCAGTGCTGCGCTCGCCCATGGCTGAGGCGCCCGAATCTGACGAGCCAACACACGCCTGACATTGCCATCCAGAATGGCCTCGCGGTGACCCCAGGCAATCGACACCACTGCGGCGGCGGTCGACCGCCCCACGCCCGGCAAGGCCTCCCATTTGACGCGCGAAGCAGGCCACCGGCCTGCCGCAACGATCTGCTGAGCCGCCCCGTGAAGGTTTCTTGCACGCGCGTAATAACCCAGGCCACTCCAGTGCGAGAGCACTTCATCCACCTCCGCACTCGCCAGCTCAGCCACCGTGGGAAATCGAGCCATGAACCGTTCAAAATAGGGCAGCATCGTCTTGACTTGGGTCTGCTGGAGCATGATTTCTGAGACCCATATTCGGTAGGGGTCACCGGGCTGCATCGGGGTCGGCTGCCATGGCAGGTGCTTACGGCCGTCCTGCGCTGCCCAGCCCAACAGCGCCTGCGCAAAAGACGCAGTCCGAACGAGATTAACGCTGACAGTTTCCACAATAGAACGTAGAGCGCTGAGCCTGCACCATTCGACGAATGGGTCTTTGGCATTTGGGGCAGGGCGTGCCTTGCCGTCCGTAGACCTGATGGGCGTTGCGGTATTCACCCGGGCGCCCAGCGTGGCCGCGAAAGTCACGCAGTGTGCTGCCGCCCTTTTCAATGGCCTCTGTGAGTACGTCGCGAATGTGCTGCGAGAGGCTTCGCATGCGGTGCTCTGAAACCTGCCCGGCCTGACGATTGGGGTGAATCCCGGAGCGAAATAAAGCCTCAGATGCGTAAATATTTCCCACGCCAACAACAACTGCACCTGACATCAGCCAGGGCTTTACAGCCTGGCGGACGCCCTTGGCCGCCTGATAGAGATGCCCATCGTCGAAATCGGCAGACAAAGGCTCGACCCCCTGGGCACTCGCTGGCCATATGGCGCCAGGCGCACAAACCTGCACATCGCCAAAGCGACGTGGATCTCGAAACCACAGGACATGGCGCTCAAACTGCAACGCGAGATGCTCATGCGGGTCCTTCGCAAGCCGATCCCCCTCCGGACTGGACTCTAGTGTGAGCACCCCAGACATGCCCAAATGAAGACGCAGCGTGTGGGTTTCGAATTCAATCAACAAGATTTTTGATCGTCGGCCAACCGCCGATACGACTTGACCACGCAGGCCCTGCAATGCAGACGAACAGCCGGCGAATGAACGAAGGCTCTTTCCGCTCGTCCAAGTGCTCAACAGGCGTTGGCCTTCCAATATGGGGGCTAATCCCAGGCGAACCACTTCTACTTCAGGCAGTTCCGGCATGCAGACTCTCGTTCTTGACTACACTGTGATAAACAAGGTTGCCATCATGCCCCGAAACGCGCTCCCACAGACTGTGCTGGCCTTTTTCTTAAAAGGGCTTCTGGCGTTGTACTTTGTGATGAGTCCTTTGAGTGCGTCTGCCGCCTCACAGGGGGGTGGGCATGCGTCTGCGCGCGATGCGGCGCGCGCTGTGTTTCAAATCTTGGCCGCTGAATTCGCCCTGCAGGCGGGAGATCCATTGCTCGCCGCTGGAGCTTATCTAGGTCTGGCCCGTCAGACACAGGACGCGGGCGTTGCTGAGCGTGCGACTCAGCTTGCATTGGCGGTACGTTCTCCTACGGAAGCGCTCGAGACCGCTGAGATTTGGCTGCAAGCAGACCCGAACAATCGGTCTGCCCAGCAGACGGTCGACCTGTTGCAGCTCTTGCTTGGACAGGAGAATCGACTGGTCGCCTCCCTCAGAACACGCATGACCGCAGCGCAGACACCGCAGGAACGCGCCGCACTTGATGAGAGCCTCGGACAACTCGCCTTACGTGGCCCCATTCCCGAGCAAGGTATTCGCATCATCGATCGCGTCTATGGCCAGACTGCGCTGCCCAGCACCGCTTTGTACGCCAAGGCGATGCTGCTTGAGCGCAGGGGGCTCATCTCTGAAATGGAGCAGTTGCTTCGTGGGCTGCTCGCACAGGATCCGAATCACGCACACGCACTCAATGCGCTGGGGTATAGCCTTGTCGATCGGCAAACGTCTCTCGAAGAAGCCTATGGTCTGATTCGAAAGGCTCACGCCCTTGAGCCTCAAGATCCACACATCATGGACAGCCTGGGCTGGGCGTACTTTCGCCTCCAAAAGCCCCAACAAGCCCTGCGCTGGCTGAGGGAAGCGTATCGACGGTTGCCTGATGCTGAAATTGCGGCGCACCTCGGTGAAGTACTCTGGACCCAAGGGCAGCCTGAAGATGCCCGTCGCATATGGGCAGAAGCCCAGCAGCGGTCTCCTCAGAATCGCGTGCTGCTCGAGACTCTCCAACGCGTCGGCCATGGGGCGAACGCCCAAAAGCCTTAATGCAATTGGATCGACGTCACGTGAGTCTTTGTATTGCAGGTCTGTTGCTGCAAGGCTGCGCCACTGTCGCCCTAAAGCCTGATCCAGCGAGCACTCAGGCATTTGGAAGTGGTCGATTTCAGCTCTCCGGGGACGCGCTAGCGCAACCGGTTAGTGGGCGCTTTGAATGGGGCCGCACCGCAGACGCCGAATGGGTGCTGTTGGGCGACCCATGGGGCGGTGCTTTGGGCGAGCTCAGACGGCCTCTGCTGTCCACGGATTGGCAGGTCAGAGACGCCACAGGCAGCCCACTGGCTCAAGAGCGGGTGCATGCTTGGCTCTCAGACACGCTGGGACTGGCTGCGGAGCATGCTGAGACACAATTGGCACAACTCGCCTTGGGGTTCACCACCCGTGCCACGGCAGCTCACCATGTACAGATCCAAGGCCAACGGGGCAGTATTCGGCTCCGCATCATTCCGGACCCTCATTGAGGTTCACAGATCGATGATTCGTATTCCTGCTCCGGCGAAACTCAACCTCTTTCTGCACGTTACGGGAAGACGGCCCGACGGATACCACCTGCTGCAGAGCCTCTTCTGCCTCATTGACTGGCAAGACACCTTGTCGCTTGAGCATCGTTCAGACGCCGTGATCGAACGCCTCGGCCAGTTCGATTGGCCCGCCTCAAGCGACCTGACTGTTCGCTCGGCTGTGGCCCTTCGGGATTGGGCGCAAGCCCGGCAGATTCCTCAATCGCACGCTTTGGGCTGCAGCATTCGCATTGAAAAAGGCGTTCCTGCTGGCGCAGGACTCGGCGGCGGCTCCTCCGACGCTGCCAGTTGTCTGATGGCTCTCAGACAGCTCTGGTCCCTTCCTGTCAGCGATGCAGAGCTACAGACGATCGGCCTGCAACTCGGCGCAGATGTGCCCTTCTTTCTCCTGGGAGAGACTGCCGTCGCGCAAGGTATCGGTGAGGCCTTAGCGCCTGTCGAGATCTCAGCGAACTGGTTCATGGTGGCCGTGCCCGAGGTGCACGTGCCCACAGCAACGATCTTTCAGAGCCCGGGGCTCGAGCGCAATGCCAAGCCGGTTGCTGCTGCCGAGCTGCATGCGGCCACGAGAGACACCGTCTGGACATTGGGGCACAACTCACTTCAACCTGTTGCATGTGAGGCCTTCGAAGCGGTGAGCATTCTGATCACGATCATGGCGCGCGCGGCGCTTGAACTGGGGCTTCCCCAGACAGCCACCCGCATGTCAGGATCAGGCGGGGCCGTATTTTGTAGCTGCGACACTGAGGAGCAGGCGCTGGCACTGGCGCGGGTTATCGCACAGAAGGCCCCAAAGAACACCCAAATTCGCGTTTGTCGGCGACTTGCGCAACATCCTGCCCGAGCATTGCTACAATAACGCCCTGCGGTCGTGACGTTGGGGAGTCGCCAAGTTGGTTAAGGCACCGGATTTTGATTCCGGCATGCGAGGGTTCGAGTCCTTCCTCCCCAGCCCCCTCTAGCTGAAATGGGTTTCCTTTATGGCTGAACGCTTGCCCGTCGGAAACGGCGGTGTTGATTCCATCATGCTGTTCACGGGGAACGCCAACCCCCGGCTCGCATCCGAAGTCTCACGCCATCTCTCCGTCCCACTGGGTCGCGCAAAGGTTGCTCGATTCTCCGACGGTGAAGCCACCGTAGAAATCCTCGAACACGTCCGCGGTCGGGATGTATTCATTTTGCAGCCCACCAGCGCGCCAGCGAATGACAACCT
>JBJOHF010000077.1:0-7757 GCA_046047855.1 Pseudomonadota bacterium | reverse complement strand
AGGTTGAGCGCCACCACATAGCGGGCATCTTCGGGGGCGGAGCCGCCATTGAGCGCTTTCTCAATGGCATCTTTGGCCAGAAGTTGGGTGTCGGTATTGGCAAAGCGGGCCCGTACGGTGTTGCCCGTGTTGTTCGTCTCAAAGCCAATCGCGGTGGACTCAATGTTGGCGGCCTTGAGTGCACCTTCAACGGTCTCTACCAGGCTGGACTGAATCTTGACGGTGGCCTTCGCCGAAGACACCTGAACTGCGGGCGCCTCCCCAAAGAGGTTGGGAAGGCTATAAAGCAGGCCAAACGCCAGGGCCAGCGCCATGATCGCCAGCCGCCACCATGCAACTCGATTCAAAGCAGATCTTTCATCGTGCCCTTGGGCAGCAGGGTTTGAACCGCAGAGCGCTGCATGACCATCTCGGTGGGCTTGTCGCCGCCTGAGACTTCCAGCGTGACATAGCTGGTGTCGACCTTGGTGATCCGGCCCACCAAGCCAGCCGCTGTGATGACTTCATCACCCTTTTGCAGACCTTCCACCAGCTGGCGGTGCTCCTTGGCCTTCTTCATCTGAGGACGAATCATGAGGAAGTAGAGCACCACGAACATGAGAATGAGCGGCAGAAAGCTCATGAGTGGATCGGGTGCAGCGCCGGCGGCCTGCGCGTATGCGGGGGAAATCAGCACAATCGAACTCCTTCAAGAGGGGGATTGACAAGAGCCCCACAGTATAAAGTAGCGCCCCATGGCCCACTACGAACTCTTGGCCCAAGACGGCCGCGCCCGAATGGGGCGCCTTCATCTCAACCATGGCGTGGTGGAGACCCCAATCTTTATGCCTGTGGGCACCTATGGGGCAGTGAAGGGGGTGCCACCCGCCATGCTGCAGGCTATTGCTGCCCGGATTGTGCTGGGCAACACCTTCCATCTCTGGCTGCGGCCTGGGCTCGAGATCATTGCAGCGCATGGGGGCTTACACCGATTCATGAACTGGCAGAGCCCCATCCTGACCGACTCCGGCGGCTTTCAGGTCTGGTCACTGGGGGACCTGCGCAAGATTTCTGAGGAGGGCGTGGCCTTTCAGTCGCCCGTAAACGGCGACAAGCTTTTTCTCTCGCCCGAGGAGAGCATGCGCATTCAACGCACCCTCAACAGCGACATTGCCATGGTCTTTGATGAGTGCACGCCCTATCCCAGCAGCCGAGAGGCCACCGCCGAGAGCATGCGGCTCTCTCTGCGTTGGGCCCTGCGCAGCCGAAAGGCGTTCGATGAGCATGCGCCTGCCGCCCCGAACGCGCTCTTTGGCATTGTTCAGGGCGGCATGATGGAGGACCTTCGTGACGAGTCGTTGGCGGGGCTTTGGGAGATTGGGTTTGAGGGCTATGCCATTGGCGGGCTGAGCGTGGGAGAGCCCAAAGACGACATGCTGCGCATCTTGGCCCATACCGCACCGCAGTTGCCGCAAGACAAGCCACGCTATCTGATGGGCGTGGGCACGCCAGAGGACCTGGTCGAGGGGGTGGCCAATGGCATTGATATGTTTGACTGCGTCATGCCAAGCCGCAATGGCCGCAATGGCTGGCTCTTTACTCGGCATGGCGACCTGAAGATTCGCAACGCCCGCTACAAAGATGACCTTCAGCCCATAGACCCCACCTGTGGCTGCCCAGTCTGCAGACCGCAGGCCCATGGCGATGACCGGCCGCCCTTCACCCGAAGCTACCTCCATCACCTGCAACGCATTGATGAAATGCTCGGTGCAGCACTCTCAAGCCTTCACAACCTGGCCTTCTATTTGCAGATCATGAAGGAGATGCGAGAGGCCATTCGTGAGGGGCGCTTTGAGGCGTGGCGCGCACAATTCAAAGCGGATCGCGCGCGGGGGATATGACGCGTTTGAGGGCTGCCTGGTTGAGCGTCAGCAACATGGCGTCGCCATAGCTAAAGAACCGATAGCGCTCGGCAATGGCATGAGCGTAGGCCCCGCGAATGGTGTCGTAGCCGGCGAAGGCGCTCACCAGCATCATTAGCGTGGACTTGGGTAAGTGAAAATTGGTGAGCAGGCGATCGACTGTGTTGAACGAATAGCCCGGCGTGATGAAGAGATTGGTGTCTCGCTCACCGGCGCGACCTTCAAGGCTCTCCAGGGTGCGCAGGCTCGTCGTTCCGACCGCCACCACCTGTCCCCCGCGCGCCTTGGTGGACGCAACTCTGGCTGCAGTCTCTTCGGGCAGCACACACCACTCCGAGTGCATCACATGCTGGCTTAGGTCTTCATGTTTCACCGGCGCAAACGTGCCACTGCCGACATGCAGGGTGACATGCGCTAACGAAATGCCTTTTGCCTCGAGCGCAGCCAGCAGCGGCTCATCGAAGTGAAGCCCTGCGGTCGGCGCAGCGACGCTGCCTGGTGCCTTGGCATACACCGTCTGGTAACGCGTATCGTCCTGTGCAGTTGGACTGTGTTCAATGTAGGGGGGAAGCGGAAGCTCGCCCAGCTGCTCGAGCACCTCCAGCACGGGCGCCTCAAACCGCAGCGCAAAGCGGTCGTCGTGCACGGGGTCGCGCCCCTCCACCCAGAGCGTGCTGCCGTCTGAGAGCAAGAGCGCGCTGCCCGGAGCGGGCTTGCGGCTTACGCGCATCATCGCGGTCGCAGTGGTGGGTGAGGTGATGCGCTCGATCAGGATCTCTACCCGCCCACCCGTGGGCTTTTGTGCAGCCAGCCGTGCACGAATGACCTTGGAGTTGTTAAAGACCAGCAAGTCGCCGGGTGAGAGCAGGCTGAGTATGTCTGGGAAGCGCCGATCGTGCAGGGCACCGCAGGGGCTCACCTCCAGCAACCGACTGCCCACACGCTGCGCAGCGGGAGCCTGTGCAATGAGCTCCGGGGGGAGCGCAAAGTCAAAGTCCGAGAGGGTGTAGTGGGTCATAGCAGCGCCGAGATAAACGCCTCTCGCCCGCGATGCACATTCTCAGCCCAGTCTGAGGGCGAGTGCTCGTTGGCGTTGTCACTCACATACTTCCAAGACTTCCAGGGCACACCCGCTTGTCGACAGGCCATGGCAATCCCCCAGAGCTCCATGTCCACCAGATCAACGCCTTGGGCGTGAAGCCACGGGTCGGCGCTGCTGACAAAACTGTCGCCCGTTGCGCAGAGCAGGCCATGGGTGTTCGTGCTCGCGGAGAGAAGGCGCAGGGGTGCGTCATCGAAGGGGGTCTGTCCACGGGGTGCGAGAGGTTCGGCCATCATGTCGCGCTGAATGACTGCCTGAATCTCGTGGAGCCCGACTGCCTGCGCCGAGACACCTCCGGCCGTGCCGTAATTGCAGATACAGTCGGGTCGATGGTCTCGAATGGCCTGTGCCGTGGCGAGTGCTGCGTTCACCTTGCCCACACCAGTGAATACAACCGGAAAGTCAAAGGGCAGTGGCTTGTGCTCGAGTTCGGCAGCAAGTGCCGTGAGGATTAAGATCTTGGTCATGAACCTATTGAACTACATTCCGGTGGTGGCTGACTTTCCCAAGCCCGGCGTGGGATTTCGAGATGTCTCTCCACTCTTGGCCCATCCCGAGGCGCGAGCGGAAGCGATACGCCAGATGGCCGCGCTCTATCCCGCTGAGGAATTCAGCGCCATTGCGGGCATCGAGTCGCGCGGGTTTCTGTTTGGTTTGGCGCTGGCCCAGCACCTGGAAAAGCCCTTTGTCATGATTCGTAAGGCCAACAAGCTGCCACCCGAGACGCACCGCGTGAGTTATGAGCTCGAGTACGGGACGGACCACCTTGAGATCCGCAAGGACGTGCTGAGCACAGCCGATCGCGTGCTGCTGGTCGACGATGTGCTGGCCACCGGTGGAACCCTGTTGGCGACCCGAGATCTGGTGGCCATGACGGGTGCTGCTGCGATTGGCTCGGTGGCCCTGCTCGAGATTGGGTTTCTCAATGGTGCCCAGCGGCTTGCCGCACAAGGCTTCTCTTGCCGCTCGGTGTTGGTGGTCTAGCAGACCGCTCGCGGTATACTCCTACCCCTGCACCAGCCCACGCCAGAGTGGTGGAATTGGTAGACGCACCGGACTCAAAATCCGGCGCCCGAGAGGGTGTGCGGGTTCGAGTCCCGCCTCTGGCACCACACAACTGAGTTTAAATTCCAGATTTTCGGCACCTAGATTCCGAATTAAACGAACTCAGATTCCAAAATAAACGATAAAATATGGGCTGTGACTAGAGCTCATATTTATCCTCGTCTGTTATCTGCGCGGGTCTCTCAGGCGCTGGCCGACACCCCTGCAGTCTTGCTATTGGGCCCTCGTCAGGCTGGCAAGACGACTTTGGCGCGACAGGTCTCGGGTACCAACATGCGCTACCTCACGCTTGATGACGACGCGACCCGATTGGCAGCACAGCAGGATCCTGCTGGGCTCGTCCGAAGTCTTGATCGCGCCGTATTTGATGAGGTACAGCGAGCCCCCAGTCTCTTGCTTGCCATAAAGAAAAGTATTGACGAGGACCGAAGACCGGGCCGGTTTCTTTTGACTGGGTCGGCCAACCTCATGGCGGCACCGACGGTGGCAGATTCTCTAGCCGGTCGAATGGAAACCTTGACGCTCCTGCCCCTTGCACAGATCGAAATCGAGGGACGCTTGAGCAACTGGATTGATCGTCTCCATCAGGGGGAACCACTGCGCGCAGCCTTAGGGGAGGCTCGGGTTTCAGATCGGGTGCTTAAAGGTGGGTACCCGGAGGTGCTCACCCGCGACTCTGAGCGTCGCAGACAGGCTTGGGCGCAGCAATATCTCGACGCGCTCATTCAGAGAGATGTACGTGAACTCGCAAGCGTGGACAAGATCGATGCTCTCTCACGTCTCTTGCGCGTCATTGCGCTGACATCGGGACAAATTGCCAACTTTAGTCAGCTCGCCGCGCAGGTTGGGCTCGACTCTAAAACCGCGGCACGGTTTGTCAGTATCTTCGAGCAGATGTTTCTGTTGAGAAGGCTTGAGGCTTGGTCAAGCAATCACCTGAATCGTTTGGTCAAGGCACCAAAAATTCATTTTCTGGATTCTGGCCTGTTGGCTGCCATTTCGGGTGTGACTGCAAGCGAGCTTGAGCAGAACCGCCTCCGATTGGGGCCTATGTTGGAAGCTTTCGTTTATGCAGAGCTGCTCAAGCACATTCAAACTGCAGATGAACCGTATCGTGTTTATCACTACCGTGATACGGATCAGTACGAGGTCGATTTCGTATTGGAGGATCCCAGAGGTGGCTTGATTGGCATCGAGGTCAAGGCAACCATGAGCCTTGGTAAGAATGATCTCCGCGGATTGCGTCGATTTGCTCAACAAATGCCCAACGCATTCATCGGCGGACTGGTGCTCTATACGGGTGAGGAGACACTGCCTCTCGGGCCAAAGATCTGGGCCGTACCTATTTCAAGTTTTTGGGCCGCTCCTTAGCGGCACCACACAACTGCAATGCCCGTCTGCTCCCAGACCAGCCGCGCGTCCCGGCATGCAGTCTCTTGGGTGAGCTTTCCCAAATCCTTTGCGTGTAACACCACCCAGCTGCCTGGCTTGGGGTCTCCTTTGGGAATGACCTGGCCCGCCGCAAAGGAGAGGCTGGGCGCGGCAAGCCGCCAGGTTATGGCGCGGCTCAACGCCTGCTCTGAGCCGCCGGGCTGACTGTGGTTGCGCAGCACCTGCGCGGCCTCCACCACGGGGCCTCGCAGGGCTTGCATGATGGTTGGAACCAGGAGCCCATAAAGGGCGACGCCGCAGAGCGCTGCACCCCAGGCTGCGCCCCAGGCCTCTCGAATGGGCAGCTGCCGCGGTCGCCAGAGCGCCAGCACAATCGGGTCAATCGCCAAGAGGGCGATCAGCAACAGCGGCCATGACGCGTCTTCGAGCTGCCGCGCGGCCTCCTTCAACACCACCTGGTAGTAGGGGTCGCTCACACTCAGGGCGACATCACCGAGCCAGAAGGGCGAGAGACCAAGACCGACTGCGCACAGGCCAGAGAAGCCTGCGGCCCAGCGCATAAGCCCCTCGGGCTTTCCTGCCGCGCCCCCCAGGACCAGCGCCATCAGCACCAAGAGACCAGAGAGGCCATAAAAGCCATAGTGCGGCAGCTTGGTGGCCGAGAAACTAAAGAACACCACCACAAAGGCCAGCACCCACCAGGCCATGTGCACCTCCGGCGCACGCAGGGGTCCTGCCTGCCTGAGCTGCTGCTGCCCAGACCAGAGCGTCCTTAAAACCACCGGCAGCCAAGGCAGCGAGGCAATGAGCATCCAGGCGGGGTAGTAGAGCGGCCCTGCGGAAAACCCATGCATGGTCTCCGTAAAGCGACTCAGGTTGTGCTGACCGAAGAACCCATCGATGAATGCCATGCCCTGCGCCTCGTATTGAAGCCAGTACCAAGGCAGGCTTACAGCGGCGGCAATGAGCCAGGCCAGGGGGTCGAACGAGAGGCGAAGCCACAGGCCAATCCGCCGCATCGAGAGTGCGGCTAGGAGGCTGGCTGCTGCAGGCACCAGAATGGCCACCGGCCCCTTGGTGAGCACGCCCAGGCCAATGAAGAGCGCTGCCCAGCGAAAGCTTCCCCGCGCGGCACGGAGTTCGCTCGCGCAAAGCCCCTTCCAGAGAAAAAGCAGTGAGGCGGCCATGAGGGCATTGAGCAGCGCGTCTGCGGTTGCTGCACGCGACATCGCGGGGACTCCCAGGCAGGTCGCTGCCACGAGCACGCCCCAGGCATAGACATTCAATGCGGCTGCGGGCGCAAGCCGCTGGGCAATGAGGTAGGCCCAGCCACCGATACAGCCGATCCAGGCGAGGCCCGCAAGGGCGCTGGGCAGGCGTGCACCCCAGGCGTTCTCGCCGAAGGCTGCGAAGCCCAGCATTTGAAGCCAGTGAATAAGCACGGGCTTGTCGAACCGGGGCGCATCGAGCAGCCAAGGGGAGATAAAGTCGCCGCGGGCCAACATCTCGCGCGTGGCCTCCGAGAATGCACCCTCGTCAACGTCGGTGAGGGGCACGCTGCCGAGCTGGAAGAACAAAATGACCAGTGCCGCAAACCATGCAAACGCCAGCAGGCGACGGTCGTGTTGCATCAGCGTGTGCGCGTCTGAAGCCAGGCCAAGAGACCTGCCAGGCCCTGGATGGTGGCTGTAAGTCCGAAGAGGATGGAGCCTGCGATGACGGCGGCTGCAGGGTGACCAAGCGGCGTTAGGAATGCGATTGCACCGAGTTCTCTTGCGCCAAACCCACCGATTGCAGCGGGAAGCGCACCTGCAAGGAAAACACCTGCAGACACCGCTATGAGTGAAACGGGTTCGACTGCAACACCGGCGGCCATTAAGCCACAACCGAATGACGCAATGGTGAGCAACTGGCTAGCGATCGAGTGTGGCAGCGTGCGCAGGAGCAGGGGCGTTGAGCGCGCGAGCTGCAGCATGACCTCCACCTTGGCCTGCCAGCGGCCTGTCTGGGCCGCGAACTTGCTGATGAGCGGCGCACCAACACCCGCCGCTAGCCATGGCAAGACCAGCAGCGCCGCAAGCGTTTGAGCGTAGCCCATGGCGCCAAAGAGGGTCGCGTTCGAGAGCATGTTGGTGTCTGCAGGGGAGCGGCCTGACTGCCACTGCACAGCCAATGTGCCCAGGGCCAACAGGCTGAGCACCGCCAAGCCCCAAAAGCCTGCAGCACGATCGAGAAAAACCGTTGCCGCGGCCAGAGACTGACGCTCGGGCGTGGCCGTTTTGCAGGCCGTTTGGGCC
>JBJOHF010000076.1:0-8240 GCA_046047855.1 Pseudomonadota bacterium | reverse complement strand
TAGTGCAAAAACTAATGCACCAAGCACAAACCATAGAAGAGTCTTTGTAGTCTCCCCCTAGATTGAGACATTTCTGAAGCGGACTTTTCTGTTGTTTGGCAGTATTGGACGACAGGAGGGTTGTGATGAGGAAGTCGCGTTTTACAGAGAGTGAGATCGTCGGGATCTTGAAGGAGGCGGATGCTGGGTTACCGGTGGGTGAGGTGATCCGCAAGCACGGGATCAGCACGACGACCTACTACCAGTGGAAGTCGAAGTACGGTGGGTTGGAAGCCTCTGAGCTTAAGCGGATCAAGGAGCTTGAGGCGCAGCTCTCCGAGTTCAAGCAGATCGTTGCTGACCTGACCCTTGAGAACAAGGCGATGAAGGGGCTGATTGCAAAAAAGCTCTGACTACAGCTACAGCTTCGTGTAGCTTTACGTGTAACTTTAACTTCGCAGCCCTTAAAAATCAACAGTTTAGAGATTTTGTGAAACTTTGGTGCAAGTAAAAAGCCTATATAAATCAACTACTTACGTTTCAAAAGTCACTCCCACTCAATCGTCGCTGGGGGCTTCGAGCTGATATCCAGCGTGACCCGGTTGATTCCCCGCACCTCATTGATGATCCGGCTGGAGACTCTCTTCAGAAGCGGATACGGCAGTTCCGCCCAGTCAGCCGTCATGAAGTCTGAGGTAATGACCGCACGCAAGGCCACCACGTAGTCATAGGTGCGGCCATCACCCATCACCCCCACACTCTTTACCGGCAGAAACACAGCAAAGGCCTGGCTGGTGAGGTCGTACCAGGAGCGCCCCGTGGAAGGATCGATCGTGTTGCGGAGTTCTTCGATAAAGATGTGATCCGCACGCCGAAGCAGATCCGCATACTCACGCTTGACCTCGCCCAGAATGCGAACGCCCAGTCCGGGACCAGGGAATGGGTGCCGGTAGACCATGTCATGGGGAAGGCCTAGAGCAACACCAAGCTCTCGCACCTCATCCTTGAAGAGGTCTCGTAGGGGTTCCAATAGATTTAAGCCCAACTGCTCGGGCAGACCACCCACATTGTGATGGCTCTTGATGGTGACCGCTTTTTTCGTCTTCGCACCACCCGATTCGATGACATCCGGGTAAATGGTGCCTTGAGCCAAGAAGGTGGCACCCTTGTGCCCTTCCCCGGCGTCCTTGAGCTTGGCCGCTTCTGCTTTGAAGACCTCAACAAAGAGCCTGCCAATGATTTTTCGCTTGGCCTCGGGCTCACTGACCCCAGAGAGTTCGCTCAAAAACCGTTCACTTGCATCCACGCGAATGACGCGCGCATGTAATCGGCCACTGAACATCTCCATGACGGCATCGCCCTCATGGAGTCGCAGCAGGCCGTGATCCACAAAAATACAAGTGAGCTGATCACCGATTGCTCGGTGAATCAGTGCAGCCGCGACCGAGGAGTCAACCCCGCCGGAGAGTCCGAGGATCACCTCTTCATCACCCACCTGTTCTCGGATCTGGGCAACCGCTTCGGCAATGTGATCGCGCATGATCCAGTCGGGCCGGGCTTGGCAGATGCCCAACACAAACCGTTCAAGCATGGCGCGGCCCTGCGCTGTGTGTGTCACCTCGGGGTGGAACTGCACAGCATAGAAATGGCGACTCTCATCTGCCATGCCAGCGATAGGGCAGCTCTCAGTCGATGCCATCAGCTTGAACCCTGGGGGAAGCTCGGTCACCTTGTCGCCATGGCTCATCCAGACTTTCAGCATCCCATGGCCTTCGGGCGTGACAAAGTCTTGGATGTCTTGCAAAAGCGCTGTGTGGCCGCGGGCACGCACTTCGGCGTAGCCGAACTCACGCTTGTGTCCCGTCTCGACACGCCCACCCAGCTGCTGAGCCATGGTCTGCATGCCGTAGCAAATGCCTAACACCGGAATACCGAGTTCAAAGCACAACGCGGGTGCCCGATCGGTTGTCTCCTCATACACGCTGGCATGGCTCCCGGACAGGATGATGCCCTTCAAATGACCATCAGCAGCATATGCGCGCAGCCAGTCGTCGGTCACATCACAAGGATGGACCTCACAGTAAACATGCGCCTCTCGCACCCGCCGTGCAATGAGCTGCGTTACCTGAGACCCAAAGTCCAGGATCAGAATCGTGTCGTGACGCATACGGCCTCAGTCTGCTCGGTAATTCGGCGCTTCTTTGGTGATCTGAACGTCGTGGACGTGCGACTCACGAATGCCTGAAGTGGTGATTTCAACAAAGGTGGCTCTCTCATGCAGCTCCTCAATCGAGGCGCATCCGCAATAGCCCATACTCGAACGCAGGCCACCCGCAAGCTGAAACAGAATCTGCTTCACACTGCCCTTATAGGGCACCCGCCCCTCAATGCCTTCGGGAACGAACTTGTCTGCACTGGGGCTCTCGTCTTCTTGGAAATAGCGGTCGGCTGAGCCCGCTTGCATAGCCCCGACAGACCCCATGCCGCGGTACGACTTGTAAGAACGCCCCTGAAAGAGGACAACCTCACCGGGCGCTTCCTCGGTTCCCGCAAACATGCCACCCATCATGACTGTGCTCGCACCCGCAGCCAACGCCTTGGCAATATCGCCAGAGAATCGAATGCCCCCGTCAGCAATAATGGGCACACCGCTCTGCGCCATCTCCTGTGCAACATTCGCAATGGCTGAGATTTGGGGCACGCCAACGCCCGCCACAATACGCGTGGTGCAAATAGAGCCCGGGCCAATGCCAACCTTTACGGCATCTGCTCCGTGGTCGACCAAGGCGCGCGCTGCGGCAGCCGTGGCAATGTTTCCACCCACCACATCGACGTTGGGGTAATGCTGTTTCACCCACTGCACCCGATCGAGTACCCCCTTGGAATGGCCATGCGCGGTATCGACCACGATCACGTCGACGCCCGAATCGACCAAGCGCTCGACACGCTCCTCGGTGCCATCGCCAACGCCTACTGCTGCGCCTACGCGCAGTTTGCCTTGCTCATCCCGCGCGGCATGGGGATGCTCAATGCCCTTGAGAATGTCTTTAACGGTGATGAGTCCACGCAACTGAAAGGCCTCGTTCACCACCAGCACACGCTCTAACCGGTGCGCATGCATAAGGACTTTGGCCTCCTCCACGGAAGCGCCCTCCTTGACAGTCACCAAGCGCTCGCGTGGGGTCATGATGTCGCGCACGGGTTGGTCGAGTCGCGTCTCAAAGCGAAGATCGCGGTTGGTGACAATGCCCACCACGCGATCGCCGTCTACAACGGGGAGCCCGGAGACTCGGCGTTCAGCGATAAGCGCCAAGACCTGACGGACCGTCATGCTGGGGCTGATGGTGAAGGGGTCTTTCACGACCCCGGCCTCGAACCGTTTGACCTTTGCAACTTCTGCAGCCTGTGCCGTTGGCGACAGGTTCTTATGGATGATGCCAATGCCCCCCTCCTCTGCAATGGCAATTGCCAGCCGGGCTTCAGTGACTGTATCCATCGCCGCGGAGACCACGGGCAGGTTGAGTCGAATATTGCGCGTGAACTGTGTGCTCAGCCGCGCATCACGGGGCAGAATTTCAGAATGGGCGGGAACGAGAAGGACGTCGTCAAACGTCAGAGCCTTTTGCAGAACGCGCATGGGAGTTCTAGGGGGAGAGTTTCCAATGGCGTATTGTACTCGCCTCGCTTCCCGTGGTCACCCGCGGTCACCCGCGGTTCTTGGTCCAGCGATCGGTCTGACCCTCTCGTGCACGTTGGGCACGCAGTGACTCCACCCGCTTGCGACGGGCCTCTTTGGGGTCCGCCAAAAGCGGTCTCAGGAGGTCGATCCGATCCCAAGGCTCCAATACCTGATGGTCATTCACCACGGATCCAAATCGGGCGCGCACAAGTCCGGCATCCCAGGCCTGCGCAAGTGCTGGCAGCAGATTGGGCTGGGTGCGCAAAGACCCGACGGTCATGCCCGGGACAAATGCCCAACTCTGACTCAAGATGCCCTGCGGACCAGCAAAGAGCAGACTAACGGGACCCAAGTTCTGGCCCATGAAGCGCGTCCGCCCTCTGCACGAAGGCATCGACGAAACTGGTTGTGATCTGCTCGAAGACCGGCCCGACCAGCTTTTCAAGAATCTTGGATGAAAAGTGATAGGAGAGCGAGAAACTGACCTTGCATGCACGCTCGTTCAAGGGAATAAAGACCCAGGCACCCGTCAGAGCCTTGAATGGCCCATCGTGAAGCGTCATATCAATGCGCTCACCGGGGATATGCCGGTTTCGAGTCGTGAATGACTGCCGCAAGCCCTTGAAGGCGATTTGAACCTGCTCCAGGCGGGAGCCATCGGTCTGCGGCTCGACCGAGGTACCGCCACACCATGGTAAAAAGTCGGGATACGCACCCACGTCCGACACGAGATCGAACATCTCCTGAGCGGAATACGGAACCAGAACGGTTTTCACTACTTCAGCCATGCACGCATTTTATGTCGATCATCGATAACAAGAAGGCATTTCACGACTACTTCATTGAGGACCGCATGGAGGCGGGCCTCGTACTGGAGGGTTGGGAGGCTAAGGCCATTCGGGCTGGGCGTGTTCAGCTCAAGGAGGCCTATGTTGTGATTCGGCAGGCTGAATTGTTTCTCATCGGCTGCCATATCTCCCCGCTTCCAACCGCATCAACCCATATTCAGCCCGATCCCGTTCGCACCCGCAAACTCCTCATGAAAAGTGAAGAGATTGCCAAGCTCATTGGGAAGGTAGAGCGTGCGGGCTATGCCCTGATTCCGGTCAACCTGCACTACAGCAGGGGGCGTATCAAGCTGGAAGTCGGTCTCGCCAAGGGCAAACGGCAGCACGATAAGCGCGCGACCGAAAAAGAACGAGAGTGGCAACGCGAGAAGCAGCGACTGGTGCGAGATGTCACCCGAAGGGCTTGATTCGGAGTAGATTTTACGCACCGGTCAATCCCACTAAAGGAGTGAAATCATATGCATACCCTGTTGAAGGCCTCGCTCAGCGCGGCAGCGGTCTCAGCCCTCTTTGCAGCACCTGTTCAGGCCCAAACGATCACCGTAAAAATTGGCCACGTCGCCCCCATGACGGGCAACCAAGCCCACTTGGGTAAAGACAATGAGGGTGGCGCGAAGCTTGCCATCGCAGATCTCAACAAGGCAGGCATCAAGATTGGCGGTTCACCCGTCCAGTTCGTTTTGGTCAGCGAAGATGATGGAGCCGAGCCCAAGCAGGCGACACCCGTGGCCCAAAAACTGATCGACGCAAAGGTTGTCGGAGTCATCGGTCACCTCAACTCAGGCACCACCATTCCGGCATCGCGCCTCTATCATGATGCCGGCATCCCACAGATTTCCCCCTCAGCCACCAACCCCAAGTACACCCGCCAGGGCTACAAGACAGCCTTTCGAGTCGTGGCCGATGATGTGCGCCTAGGGGGCGTGCTTGGCCGTTATGCGGTATCCGAACTCAAAGGCAAGTCCATCGCTGTGATCGACGACCGAACCGCTTACGGCCAAGGCGTTGCAGATGAGTTCGCCAAGGGCGTGCAGTCTGCGGGGGGTAAGGTCGTCGCCCGTGAGTACACGAATGACAAGGCCACAGACTTTATGGCCATCCTCACCAGCCTGAAGGGCAAGAAGCCAGACATCATCTTCTATGGCGGGATGGATGCGGTTGGTGGTCCCATGATCCGTCAAATGAAGCAGCTTGGGCTCAACACCAAGGTCATGGGTGGCGATGGCCTCTGCACTGCGGCGCTGCCCAAACTGGCAGGCGATGGATTGGGCGATAACCAGGTCTATTGCGCCGAGGCCGGTGGTGTCACGGGGAAATACGCCCAGAAAGACAAAGCATTCCGCGAACGCTTCAAAAAAGAAGTGGGCGTAGAGGTGCAGCTCTATGCGCCCTATGTGTACGACGCCACCATGGCGCTCGCCGAAGCCATGAAGAAAGCGAACTCTGTCGAGCCCGCAAAGGTATTACCTGCGCTGGCAAGTCTCAAAATGGATGGCGTCACCGGTCCCATTGCCTTCGATGAGAAAGGCGACATCGTGGGCGGTACGCTCACGCTCTTCACCTACAAGGGTGGCAAGCGTGAGCTGGTGAAAGTCATTCAGTAGACGCGAGCGTCTGCCAGGTGTCGATCACGGTATCGGGATTCAGCGAAATCGACTGAATCCCCTGCTCCATCAGCCACCGGGCGAGGTCGGGGTGGTCTGATGGGCCCTGGCCACAGATACCTACGTACTTACCGCGGGCGTTGCAGGCCGCTATCGCCATTTCCAGCAGCTTTTTGACTGCAGCATCCCGTTCATCAAAAAGCGCAGCGACCAATCCAGAATCACGGTCCAGCCCCAGGGTGAGCTGTGTAAGGTCGTTCGAGCCAATCGAGAAGCCGTCAAAGTGGTCAAGGAACGCATCAGCGAGAAGGGCGTTAGAGGGAAGCTCGCACATCATGATCAGCTTCAGACCACCCTGCCCCTGGTCGTTTGCGCCGCTTCCGCGGGCAAGGCCATGGGCTGCCAGGAGCTCGTTGACCTTTCGCGCCTCTGAGACTGTTCGCACGAAGGGCACCATGATCTCCATGTTGGTAAGACCCATGTCTTCACGCACGCGCTTGAGCGCGGTGACCTCCATCTCAAAGCAGTCTCTAAAGTCCTCCGCAATGTAGCGCGAGGCGCCCCGGAAACCGAGCATGGGGTTCTCTTCCTCGGGCTCGTAGCGCGAGCCGCCAATCAGCTTGCGATACTCGTTGGACTTGAAATCAGACATGCGAACAATCACAGGCTTGGGCCAGAAGGCAGCCGCAATGGTTGCAACCCCCTCTGCAAGTCGGTCGATAAAGAAATCTCGCGGCGACGCATGTCCGCGCGCAATGCGCTCGACCGCGGCCTTGAGGTCTGGATCAACCGCTGGGTAATCGAGAATGGCCTTGGGGTGGACGCCGATATTGTTGTTGATGATGAACTCAAGCCGCGCAAGCCCGACCCCACCATTTGGAATGGACTGGAAATCGAAGGCGAGCTGGGGATTGCCCACATTCATCATGATCTTGACCGGAATATGGGGGAGCTCACCCGTCTCAACCTCGGAGACTTCCGTCTCCAGTAAGCCTTCATAGACGTTCCCGGTGTCGCCCTCGGCACATGAAACCGTCACCAGCGCGCCGTCCTGAACGCGATCCGTGGCGTCGCCGCATCCGACTACAGCGGGAATGCCCAATTCCCGCGCAATGATGGCCGCGTGGCAGGTGCGACCGCCACGATTGGTCACGATTGCTGACGCGCGCTTCATCACCGGCTCCCAATTCGGATCCGTCATATCCGTGACAAGCACATCACCTGGCTGTACGCGCTCCATCTCGCTTGCATCAGCAATGACACGAACTGGCCCCGAGCCAATGCGCTGGCCAATGGCCCGCCCAGAGGCCAAGACCTGACCGTGACCTTTGAGCTTGAACCTTTGCTGGCGGTCCGCTTTGGACTGTTGAGACTTCACCGTCTCCGGCCGAGCCTGAAGAATGAAGAGCTTTCCATCCCTTCCATCAAGACCCCACTCAATGTCCATCGGTCGACCGTAATGTTTCTCGATGATCACGGCGTAGCGGGCCAGCTCAATGGTCTGCTCATGGGTCAATGAGTAACGATTTCGTGCATCCTGCGGCACATCGACCGTCACAACCGATCGGCCGCTTGCGGCCTTCTCTTCTGGCGAGGAGAAGACCATTTTGATGAGCTTGCTGCCAATCTGACGGCGAATCACGGGGAACTTCCCTGCAGCCAGCATAGGCTTATGCACGTAGAACTCGTCGGGGTTGACTGCCCCTTGGACCACCGTCTCACCCAGGCCGTAGGAGCTGGTAATGAACACCACCTGGTCGAAACCGGATTCGGTGTCCATGGTGAACATCACCCCCGCGGCACCAAGATCTGAGCGGACCATGCGCTGAATACCAGCAGAGAGCGCAACCTCGGCATGGGTGAAGCCTTTGTGCACTCGGTAGCTAATGGCCCGGTCGTTGTAGAGCGAGGCAAAGACGTGGCGAATTTTGTCGAGTACGTCCTCAATGCCGACAACGTTCAGGTAAGTCTCTTGCTGTCCGGCAAAGGAGGCATCGGGCAGATCCTCTGCAGTGGCCGATGAACGAACGGCAAGCGAGACACCCGTATCCCCTTGGACCATTCGCTCATAGTGCGCACGAATGTCCGACTCGAGTGCTGGCGGCAGAGGGGTCTCGACAATCCATTGAC
>JBJOHF010000075.1:0-15975 GCA_046047855.1 Pseudomonadota bacterium | reverse complement strand
GAAGGCTGCACAGGCGCTTGGCATGCAGGTGCTGGTCACCGACCATCACCTGCCTGGACCATCGCTGCCCGACTGCCTGATCTTGAACCCCCATCAGCCTGGCTGCAGCTTCCCTACCAAGCATCTCGCGGGTGTCGGTGTGGCCTTCTATTTGGTGATGGGTGTTCGCGCTTGGATCACCCAGAACGCGCCCGATCACTTCTCCGGTGATCCACCGCGCATCGACGACCTGCTTGGCCTCGTGGCCTTGGGCACTGTTGCCGACCTGGTCAAGCTCGATGATACAAACCGTCGGCTTGTACGCCAGGGGCTCGCCCGCATTCAACGACGACAGGCCGGGCCGGGCATTACCGCCCTGCTCGAGGTGGCAGATCGGGACCCCGCGCTTGCGACGGCTGCAGACCTCGGCTTTGCAGTGGGTCCCCGTATCAACGCAGCAGGACGACTGGCCGACATGACCCTTGGTATGCGCTGCCTCATTACCGACGATCCACAAGAGGCTCGGGCCCTTGCAAGCGAGCTTGATGCACTGAATCGCGAACGACGACAGATGCAGACGGAGTCGCAAGATCAGGCCGTGCTCAAGCTCACCGAGCTACCCGATCTCACGGAGCGCTACAGCGTGGTGCTGACAGACCCGGAGTGGCACCCAGGCGTGGTGGGACTGGTTGCCAGTCGCATCAAGGACCGGGTACACAGACCGACCCTAATTTTTGCGCCGGACGATGCGGGCAAGCTCAGGGGCTCTGGCCGATCCATTCCAGGACTTCACCTGCGCGATACGCTGGAATTCATTCACAGCCATCATGTGGGACTCATAGAAACCTTTGGTGGCCATGCAATGGCAGCAGGCTTGACCATCGGTGCACATGCCTTCACGGACTTTGCGCAGGCTTTTGAAGACGCTGTGCGCCGGTTTTGCGACCCAGAGCTCCTTGAGCCTGAACTGATGACGGATGGCGAACTGCCTGCAGCTCATCACCAGACCGTGCTTGCGGAGCAGATTGAGTCCTTGGTCTGGGGACAGGCCTTCCCCCAGCCGGTATTTCGAAATCGGTTCCGCGTACTGGGCCAGCGACGCATCAAGGACCGCCACCTCAAGCTCGAGCTGCAGCTCGATGGGCGTCCTGCGCCCCTTGAGGCTATTTGGTTTGACGGGCCGGAGCAGCTGGAGCCAGAGCCAGAGCTTGCCTATGAGCTCGGGCTCAATCGATGGAATGGTCAGACCCGACTGCAACTGCTGATTCGTGCTGCCGCCGGCTAGCCCCGTCGCAGGCTAGAATAGCGGGCTATGGAAGCTGAACAACTCAATCAAATCGAGCAGTCCCTGCAAGACATGCAGGCCCGTACCACCGACCTTCGGAGGTATCTTTGACTTTGATGAAAAGTCTTCGCGCCTAGCAGAGGTTCAAGCGCTCATTGAGGACCCGGCCCTCTGGAACGACCCGAAGCGCGCCCAGGAGATTGGCCGCGAGAAGAAGTCGCTCGAGACTGTTGTTATCACGCTCTCAGAGCTCACCGACGCACTCCAAGACAGCATTGACCTCTTTGAGATGGCCCGCGAGGAAGCGGATTTCTCAACCATCGCATCCATTGCTGAAGACGCACAAGCGTTGGCTAAGCGGCTCGGGGACATGGAATTCCGCAGAATGTTCTCCAATCCAGCGGACCCTTCAAACTGCTTTATCGATATTCAAGCGGGTGCTGGCGGGACCGAGGCCTGCGATTGGGCCAGCATGTTGTTGCGCCAGTACCTTCGCTACTGCGAGCGTAAAGAATTCACGGTCGAAGTCCTCGAGGAATCAGAGGGCGACGTAGCCGGCATTAAGTCTGCAACGCTCAAGGTCACGGGAGACTACGCCTTCGGATTCCTGCGCACGGAGACGGGGGTTCACCGCCTTGTGCGCAAGTCGCCCTTCGACTCCAGTGGAGGCCGACACACCTCATTCGCATCGGTTTTTGTGTACCCCGAGGTCGACGACTCAATCGAGATCGAGATCAATCCCGCAGACGTGCGCACGGACACCTTCCGGGCCTCGGGTGCGGGGGGGCAGCACATCAACAAGACAGACTCCGCAGTGCGTTTAACCCACGTGCCCAGCGGCATTGTGGTTCAGTGTCAGAACGATCGATCGCAGCACCGCAACCGGGATGAAGCATGGAAAATGCTGAAGTCCAGACTCTATGAGCATGAGATGCGCCAACGCATGGCAGAACAGCAAAAGCTCGAAGACAGCAAGACCGATGTGGGCTGGGGGCACCAGATCCGCAGCTATGTCCTTGACCAGAGTCGCATCAAAGATCTGCGCACCAACGTCGAAATCTCCAACACTCAGAAAGTCCTCGACGGCGACCTCGATGCTTTCATCGAAGCCAGCCTCAAGCAAGGCGTATAACCATGACGGACAAGGCACTCTCCGCTGACGATCAGCAGCCCATCGACGAAAACCAGATCATGGCCGAGCGGCGCTCCAAGCTTGCGGCCATTCGAAGGCAGCAGGCCAGCGCGTTTCCAAACGATGCCCACCCCACGCACCGGGCGGGCCACCTACATGAGCGGTTCGAGACCCATACGCGAGAAACCCTGGAGGCGGAGCGCGTAGAGGTGCGGGTGGCGGGTCGCATCATGTTAAAGCGCGTCCAAGGCAAAGCGAGCTTCATGACCATTCAAGATGCGACCGAGCGTATTCAGCTCTGGTTCAACGATGAAGGCGTGGGCGCAGAGCAGCATGAGTCCGCAAAACACTGGGACCTCGGCGACATCATCGAAGCCCATGGCGTGCTGTTTAAGACCATGAAGGGCGAGCTCTCGGTGCGCTGCTCCGCACTGCGGCTTCTCTCCAAGAGTATTCGCCCCCTGCCCGACAAATTCCACGGCCTACACGACACGGAGACGCGCTATCGACAGCGCTATGTCGACCTCATTGTGAACCCCGACTCTCGTCGCGTGTTCCTGAGCCGCTCAAAGGCACTCTCTGCGCTTCGTCAGGTCATGGTTGAGCATGGCTTTCTCGAAGTTGAGACACCCATGCTGCACCCCATTCCGGGCGGAGCAGCGGCCAAGCCCTTTGTGACCCATCACAACGCACTCGACCAGGAGATGTTTCTGCGCATCGCGCCGGAGCTCTACCTCAAGCGCCTATTGGTGGGTGGCTTTGAGCGGGTGTATGAGGTGAATCGAAACTTCAGAAATGAAGGACTCAGCCCACGCCACAACCCTGAGTTCACCATGATGGAGTTCTATGCGGCTTATACGGATTACCGCTGGATCATGGACTACACGGAGACAGTCCTGAGGGCCGTCGCCACGTCGGTCACGGGGTCTGCTGTACTGAGCTATAACGGAAAGACCGTAGACCTCGAGCAGCCGTTTGAGCGGCTCACCACGGTTCAGGCCATTGCGCGTCACGCACCCGATATTCCGGCAGCAGAACTCGAGTCTGCCGATGCGCTGCGCGCCCGACTCAAGGGGCTTGGCGTTGCTGTCGACAAGGCTCCACTGGCCAGCGCGGGCTTAGGCGCCCTGCAGCTCGCACTCTTTGAGGAGGTTGCCGAGAGCAAGCTCTGGAACCCAACCTTCATCATCGACTATCCCGTTGAGGTCTCGCCCCTGGCCCGTGCGTCGGATACCCGCGAGGGCATTACCGAGCGATTCGAGCTTTTTATTACGGGACGAGAGATTGCGAACGGGTTTTCAGAACTCAACGACCCGGAAGATCAGGCCGCACGCTTTCAGGCCCAAGTCCAAGCCAAAGAAGCAGGCGATGAGGAAGCCATGTTTTTTGATGCAGACTACATTCGCGCCCTGGAGTACGGGATGCCCCCGGCCGGTGGCTGCGGCATCGGTATCGATAGGCTCGTGATGCTGCTCACCGACAGCCCCAGCATTCGGGACGTCATTCTCTTTCCAGCGTTGCGGCGAGAAGATTAAGCCTGCTCGTCCTCGTCAGCGTCGGCCTTCTTGGTCAACGAAGCCGGCAGTGACTTACTCGGTGTCACACCCAGGGCTCTCAGTTTCTCGCTGCGCCGAACCAGATTTCCTTTGCCCGTGCTGAGCTTGCCCATTGCGCCCTGATACTCGTCGTTGGCCTGCTTGAGCCGATCACCCAGAGACTGCAGGTCGCTTACAAACCCTACAAACTTGTCGTAAAGCTCCGCCCCTTGCTTGGCGATGAGCTGAGCGTTTTCCGTCTGCGCTTCCTGACGCCATAGATGCGCCACCGTGCGGACAACGAACAAAAGCGTTGATGGACTGACCAGCAGCACGTTTCTTTGCCATGCGTCCATGAAGAGGTCTTTGTCATGATTGACCGCCATCATGAAGGCAGGCTCTATGGGTACGAACATCAAGACAAAGTCGAGACCGCTCACGCCGTGTAGCTTTTGGTAGTTCTTCTCTGAGAGCCCTCTGAGGTGTGCGCGAATCGACTGCAAGTGCGTTTTGAGGGCCAGCTCTCGGGCATGCTCAGTCTCAGCGCAGGCCGCCTGCTCGTATGCTGCAAGCGAAACCTTCGAGTCCACCACCATGCACCGCTGTTCAGGCAAGCGAATAATGACGTCCGGCTGAAGCCGCCGCCCATCTTGCTGGGTGTGACTCTCCTGTACGACATATTCCTCGCCCTTACGCAGCCCCGAGGCCTCCAGCACCCGCTCGAGCACCAGTTCACCCCAATTGCCCTGGGCCTTGTTTGAACCCTTCAGCGCAGAGGTGAGGCTCTTTGCCTCCTCACTGACCTGCTGATTCAGCGCCATGAGCTGGCGGACCTGCTCGGCCAAAGCAGAACGGTCTTTCCCCTCTTGCACATAGACCTCTTCTACCTTGCCCTTGAACTCTCGGATCTGCTGCTGCAAGGGCGTGAGCATCTGCTCCAGATGAAGCTGATTCTGTTGGGTGAATCGCTTTGACTTGTCCTCAAGAATGTCGTTTGCGAGGTTCTTAAACTGCTCACCCAGTGAGGCCCTGGCCTGCTCGATGAGGGCGAGCTTCTCTGCAGCCGCCCTGCGCTCGGCCTCTAGCTGCACACGACTGAGCCTTTGGCTGTAGCCATATCCAAGGTATGCGCCTAGGGCGAGCCCGACTAGCAAGACAAGCGGTAGCACCAGCGCGTCCATGTCAGTGATGCTCTCTGGCGTGATTGATGGTGTAGCGGGGAATCTCGACGACAAGGTCCTGTTCCGAGACTTCAACCTGGCACGAGAGCCGGGACTGCGCGGTGAGCCCCCAGGCCCGATCGAGGAGATCCTCTTCGTCTTCCTCTGCGGGCTCTAGCGAATTGAAACCCTCACGAACAATGACATGGCAGGTGGTGCAGGCTCGGCTCATTTCGCAAGCATGCTCAATTTCTATGCCGTTGCTCAACAGAACACGGCAGAGGTTGTCGCCAGCTGAGGCCGTTAGCGTTTTGCCCTCGGGACAGAGGTCAACATGGGGGAGGATACGAATGATCGGCATGATGAAAGCGAGAGAATTAGAGCTGGTCAATCGAGTGGCCGCGCAACGCAGTGGCCACCGCGCGGTCCATACGACGCTCAGCGAAGGGCTCGGAGGCCTCGGAAACAACGGTAATCATGGCGCGAATAGCCTCAAGATCGGCGCCACCGCAGATGGCCCGAGCCTCAAGCATGATCCGATCTAACGCGCTGCGCTCAGATTCGCTCAGCAGGTCACCGTCCTGCCCCAGTGCTGCACCCAGCCCCATCAGGAGCTGTTCGAGTTCGACCTGCTGCTCGCGCAAGGCGCGGGCCTGGAGATCATCCTTTGCATGCGAAAACGCATCTTGCAGCATTTGGGCCACCTGATCATCGCTGAGCCCATAGGAGGGCTTGACCTGGACCGAGGCGCTGATGCCCGAGCTCTGCTCCTCGGCCACGACAGATAGCAGCCCATCTGCATCGACCTGAAACGTCACTTGAATGCGGGCCGCGCCTGCCACCATGGAGGGAATGCCCCTCAGCTCGAAGCGCGCAAGTGAACGGCATTCACTGACGAGCTCACGCTCACCCTGCACGACGTGAATGGCCATGGCCGTCTGACCATCCTGGTAGGTGGTGAAAGTCTGCGCACGCGCCACCGGAATGGGCGTATTGCGCGCAATGACCTTCTCGGAGAGTCCGCCCATCGTCTCGAGGCCAAGACTCAGGGGCAACACATCCAACAAAAGCCAATCGTCACCATCGGCCCTATGGCCTGCCAGCAGACTGGCCTGCAAGGCAGCGCCCAAGGCTACGACTTCATCCGGATGAATATCGGCATGGGGAACCTTGCCAAAGAACGCGGTCACGGCCTCTCGAAGGGCGAGCAGGCGGGTGGACCCACCGACCAGTACGACCCCCTCGATATCGCTGCGCTGAATGCGGGCATCGTGAATCGCCTGTTCGCAGACCTTCAATGTCCGATCCAACAAGGGCTGTGCAAGCGAAGCCAAACCAGCTGCATCGAGCAGCGCCAGAGGCCTGGACCCATCATCGCGACTCCAGGTGTCGCTTATCTTTGCCTGTGGGCCACCATCGGAGAGTTGCTCTTTGATTCGTCTGGCCAGCGCCAGTAGGCGTCGCCACTCGCCTGCCGAGAGCGCACTGCGAGACATGCCCCAGCCTTCCAACCAATATTCCGCGATGGCCTCATCCAGGTCATCACCGCCAAGCTCGGAATCCCCACCCGTGGCAACCACCTCGAAAACGCCTTGCCTGAGTCGAAGCAGCGACAGATCGAAGGTTCCACCGCCAAGATCGTAGACCGCATACAGCCCCTCGCGACCGGACTCCAGTCCATAGGCCAGCGCGGCGGCTGTTGGCTCGTTTAGCAGACGCAAGACATGCAGGCCCGCAAGTGCCGCAGCATCTTTGGTGGCCTGACGCTGGGCGTCATCGAAGTAAGCTGGAACGGTAATAACTGCGCCGACAAGGCTGTCACCGAGGGCCTCCTCTGCGCGCAGACGCAGGACGCGCAAAATATCCGCAGAGACCTCAACGGGGGACTTTGCGCCAGCATCGGTTCGTATCCGCACCACCCCGTCCTGGGTGCTGGCCTCGAGCTGATAGGGCACCCGCAGTCGCTGGGCATCCTGGAGACCACGGCCCATCAGGCGCTTAACCGAGGCAATCGTGTTGTGCGGGTCTTCACTCGCAGCAGAGAGCGCATCATGACCCACCTCAGGTGCACAGCCTGCGCTATAGCGAACAACTGAAGGCAACAAGCCTCTGCCCATTAAATCGGGAAGGACCTCGGGCTGGCCAGATCGCACAGCGGCAACCAGTGAATGCGTCGTGCCGAGATCGATACCGACCGCGAAGCGACGTTGATGCGGCGCTGTGGACTGGCCGGGTTCTGCAATCTGAAGCAGGGCCATTACCGCAACTCCTCGCTGAATTTTTCAATGAACATGAGCGTACGAACCTGGTCCGCCGCCTCGGCAAATGCATCATCACCACCCTGAGTGAGCAACGCGTTGAGTCGCTCGAGCCCGATGCGATGGGCGTGGGCGCACTCCGCTTTGAGCTGACCGAGCCGCTCCTCACGGGCCCCCTCACCCGAGGATCTTGCAGCCTCGAGCGCTTCACGCCATTCCATTTGTTGCTCTAAGAACGCCAAAGGCATGCGGGTGTTCTGCTCGGCATCGACCGAAATCCCCTTGAGCGCGAGTAGATAGGTCGCTCGCTTGAGTGGCTCTCGAAGGGTTTCGTATGCCTCGTGGATGCGGGTTGACCATTGCAATGCCAATCGCTTCTGTGCTGGACCTGCCGATGCAAATCGATCGGGGTGAACGACAGCCTGAACCCGTTGCCGGGCCATATCCAACTGATTCAGATCGATTTGAAAATCAGGGGAGAGACCGAGCAATGCGAAGTGATTCTGGTCAAACCTGGAAGGATTCACCGCAACCGCACTCACTCTTCACATTTGGGTTGTTGAACTTAAAGCCCTCGTTAAGACCCTCGCGCGCAAAATCGAGCTCGGTTCCATCGATATAAGGCAGGCTCTTGGGATCCACAAACACCCGGACTCCATGACTCTCGAACATGGCATCTTCGGGCGCGGTGTCGTCAACGAACTCAAGCTTGTAAGCAAGTCCCGAGCATCCGGTGGTGCGCACACCCAATCTCACGCCCAGGCCCTTGCCACGCTTCTCGATGTAACGACTCACATGCTGAGCCGCTTGTTCAGTGAGAGTGATTGCCATGCTTGTTCTTGTAGTCCTCAATGGCGGCCTTGATTGCATCCTCAGCCAGAATTGAGCAGTGAATTTTAACGGGAGGTAGGGCGAGCTCCGAGGCGATCTGCGTGTTCTTAATTTCCATGGCCTGGTCGAGTGTCTTGCCCTTGACCCACTCAGTCACCAGAGAGGATGACGCAATTGCAGATCCGCAGCCATAGGTCTTGAACCGCGCATCTTCAATAATGCCCTGCTCATTGACCTTGATCTGAAGCTTCATCACGTCGCCGCAGGCAGGCGCTCCGACCATGCCGGTTCCCACTTGTGGGTCGTTTTTGTCAAGCGCGCCCACGTTACGCGGGTTCTCATAATGATCAATGACTTTGTCACTGTAGGCCATGCCAATCTCCCTGAATTAGTGTGCTGCCCATTGAATGGTGTTGAGGTCGATTCCCTCTTGCACGAGCTCCCACAGGGGAGACATCTCGCGCAATTTGGCCACCTTGTCTTTCATGAGCGCAATGGTGAAGTCGACCTCTTCAACGGTAGTAAAGCGCCCGACCGAAAAGCGAATGGATGAGTGCGCCAGCTCATCGCTGCGGCCAAGCGCACGCAAGACATACGAGGGCTCGAGGCTGGCACTGGTGCAGGCTGATCCGGATGAGACAGCGATGTCCTTCACAGCCATGAGTAGCGACTCGCCCTCGACATAATTGAAGCTGACGTTGAGGTTGTGCGGCACGCGACGATCGAGATCGCCGTTGAGGTAAACCGCTTCCATCTCTGAAAGGCCAGCCCAGAGCCGATCACGCAGCGCACGAATGCGCTCGTTCTCGGTGGACATCTCGAGCTGTGCAAGACGAAAGGCCTCACCCATCCCCACAATTTGATGGGTAGGAAGGGTTCCAGAGCGCATGCCACGCTCATGCCCGCCCCCGTGAATCAGTGGCTCAAGCCGCACGCGTGGCTTTCGACGGACAAACAATGCACCAATCCCTTTGGGGCCATAGGTTTTGTGAGCCGAAAAAGACATGAGGTCGCACTTCAGTGAAGCGAGGTCGATCGCAACCTTGCCGGTCGCCTGGGCGGCATCGATGTGAAAAATAATGCCGCGTGCCCGACAGAGCTCACCAATGGCTTGCACATCTTGAATGACACCGATCTCGTTGTTAACCAGCATGACCGAGACCAGGATGGTGTCGGGACGCATGGCAGCCTCGAGCGCGGCCAGGTCGATGAGGCCGTCCTCTTGCACGTCGAGGAGTGTGAGCGCATAGCCTTCGCGCTCGAGTTCACGGCAGGTGTCTAGCGTTGCCTTGTGTTCGGTCTTGACCGAAATGATGTGTCGGCCTTTGTCTTTGTAGAAGTGGGCAGCGCCCTTGAGTGCGAGGTTGATCGACTCGGTAGCGCCAGAGGTCCAGACGAGTTCCTTTGCGTCGCAGTTCACCAAATCGGCAACTTGTTGGCGCGCAGCTTCAACAGCCTCCTCAGCTCGCCAACCAAAGGCATGGCTGCGTGAGGCTGGATTACCGAAGTCCTGGCGCAGGAACGGCAGCATGGCATCCACAACCCGTGGATCAATAGGTGTCGTTGCGGAGTAGTCGAGGTAAATCGGGGTATTCATGCTTTAGGCCTTGGGACTTAGTGTGCTGACTCGCGCTCTTCGTGGAAAACCACATGGCGTGTGACGGACTGCTTTGCTCCCGCGAGCTTCTGGCGTTGTTCATCGACCAGATCCTGCAAAGAGATGCCGTCGAGGAAGTCCACCATATGCCGGTTCAGACTGGCCCAGAGTTCATGGGTCATACAGATCTGCTCGTCGTGGCAGTTCTGCTTGCCGCCGCACTGCGTCGCATCAAGCGGCTCATCGACGGCATAAATGATGTCGGCAACCGTGATGTCCTTGCCTGCACGAGCAAGTTTGTAACCTCCGCCAGGCCCACGCATGGACTCCACGAGCTCGTGACGGCGCAGACGGCCAAAGAGCTGCTCGAGGTAAGAGAGCGAAATGCGCTGCCGCTGGCTAATTGCGGCCAGGGTAACGGGCCCCTTGTCTTGACGAAGCCCAAGGTCAATCATGGCTGTGACGGCGAACCGTCCTTTGGTGGTCAGTCTCATCTGCGTTTCTCCTGAGTTACCGAACCTGAGTTCCCGACTAAATTACTCGGGAGCTTACCTTAGCCGATCGTTTTACTCAAGTATTCGGGCAAAAAAAGGAGGGCAAAGCCCTCCTCTGGATGAGGAAACTAAGGCTTATGCAGCAGCCGCAACCATGCTAGCCCGCCGACGCACCACCTCCATGAGGCCATTGCAGGCATCCTCGATGTAGTCGAGCGCCTGATCAAAGCCTTGGGGGCCACCGTGATAGGGGTCGTTCACCGTGGCGGCTTCGTACTCGGTGGCAAACCGCATGAGAAGCTGGAGCTTGTGCTGAAGACCGCGCGGCGCGGTGCGCTGGAGCAGCGCGAGGTTGTCCCAGTCCATGGCCAGAATGTAGTCATAGTCGGAAAAGTCGCTCATCTCGACCTTACGGGCCAAGTGGGTGCTCAAGTCGTAGCCACGGCGCTGGGCAGCAGAGATGGACCGCGGGTCCGCGGGCTCGCCAACATGAAATGCGTGGGTGCCGGCAGAATCCGCCTGCACGAGGTCGGCCAGCCCAGCGTTTTTGACCATCGTCTCAAAGACAGCCTTGGCGGTGGGAGAGCGGCAAATATTGCCCATGCATACAAACAAGACCTTCGTTTGCATGCCAGCGAGTTTGTTGAGGACGGGTTCTGTCGTTTTCTTAGGTGAACGGCTCATGGCAGGAGTTCCTTCTAGGGTCAATGTTATGCGGCCTGGCTTGCCTGGCCAGGTCCACGGAGGGTTGGAGCAGCAGAACCTGCAAGAGGTTCCACCTGATCTTGTAACTGGCCCGCACCAAACACCTGGGCCTTGAGACGGGCGAGCTGGTCGCGAGCAGCGGCCGCCTTTTCGAATTCCAAGTTGCGGGCGTGTTCGAGCATTTGTTTCTCGAGTCGAGCAATCTCTTTGCCCAGTGCGCGCTCTGAGCGCTCGAGATCCGCCGAGGGGAGACTGTAGGTCTGGGCCCGCTCCGCATCACTGGCCTGGGAGACCACGCCATCGATCAGATCGCGAATGCCCTTGGACACACCAGCGGGCGTAATGCCATGGGCGAGGTTATAGGCCACTTGCTTGGTGCGTCGACGCTCGGTCTCAGACATGGCTTTTGACATGGAGTCGGTGATGCGATCGGCGTAGAGCAAAGCCTTACCGCGAATGTTTCGCGCAGCCCTGCCTATCGTCTGAATCAGGCTTCTGTGGGAACGGAGGAAGCCCTCCTTGTCTGCGTCCAGAATAGCCACGAGCGAGACTTCTGGGATGTCGAGCCCCTCGCGCAACAGATTGATGCCGACCAGCACATCGAACTGGCCAAGCCGAAGATCGCGAATAATTTCAACACGCTCAACGGTATCGATGTCGGAATGGAGGTAGCGAACCTTCACGCCATTCTCAGCCAGGTATTCAGACAGGTCCTCCGCCATGCGCTTGGTCAGGGTGGTGACCAGAACACGCTCGCGCACAGCCACCCGAGCTTTGATCTCGGAGAGCAGATCGTCGACCTGTGTCCGCGCGGGACGCACCTCAATCTCGGGATCGACAAGCCCAGTCGGGCGCACCACCTGTTCAACAACTGCACCCTGAGACCGCTCAAGCTCGTAGTCCCCGGGCGTGGCTGAGACAAACACCGCCTGACGCAACCGAGGCTCAAACTCGTCGAATCGCAAGGGGCGGTTATCGAGTGCGGAAGGCAGTCGAAACCCGTAGTGAACGAGGGTTTCTTTGCGTGCGCGGTCGCCTCGATACATGCCGCCGAGCTGACCGATCATGACGTGACTTTCGTCTAGAAAAATCAGTGCGTCGCGGGGCAGATAGTCGATCAGGGTGGGAGGGGGCTCGCCCTCTGCAGCACCCGAGAGGTGGCGAGAGTAGTTCTCAATGCCTTTGCAAAAGCCCAGTTCGGCCAGCATCTCGAGATCGAACCGGGTGCGCTGCTCCAGGCGCTGCGCCTCGACCAGCTTCCCCTCAGAGACAAGCAGCTTGCTGCGATCACGCAGCTCTTCCTTAATTGTCTCGACCGCCCTCAGCACGATCTCGCGGGGCGTGACGTAGTGTGATGAGGGGTACACCACAAACCGAGGCACCTTCTGTCGAACGCGCCCGGTCAAGGGATCGAATAGCTGCAATGTCTCGATCTCGTCATCGAAAAGCTCGATCCGTAGGGCGAGTTCAGCGTGCTCCGCCGGAAAGATATCGATGGTGTCCCCACGGACACGAAAGCAGCCCCGGGAAAAATCGGTGTCGTTGCGCTGATACTGCATGCGCACCAGTTGCGCAATCAGGTCACGCTGGCCCAAGGCATCGCCGACGCGGACCGCAAGCACCATGGCATGGTAGTCACTGGGGTTTCCAATTCCGTAAATGCACGAGACGGTGGCCACAATAATGGTGTCTCGCCGCTCGAGCAGAGACTTGGTCGCAGACAGCCGCATCTGCTCAATATGCTCATTGACGGCCGAGTCCTTCTCAATAAAGAGGTCCCGCTGGGGGACATAGGCCTCGGGTTGGTAGTAGTCGTAATAGCTCACGAAGTACTCAACCGCATTACGCGGGAAGAACTCTCGCATTTCGGAGTAGAGCTGTGCTGCCAGTGTCTTATTGGGCGCCAGAACCAACGCTGGGCGACCGAGCTGGGCGATGACGTTGGCCATGGTGAAGGTCTTGCCTGAACCCGTCACACCCAATAGCGTTTGGAAGGACACGCCGTCTTGAATGCCCTGGACAAGCTGCTCGATCGCTGCCGGCTGATCTCCGGCGGGCGCGAACGACGAAACCAGCTCAAAAGGGCTGGAGGCAGCGGATTGTTGGGTCGAAACAACAGGGGCCGACATGTTAAACTTTAAACCTTGTCATCTAACGGTCACCTGTAGGGTTATCCACAGGGCAATCCGATATTGTCTGTCGGCAGAGCCGAAATTTCCATTCCTTTTTTTCACCCCCAACCCTTGACAAACGGTCATGAACGCATCCCTCTTCGCCCACCTCGAGCAAGCCCCCCGCGACCCCATCCTTGGCCTCACCGAAGCGTTCGTCGCCGATACGCGGACTGAGAAAGTCAATCTCGGCGTAGGCGTGTACTACGACGATCAAGGGAAGTTGCCGCTACTTAACTGCGTGAAGACGGCAGAAGCAAACAGAATCGCGACCTCCCCTGCGCGAGGGTATCAGCCCATTGAGGGGGCTGCGGCCTACAACAAGGCGGTTCAAACGCTGCTCTTTGGTGCAGAGCACCCCCTCTTGGCTGCACAACGTGTGGTCACCATCGAGGCCCTGGGCGGAACGGGGGCGCTCAAGGTTGGAGCTGACCTGCTGCGCAGATTTTTTCCACAGGCCTCGGTCGCCATCAGCGACCCCAGCTGGGAAAACCACAGGGCGCTTTTCGAGGCCGCGGGGTTTGCAGTTTCGAACTATGCCTACTACGACCCAAGCACGCGCGGCGTCAATGTAAGCGGCATGCTCCAAAGCCTCAAAGACCTGCCCGACCAAACCATTGTGGTGCTCCACGCATGCTGTCACAACCCCACCGGCGCCGACCTCACGCCAGACGACTGGGATCAGGTCATTGCAGTCCTCAACGAGAAGCATCACATTCCCTTCCTCGACATGGCCTATCAAGGCTTTGGTGATGGCATTGCCCAGGACGCGCTCTCCCTCAATAAGCTCGCAGCAACGGACCGCCCGTTCTTGGTCTCTAGCTCATTTTCCAAGTCTTTCTCGCTGTATGGAGAGCGTGTTGGCGCCCTCTCAGTCGTGACGAGCTCGGCAGAAGAGTCTGTTCGCGTCATGAGTCAAGTCAAGCGAACCATTCGCACGAACTACTCCAACCCACCCACCCACGGGGGCGCCGTTGTGGCAGCTGTTCTCTCCAGCCCCGAACTGCGGGCCGGCTGGGAGCAGGAACTTGGCGCCATGCGCGAACGTATTAAAGCCATGCGCCAGGGCTTGCTCAAGGGTCTGCAGGCCGAGGGTGTCAAGACCGATTTTTCGTTTGTTACCCAGCAACGAGGCATGTTCAGCTACACAGGGCTCACTGAGGCGCAGGTCACCCGTTTACGGGAGGAGTTTGCGGTCTATGCCATCAACACAGGCCGGGTCTGCATTGCTGCTCTCAATACCCAGAACCTGCCCCGTGTCTGCAAGGCCATTGCCGCCGTACTCAAAGACTAGCGGTAGCCACGCGTTCAAACGGCCGTCTGATCCTCAGACGGCTCGTCGTGCTCAGTATGAATCGATAGCGCCACAAGAAAGCGCGAGACCATGTTGTAAGCCGCCACAGTCGCAATCAGTTCAACCGTCTGTTGCGCCCCCAGCGTTCGGACCAGCCGTCTCTTGAGCGGCCCAGCCACCTGAATCTGACGGGTCATTTCTCTCGCCAAGCCAATAACGTCTTGTTCTAACTCCGGGAACAGCCCAATTGGAAAGTTCGCCTCATCGAGCTGCTTGAGGGCCGCAGCCTGCTCCTCCGTGCCGCCCGCACGGACGTAAATTGGGGCATGGTGTTCGTACTCATAGTCCGCCCCGTTCAGCACCGCCACAACACACATCGCGAGTTCACGCAGCCTCAGTGGCACACTGAGCTCGTTGCGCACCTTTCCGAGGAAGACATTCCACCCCTCTGCCAAGGCCGGGCTGTGTAACAGCATACGGTCTAGCTTGAGTAGCTCACCTCCCCTGCGCTGACGAATCGCCTCCACCAAGGCCTGGGGCTCGCAAATGTCTGCAGGAAGCAGCGGAATAGCGGGTTGGGCGATCATCGTTACACTCCTTGAATGGGCTACAAATTAAAAGAGAGCTTTCTCACACTGCAGGGTGAAGGGGCGCGAGCCGGTCGTCTATCGGTATTTCTGCGGTTTACGGGCTGCAATAACTGGAGTGGACGCGAACAAGATCGCGCCTCCGGGCCGGCCGATTGCGCCCGCTGGTGTGACACCCAGTTTGTGGGAACGGATGGAGATGGCGGTGGCGACTTTAGCCTTGAGGCGCTGTTGGCGCGCGTACAGGCGCTGTGGCCCAATGCGCATGCGCCCTATGTCGTGCTCACGGGCGGTGAGCCAGCGCTTCAGGTCGATACAGAGTTGATTGAAGGACTGCACAGCCTTGGCGCTGAGATCGCGATCGAAACCAACGGCAGCCTTGCGCTGCCCATTGGTATTGACTGGATATGCGTGAGCCCGAAGCGGTTGCTCTCTGGGGCGCCGCAGCCACTTCAAGTGACCCAGGGGAACGAACTCAAACTCGTGCTGCCACAGCCCGGACTGCAGCCCGAGGCATTAGAATCGCTGTCTTTCGATCATTGGTTGGTCCAGCCGATGGATGGCCCGCTTCGCGCCAAGTCGCTTGAGGCTTGTCTTGACTGGATCCACGCCCACCCGAAGTGGCGCTTATCCATGCAAACTCACAAGGCTTTGGGCCTTCGCTAAAACATGCTGCTCTACACCACCTTCTGCTTTGAAGCCTCACACAGCCTGATAGCCTCCGTCGGGCTTCAACAGCTTCACGGCCACTCGTACTGGGCAAGGGTATGGGTTGCATCCTCAGCAGACCATCCGACACCACTACCGGATCTCGAGCAGCAAGCGCGAAAGGTGCAACAGCTTCTAGACCATCAACACCTCAACACCCTGATGGAGCAAGAGCCCACCATGGAGGCCCTGATTGAATTCATCCGACGCGAATGGACAGGGCCCGAGCTCAAGCGCGT
>JBJOHF010000074.1:0-13070 GCA_046047855.1 Pseudomonadota bacterium | reverse complement strand
AGAGATCAAATCGCTGCGCTCTCGAAAGTCCTTGCTCAGCACTCGATGGAGACGGACGGCAGTCTTGACTGTGATGTGCTGGCTGTGGCTACGGATGGGGCGCGGCTCGTGGTGAATCTCGCCATGGTGCGGGGTGGGCGTCATCTGGGCGACCGACCTCATTTCTCACTGCAGACCGGTGGGCAGGGCCTTGTCGACGATGAACTCGATGAGGCCTTGCTGGCCTTTGTCTGTCAGCACTATGCCGATCAGACCCCTGTCGGGGTTCTGGTTGTGAACCGGGATTCAGCTGCGAGCGCGATTGCGGACTGGCTTTCGAGTCGAGTGGATCAGCCTGCCGTGAAGGTCCTGGTGGCGCCGCAGGGTAAGCGACGAGACTGGCTGCGTATGGCCGAAGACAATGCCCGTCTGGCGCTGGTTCGTCGCGCGCAGGAGCAGGGCGGGGCAGAGATGCGCACGCGGCTGTTGGTGGATGCACTTGGTCTCAGTCTTCAGGAGGACGATCTTGCTGCGCTTCGTATCGAGTGTTTCGATGTGAGTCACACCGCTGGCGAGGCCACACAGGCCTCCTGTGTTGTTTATCACCATCATGCGATGCAAGCCTCGGAGTACCGGCGCTTTAACATTCTTGGTATTACGGGTGGCGATGACTACGCGGCCATGCGCCAGGCGCTTACGCGACGATACGAGGCCCTCGAGGAGATGCCTGATCTGGTGTTGATTGACGGCGGTAAGGGTCAACTCGGCGTGGCCGTGGAGGTCTTCGAGCAGCTTGGGCATGACACCAATCTCTTGGTAGGGGTGGTCAAGGGCGAGGGACGTAAGGTGGGACTCGAGCGCCTGGTCCTGCCCGATGGGCGAATCATCACACTCGATCGCGACCATGGAGCCTTGCTTCTGATTGCGCAGATTCGCGATGAGGCCCATCGATTCGCAATCACGGGCATGCGAAGGCAGCGCGCAAAAGCCCGCACGGGCTCGATTCTGGATGATATTGAAGGCATTGGTCCTAAAAAGCGCGCAAGGCTCCTGGCGCGTTTCGGCGGGCTTCACGGGCTTAAGGCTGCTTCTGCTGAAGAGCTTGCAACCGTGGAGGGGATTTCACTTCCCCTTGCGCAGCAGATCTATCGACAGCTTCGCGGGTGAGTATGATCGCGGCATGCCTCTGAACATTCCGAACCTTTTGACTTGGGCCCGCATTCTGGCCATCCCGCTCTTCATGGCGGTGGTCTATCTGCCCATGGGGCTCACTGAGGCTGAACAGAACTTGCTGATGACCGTCATCTTTGTCGCTGCTGCGGTAACCGATTGGGTCGATGGCTGGCTGGCTAGGAAGTGGAACCAGACCTCTGCCTTTGGGGCGTTTCTCGACCCTGTCGCCGATAAGCTCATGGTCTGTGCAGCCTTGGTGGCGCTGATTGATCTGCAGCGGGTCGGGCCTATTGTGGGTTTGATCATTATTGGGCGGGAAATCACCATCTCTGCCTTGCGTGAATGGATGGCTTCGGTGGGGGCGCGCAACAGTGTGGCCGTGAACTGGCTGGGCAAGGCCAAGACAATTGCGCAGATGGTTGCCATTCCCTTCTTGCTCTACCAGGCGCCCGCCTTTGGGGGGCTCATACAGACTGCAGCCTGGGGGGATTGGCTTATCTTGCTTGCCGCCGCCTTGACCTTTGTGTCCATGGTTTATTACCTGGTGCAGGCGTGGCCCGAGTTGCGCGACCGCTCATGAATTGCTATAGTCCTCGACTTGCTGCGGGAGTAGCTCAGTTGGTAGAGCGCAACCTTGCCAAGGTTGAGGTCGCGAGTTCGAGACTCGTCTCCCGCTCCATTTTGCCTTTGGTGTTTTCTGCTCGGCGGGATGGCAGAGTGGTTATGCAGCGGCCTGCAAAGCCGTGTACCTCGGTTCGATTCCGGGTCCCGCCTCCAAGCCTTTTGTGACAGTGCTCTCTCCGTTGCCGGCACGCGAGCGCGCCTTGCTCTGGCTGCTTGCGGGCATTCAGTTCAGCCACATTGTCGACTTCATGATCATGATGCCGCTCGGGCCGCAGATCATGCGCGAGTTCTTGGTCGGCCCCACTGCCTTTTCTACGCTTGTCGCTGCTTACAGTGTGAGTGCGGCACTCAGTGGTCTGGTTGCGGCGGGGCTCGTCGATCGCATAGAGCACAAGCGGTTATTGCTCATTCTCTTTGGCCTATTTACGCTTGCCACGCTCGCCTGCGCGCTTTCACCGAGTTATACGACACTCATGGTCGCTCGCAGTCTGGCTGGCGTGTTCGGTGGCGTGCTCTCTGGATTGGTGCACGCAATCTCGGGTGACCTGGTGCCGGAGCATCATCGCGGACGGGCAGCCGGAATCATCATGACGGGCTTTTCAATTTCGACTGTGGCCGGCGTTCCGATCTCGTTAGCACTTGCTGCAGCTCATGGCTGGCGCGCGCCCTTCCTGGCCTTAACCCTCCTCTCGCTTTTGCTCTGGTGGGTTGCCTCTCGGTTTCTGCCCTCTGCCGACGGGCATCTCGTTGGTCACCCGAGGCAGGAGCAGGGTCTCATGCCGCTTGTGCGTAATCCCAATGCCTGGCGCTGCCTGCTGTTTGGTTTTCTGATGCCCTTTGCGGGCTTCATGCTGATTCCGTTCTTTGCGATTCACCTCACCGGCGCTGTGGGCCTTGCAGAGGCGGATCTGCCCTGGGTATACCTCAGCGGTGGGTTTGCCACTTTCTTCTCTGCCCGCATCATTGGCTGGCTCTCAGACCGATACGGCAAGCCGCTCATGTACCGCGTGATGGCGGTGCTGGCCATGATTCCCATGATCTGGTTTCCCTTGTTGGGGCCTGTGGGGCTGGGCTGGGCCCTGGTCTGCACCACGAGCTTCTTTATTCTTGTCTCGGGTCGGGCTGTGCCGGCCATGGCATTGCTGACCTCCGCCATGCCAGCGCATCTTCGGGGGCGGTTTATGTCCGTCAACAATTCTGGCCTGCAGATGGGGATGGGGCTCGGGTCCGCCGTGGCCGGGCTGGTCGTCTCAATTGGCCCACAGGGGCAGCTCGAGGGATTCTGGGTGAGCAGTCTGATGGCGGTTAGCATCAGCCTCTTTTCGATCTGGTGGGTCGGACGCCTGCCGAGGCCGGGCGTCTCGACCACCAAGGACGACTAAGCGCGCCTAGAAGCGGCTGGAGTACTGCAGGCCTGCGGAGTTTTGCTTCATCCGAATCGTGTCCGTTCCTGCAGGGAAGCCAAACCCCTCGAACAATGACGGCGCTGTGACTTTCACTTCTGGAGCAATCATGAGGCTCCAGCTCAGCTCTGAGGTCTTGCTGAGCTGGTAGGTCGCGCCTAGCGTGTAGTGCTTGGTCATGACGCCGGGGGCCAAAATATTCACGGTTACGTCTTCACCGCGGATGGGGTTCTGTCCCTTGTTAAAGCCCGCACGCAGGGTGGTTTTCGCGCTCATTTGCCATTGCACGCCGAGCTTGATCACGCTGATGTCCTTCCATCCAAAACCGCCGCCCTCCGCGCCACCCATCTGAAGGGCGCTCACATCACTTGCGCCTTGCATGAGTGCCATGAGAGGGGCAGCCACGCGGTTGCTGGCATGTGCAATGGAGGGCACACCTCCGTACTCGATGCGCTGATAGTCAAGGGCAACCAGGACGTCAGGGGTGGCCTGGAGGGCAACGCCGACGGAAGCGTTAGCGGGGATATCGAAGTCACCCTTGCCGGCGAAAAGGCCTGCGTAGGAGTCGAATTCAGTCATGTTGATCTTGGGTGCATAGCTCAGACCGACCGTGAGGTTTTGCGTGGGCTTGCCCATGAACCCGAGGCGCACGCCAAAGCCGGTACTCGAGTCGTAGCCGCGATCGGTCATGTTCATGGGGTCGCTGGAGATATTGACTGGCGGGGCCATTGGGTTGAGGTCGGCAAATGTGCCTTGGAAGGCCTGCAGGCCCTTCGCCTCGAAGCGCTGGTAAACAAACAACGGTGAAATGCCAATGGAGTGGGCAGAATCCAGCTTATAGGCAAGCGTCGGCGCAACGATCAACTGCATGAGGTCTACACCGAGGTGACCTGGGTTACCGCAGAGCAGGTTCATCTGACCGTAAGTGGGGTGTACGCAGCCCCCGGGCGTTTTGTAGGTGGTGTTCATGCCGCCATTGCCATAGACGGTGAGACCAAGACCAATCCGGTCCGAGAGTGACAGGTTGTAGCCAAACTCAGGCACGACAAAGTGCTTTTCTTTGCTGGTCGCACTGCCCGCGAAGTAGGGGCCCATAGGGCCGGCACCGCCGGTGCGAGATGCAGCGCGGTCAGGCGAGAAGAGATCTGCGCCTGCGTCCCACCGATTGCCTGCAAATGCAGCGGCTGCGGGGTTATTGGCAGCGGCGAACCCATCCTGAGCAAGGGCGGTCGAAGCGCCACCCATCCCGCGCGCCTTGGTGCCGTAGCCGTGGGCAAAGTAGCCATTTGTGGCATAGGCAGAGCCGGCGGTCATGGAGAGAAGGGCTGCGGCAAGGCCGAGCTGAAGCGTGGTCTTACGAGGAATAGAAAACTGCATGGTGTGACTCCTTGGAATAAGGGGGCTCAAGGCCCCCGGTTGTTATTTTTAGCTTGGTGCTTAGAACTCACCCTTGGATGCGCGCTCCATCATGATGTACATGGTCTCGCGGACACTCCAGGCCTCCTCTTTCAGCGGTGAGGGCAGCTTTCGACCCATCTTGACCATCATGTCCATGTTGAGTGTGTAGAGCCAGAGACCGTCGTCCTTCTCGACCAGGGTGATGCGGCAGGGCATGTAGGCTGCCATGTGGGGGCTGAAGTCTGCCATGCGGCGGGCGATGAGCGGGCTGCAGTAGTTATAGATGGTGAGGAGCTTTTCCTTCTTGCCCGTGCGTGCCTCAATTTCTTTTGAGAGCGGGAGAATGCCCACTTCACGCATGTTTCGCTCGGTGGCCACAATCGAGAGAATCTGGGCTACATCGGCTTCCGTCAAGCCAGGCTTGACCTTGCGCTCCCAAGTGGTTGCAACGGCAATATCGCCCTCTGCCTCGATCCAGCGGTCCCACATTTTCATGGCCTCCGCACCGGCACCGTCTTCGAGTTTCGAGATGGTGGCTAAGGTGCCGCAGCCGCTGAGGCTCAGCGCGGCTGTGGCTGCGAGTGCGAGTTTGAATAACTGCTTCATAAAATCTCCTCCGGTTGTTTTAATTTTTCAATACCCCTGGGGGTATGCAGACAATGCGCCGATTTTTGATTTCAATCAAATTGCAGTGCATCATGTTTCGAAAAGGAGACACGTCGTGAAGGCAATGTCAGACCGTGAGGCCGAGCAGCGCGCAGCCATGGTGAATCGCCTGCGTCGGGTTGAAGGCCAGATTCGAGCAATCGCAGAAATGGTGGCTGATGGGAAGCCCTGCGAGGAGGTGGCGCAGCAGATGTCTGCCTCGCGTCGCGCGCTCGAGCGGGCCTACTTTCACATGATGACCTGCTCCATGATTGAGGCCGTGGCTGAGCACGCGCCCGATGACGTCGCGCAAAAGGACATCCAGCGGGTCGCAGACATTCTCCAGAAGTACGCTTGAGCCCCGGTACACTCGCGGCATGAAAATTGTTCGCCTGCGCGAGGGAAAAGACCGTTCGTTGTTTCGTCACCACCCTTGGATATTTCAAGGCAGTGTTGAAAAGGGCAAGGCCGATCCAGGAGAGACCGTTCGGGTGGAGTCCTCCTCTGGTCAGTTTCTCTGTTGGGCAGCCTTTAGCCCGAGCTCACAGATTCGTTTGCGTGCCTGGAGCTTTCTAGAATCCGATCGAATTGATGCGCAATTCTTTCGTCAACGGCTTGCCGACGCTATCGCCATGCGCGGTCGTCTTCCCATTCAGAGCGATGGGGTTCGCCTCGTTCACGGCGAAGCCGACGGACTGCCAGGCCTCATTGTTGATCGCTACGCCGACTTATTGAGCGTCCAGTTTCTCTCGGCGGGCACTGAGCGATGGAAGGCTGAGATCGTCACCGCATTGCTCGACCTCACTGGGCTCAGTCGCGTGTTCGAACGGTCCGATTCCGGTGTACGTCAGCTCGAGGGCCTGCCGTTAGCGAAGGGCTGGATTCAGGGGGAGGGCTCTACTGAGATACAAATTCAGGAGCATGACTGGCGGCTTACCCTCGATGTCGCCGAGGGCCATAAGACCGGCTTCTATCTTGATCAGCGCGATAACCGTCTGGCGTTCTCCCAGTGGGTGCGCGCGCTGGGCGTGGAGCGCGTTCTCAACTGTTACTGCTACACGGGTGGTTTCAGTGTGGCAGCCCTTCAAGGGGGCGCAAAGCAGGTGATCAGTGTGGACTCGTCGGCGCCTGCCCTCGTGCGTGCGCAGGCCCATGTGTCTCTGAATGCATTTGATCTCAATCGCCATGAGGCACGTGATGCGGATGTGAACCAGACGCTCCGCGATGCATTAAAGCGCGGTGAGCAGTTTGATGCGATTGTCCTTGACCCGCCCAAGTTCGCACCCAGTGCAGCCCATGCCGATCGTGCGTCTCGCGCCTACAAGGACATCAATCGGCTTGCACTGCGACTGTTGGCGCCGGGGGGATTGTTGCTGACATTCTCATGTTCTGGCGGTGTGGGGCCAGAGCTCTTTCACAAGATTGTTGCAGGTGCTGGGCATGACGCGGGGGTCGATGGCTTTGTGATGGCCCGCATGGCCGCCGCACCAGACCACCCGCAAACCCTCTGCTTCCCTGAGGGCGAGTATCTAAAGGGCCTTGCAGTCCTCACCAGAAAATCGGCTTGAAACCCTCTTCTTGCAGTCGCATAAGCGCTGCCGCACCGACAAGCGCGTATTCGGCAAAGGGCTTCATGTCGGACTCTGCATAGCCTACGGTGTTCATGGTGTTGCCGCACGCAATAAATCGCACGCCATAGTTCTTGGCGAAGTTCTCCACGCGATCCGTGATCTCTTTGTGTGTCTCGCGCTTTGGGGTGCGCGCCAGCGCATGAATGCCCGGTCCGATCGCGACGACCGCAATCGAAACATCGTCCCCGTAGGTCTTGATCATGGCCTGAATCGAGTTCATGACGGACGTCTGGTAAGCCAGATCAGCCTGGTTAAACATGTAGACCACCTTGTGGCTCGCTGGGTCACCTGGAAAGCGCTCTTGCTTTGCCTGGCCCGCAATCTCCGGCATGGGTTTGAGCGCGAGCGCCGCCGGTGCAAAACAAAGCATGGTCAGAAACAGAATGAGTGCGCGGGGCAGGCGAATGTTCATGAATCTATTATGGACGAACGGCCATTCCTTCGAGGGGCATGCCGCGCGCGCGGTGCGCGAGGTAGGCCACGAGGGCCCGCATCTCTTGGCTTGCGGGATCGAGCGGTTCGGCACGCACGCCAATATTGCAGTTTCGAATGCGTCTCTCGAGACTGCCAACCGCCTGCCATTCGAGGCGATAAATCGGATAGCCGTTTGGGTGTCCTTGCGGAATGACGGCGCCACCTAAGCGCTGGCCTGCGAGGTCGTTGTGGCATTGCGCACAAGATAAATTCAACTGACCCAAGCGCGCCTCGAAGAGGCGCTGACCTTGGGCAAGATGGGCGCTGGCGGCGGGACCGTCTGCTGGTGAGACGGGCGTCCACGCAAGCCCATTGGCAGACTGCTGAAGGACCAGTGAGAGGGAGAGCATCTCTGGGTCATGCACACCCTTTGCGCTTTTGCGAAGGCGTGTGACGCGACATTCATTGATCTGGTCTGAGAGACGTTGAATGTGTCCTTTGTGCAGCCTTGGAAACCGACGAACGATCGGTCCCATAGAGGAGAGTTCACCGTGGCAAGCCAGACACTGTGCGGCCCAAGTGCGCTCTCCATTCATGCGCTCCAGCAGGGCAGGGGACTGCTCTGGGTGGCGCTGCAGCGCCTGGTTCTCCGGGCTCATGTCCAGAAAGCTCGAACGAGGGGTGTTGGGCGGTGTCTGCGAAAACACCGGCAGCGCGAGGGCCGCCAAGACGGTCGCCACCGTTCGCCCAGCCCATCGAATCATGGGGCGAGATCCGCCTCTGCGATCGCCTCGAAGCCGTTGTCTCCTCTCCAGACTGCACGCAATCGTCCCGCAGAACGCACTTTCAATGGAAAGCTCACCAAGGGATTTGCAGAGAGCCCCGCGTCGAGGGCTGCGGAGAATATGCGCTGGCCATTGAGTGTGACCTCAAGGCTGCGAAGCAGGTTCGCCGGAATGAGGCCCCCCGTTTCTGTGCGTCGAAAGCCACTCTCCATCGGATGCTTCACAATGGCTGTGACTGAGATCACGCCGCCCAGCGAGATGACCTTGGGCAGCACAATGGCCCCTTGAACCATGCTCATATGAGTCCCTCCAGGCATGCGCTCAGCGTGACTAGGCTCTGTCTGCGGGCCATACGCCAGCTGTTGTCAACGTCTTGTACCAGGGCGATGACCTGCTGACTGTCTGCCATGCGCATGCGCGTCCTGATGCGCGCTAAACCGTTATCGGGTGTGAGCTGCACACTCAGGACCAGCGCACTCGGGTTGGTACCCGAGACCAGGTGCATCGCCTTCACATGCTGGGCTGCTGTCATGGGACTCTCTGCCTGCACCGTCACCTCGACCAGGTTGCCATTCTCCACCAAGGGTGGCACCTCAAGGCTCACCCCAAGCTCACGCAGGGGCGCGCCCTTGGTTAGGGATTGGATCAGGGCCTTGGCCTGGGGACTCAGGGGAATTTCTGGATTCATGGTCTCGGCTCCTGAAGGGTCATGAGGAAGGCGACGACATCGTCGAGTTCCTGGTCGCTCAGTATGGGTTGGTTGCGCCAGCGCTGTCCCACCCGCGGGTCATTACGGGGGACACCATAGGCGGGCATGACGCTCTCGGGGTGATAGGCCTGAGGGTTCGCGATTCGGGCCTTGAGTTCAGCTGCGGATCGGCCCTGCACCAAGAGCCTCAGGTCCGGCGCAATATTGCCCGGGAAGGGCTCCTCCGCGAAGGTCCCTGCGTGGCACAGCAGGCAAAGGCCATGACGTCGATCCGTAATGATCTTTCGCCCATTGGCCTCTGCCTCAGCAAGTGTGCGCGCCTGTGCACTGAAGGCCAGGCTGGCCATGATGCATACAGAGAGTGGCCATACCCAGCGCATTCACCTTACACCCACTGCAGCCCGTGGTCTTTGAGCGGCACCGTCCTGTAGCGCTTGCCAGTGGCTTTCGCGAGTGCATTCAGCACGGCGGGCGCTGCAACCGCGATCGTCGGCTCGCCCACGCCACCCCATTCCTGGCCACCGCTTTGCAGAATAATGGTCTCGACCTCTGGCATTTGCGCAATCCGCATGGACCCGAAGGTGTCGAAATTGGTCTGCTCCATCTGTCCATTCTTGACCGTGCAGCTCTGCAGAAAGAGGGCCGACAGACCATACACAAATGATCCAGAGACTTGGCGTTCGATTTGAGCGGGGTTGACGGCATAGATCGGATCGGTCGCAGCGACGATCCGATGGATCTTGACCTGGTTGCCGTTTCGAACCGAGAGCTCGCAGGCTGCGGCTGTGTAGGCCCCAAAGCCCTTCATCTGGCAGATGCCACGGAAGACACCTTGCGCGGGCGCTTTCTCCCAGCCGATACGCTCGGCCACTGCATTGAGTACAGCCAAGTTCTTGGGGTGCTGCCCGAGGTACTGTCGACGAAACGCGAGTGGGTCCATACCTGCTGCCTCAGCGAGTTCGTCCATGAAGCACTCGAAGAAGATGGCGTTCTGATTGATGTTCACGCCGCGCCAGAAGCCTGGTGGCACATGCGTGTTCCGCATCGCATGGTCGATCTTGAGGGCGGGAAGCGTGTACCCGAAGCCGTGCTCTCCCTCTTTTGCCACGCCTTGGAAGACCAGTGGATCCATGCCCTTGGCCTTCTCCACAATCGCCGGCCGCACGGCAGCCAGAATGGACTGACCAGAAAGCCGCATGTCGACGCCCGTCAGCTTGCCCTGTGCGTCGAAATGGCCCTTCATCTTGGCCATCATGACAGGGTGATAGTGGCCGTGAAGCATGTCCTCCTCTCGGGTCCAGATGAGCTTAACGGGCCTGCCCGGCAGCTGCTTGGCAATGAGCACGGCTTGGGTGACGAAGTCTTGGAAGGCACCACGCCGCCCAAAGCCGCCTCCAAGCAGCACCTTATGGACATCGCACTTGTCTGCAGGAAGGCCTGATGCCGCCATGACCGCTGCAAAAGAGGCCTCTCCATCTTGCGTGGGCACCCATGCCTCGCATCGCTCAGGCGTGTAGAGCGCGGTGGCATTCATGGGCTCCATGGGCGCGTGGTTCAAGAACGGATAAAAGTAGGTGGCCTCAATGGTTTTGGAGGCAGACTTCGCGGCAGCGGCGATATCGCCCTGGGTGTTGCCCACAAAGGCCTGCTGAGCGGTGAGCCCTTCCTCAAGCGCCTTCAAAATATCGGCCTGCTGGACGTTGGCGTTGGGTCCCTTGTTCCACTCAATCTTGACCTTGTCCATTGCCGTCTTGGCCTGCCAGAAGGTCTTGGCCACGACCGCAACCGCATTGTCGCCAACGGTAACCACACGCACGACACCCGGCATTTTCTCAGCCTGGGCGGCGTCAAATGACTTGAGCTTGCCTCCGAAAACGGGGCATTGCGTAATCGTGGCCGTCAGCATGCCCTTCATTTGAAGGTCAATACCGTAGACCTGAGCGCCCGTCACCTTGTCGAGCGTATCGAGTCTGGGGACCGACTTCCCAATGATGGTCCATGTCTTGGGGTCCTTCAGCACAATCGACTTCTCATTGGGCACCGGGAGCTTGGCGGCCTCTGCCGCAAGCTCGCCGAATCGAAAGCTCCGCCCAGAGGGCATGTGGGTGACCAGGCTCTTGCGGGCGGCGCACTCGGCTGCCGGTACCTTCCAGCGGTTGGCCGCTGCTTGAACCAGCATGATGCGAGCGGCAGCGCCGCCCTTTCGGACATAGTCGTGAGAGGTCCGAATGCCGCGGCTACCACCCGTGGAGAACGCACCCCAGACGCGATTGCGCTTGAGGCTTTGGCCCGGGGTGGGATATTCCACTTTCACGCGAGACCAGTCGCATTCAAGCTCTTCTGCAACCAGTTGTGCGAGGCCGGTGATCGTGCCCTGGCCCATTTCTGAGCGGACGACGCGAATCGAGACCGTGTCATCGGGCTGTACGACAACCCAGGCACCGATCTCGGGTGTGCTCGCCGCTTGGGCTGCGGCAGACGGCTTAGCTTGGGCGGAGCCTGCGAAGCTCAAGCCAAGCGCAAGTCCAGGGCCGATGCTGGCTGCACCGATGACGAAGGTTCTGCGAGATACGCTTTGGAGTGTCATGGTCTGCTCCTTATGCCTTTGCGGCCGTGTGAATGGCCCTGCGCACCTCTTGGAAGGTGCCACAGCGGCAGATGTTGGTCATGGCGGCATCGATATCCGCATCACTTGGATTCGGGTTTTGATTGAGCAGTGCAGTGGCGGCCATGATCATGCCGCTTTGACAGAAGCCGCACTGGGGGACGTCGAGGTCTACCCAAGCCTTTTGTACCTTGGTGAGCTGTCCGCCCTTGGCGAGGCCCTCGATGGTGGTGACTTTCTTGCCGGCTGCAGCAGATAGGGGCAAGGAGCAGCTGCGAACCGGCTCACCGTTGATGAGCACCGTGCAGGCGCCACACTGAGCAATGCCGCAGCCGTACTTTGTTCCGGTCAGCGCGAGATGGTCGCGAAGGGCCCAGAGCAACGGGGTGTTGGGGTCAGCATGGACCTTTCGGGTCTTTCCATTCACGGTTAGCGTAATCACGGGTGAGCCTCCTTTGAGATCGGTGCCCTGATTGAATCGGGAGTCCGTTGCGAGGGGCATTGGGTCTACCCCCGATATCAAATCCTAAGGTTCGATAAAATCAAAGTATTCCCACTCATCACACAAGCGAACTTCTATGCAGACCTCCCGCGTGCAGTGCCATCGTTTACATGTTGCCCAAGACCTTCATCGTTTCATCGAAACCGAGGCACTCCCAGGCACCGGACTCTCTGCGGAGCAGTTTTGGTCTGGTTTTGATGCACTGGTCGCAGACCTCGCGCCGAAGAACCGAGCCTTGCTGGCCAAGAGAGATGCCCTGCAAACCCAGCTTGACGAGTGGCATCAGACGCACCCGGGCCCAATCCAAGACCCTGCTGCATATAAGGCCTTCCTCGAGACGATTGGATACCTCGTGCCGCTGCCTGCTCAGGTGAAGGCCACGACCACCCAAGTGGATTCCGAACTCGCCCAACAGGCGGGTCCTCAATTGGTGGTGCCCATCCTGAATGCGCGTTATGCATTGAATGCCGCGAATGCGCGCTGGGGGAGTCTTTATGACGCGCTGTATGGAACGGACGCCATTCCCGAATCGGAGGGCTGCGAACGCACGGGCAGCTACAACCCAGTCCGTGGTCAGCGGGTGATCGCCTTCGTACGGAAATTCCTTGACGAGTCCGCGCCGCTCGCGAAGGGCTCTCATGCGGATGCTACCCAGTATTCCGTCGTCTCAGGGGCGCTTCAGGTCCTGCTGTCGAATGGTGACAGCGTTGGCCTGAGAGAACCTGCTCAGTTCGTTGGGTTCAATGGTGCTTGCGCCGCTCCATCGGGCATTCTGTTTGTGCATCATGGCATTCATTTTGAGCTGGTCATCAATCGCGAGGCTCCAATTGGCAAGACAGATGCAGCGGGTGTGTCTGATCTCATCATGGAGTCTGCCCTCTCCACCATTCTCGACTTGGAAGATTCCGTCGCGGTTGTCGATGCGCAAGACAAGGTGCTCGCCTATCGGAATTGGCTGGGCATCCTGAAAGGGACCCTCACCGAGGCCGTCACGAAGGCAGGCAAAACCTTTACGCGCGGGCTCAATCCCGACCGGTTCTACACCGCACCTGACGGCGGTGAGCTGCGCCTGCATGGACGCTCGCTCATGTTTGTTCGGAATGTTGGGCACCTCATGACCAACCCAGCCATTCTCTTTTCAAGTGCTGCAGGTGAGACCCAGGAAATTCCGGAGGGCATTCTGGATGCAGTGGTAACGACGC
>JBJOHF010000073.1:0-7269 GCA_046047855.1 Pseudomonadota bacterium | reverse complement strand
TTGAGTTCAGACAGTGCCAACATGACGCGCATCGTAGGCGTAAATGTCGGGCTGATCCATGAGGGTTTCTGAGAGCAGACTGAGCGCGAGGTTACGACCCCATGCCAGGGGTCCAGACAACTGAAATATGCGACCCGCTCGAATTGCACGGGCTTGAATGGCAGCATTTCTGCGCCATCGCAGAGCAGCGAACTGGCTCAAGGCCATGCTTGGGTCGCCAGCGTTCTTTGCCGATAGGCAGTTGGCAAGGACCATGGCATCTTCAAGGCCCATAGCCGCTCCTTGGGCGAGGTGCGGCCGCATGGGGTGGGCGGCATCACCAATCAGTGCGACTCGGCCAAGCGCCTGAGCAGCCGCACCTTGGACGGGGGGGGCTGCCCAGAGGGGCCAGGCGAGCCATTCGGGTGCCGCGAGGATGCGTTCGCGTAGCGCTTCAGGAAGAGGGGAGAGCGCATGAAGCAGGGCCATGGCCTCAACGGGTGTCCCCCAGCCGGGGCTCTGTTGTTCAAGGCTCGAAACAATGGCCACCAACGCAAGTGCGGTTCCGCCTTGCACGGGATAGGTCACCAGATGCCGACCCGGCGCCGTATGTACTGAAATGCAATGCGACTCCTGCACCTGTGCAAGGGGCACAACTGCACGAACGGCGGTCTGGCCTGCAGCCTGTGGTTCTGAGGCTGCTGGGAGGCTTGCCCGCATGCGGCTCCAGAGACCGTCAGCCCCGATGGCCCAGGGTGCATTGATTGAGATCTGCGATGCAAAGGTAAGCGCGACGCTCTCCTGGGTTTGGCGGGTCGATTGCAGCACATGGTCCCGACGAATCTCCAGGCCAGCAGACGTGTGTGCTTCGAGCAGAATCCTGCTGAGGTCTGACCGCAGTATGGTGAGGTAGGGGGCCTTGTAGCGATTCATCGTGCGCTGGCCGAGTGCAAGACGCCCCAAAAGCCGTCCTGTAGAGAGGCTGCGCATGACCAGTGCTTGCGGGTGTCCAGCAGCCGCTCGGATGGCGTCACCGACGCCTAAGGCGTCAAGGATGCGAACGGCGTTAGGCCCGAGTTGTAGGCCGCCACCTGTGGGCTTGGCCCCCGATGCCTTCTCAAGCGTAAGGGTTTGAATACCGCGTTGGGAGAGGGCGATGCCGGCAGCCAGACCTGCGACTCCGGCCCCCACAATCACGGGTCGGAGGGATTCTGCGCTCATGGCGCAGCGGTGGGCTGAAACAGCGAAATCAGTGGACTCATGATGAGATTGAGCGCATCGAAGCTCAACGTCATGAGTGGCCGCATCCAGTAGTCTGCGAGCAGTCCCGTGAGAAGTAGCCCCAGCAGAATGAAGAAACCGTATGGCTCGATGCGAGACACAGCAAAAGCAGCACGCCATGGCAAAAGCCCGACCAGAATGCGTCCACCGTCCATGGGCGGCAGCGGAAGCATATTAAAGACTGCCATGATGACGTTCACCAGAATGCCGGCCTTTGCGACCTCTTGGAAAAACGGCTCCGCGCTTCCGAAGCCGACCAGAAGGGTAAATAAAATAGCCCAGGCGAGGGCCTGAAACACGTTGCTGCCTGGCCCGGCCAGCGCAACCCAGATCATGTCGCGCTTGGGGCTTCGCAGGGCATTGAAGTTGACGGGCACCGGTTTGGCATATCCGAATAGGAAGCTTCCAGCTGTGAGCACATAAAGGCCAATGGGGATGAGAATCGTGCCAATTGGATCGATGTGTGAGAGCGGGTTGAGCGTAATGCGGCCCGCCTGCTCAGCGGTATGGTCACCAAAAAGACGCGCGGCATAGCCATGCGCCGCTTCATGCAGCGTGATGGCAAGCAGAACAGGGAGCGCATAGACCGAGACGGTCTGGATCACACTCGCGATATCAAAGGAGTCCATGGGTGGGGGGCCTTTGCGGAGCGGACGGTAAAAGAAAATGGCGCGGCTGGCAGGATTCGAACCCACGACCCCCTGGTTCGTAGCCAGGTACTCTATCCAACTGAGCTACAGCCGCGCGAAAGAGCGGAATTCTATCATGGGTTTTGAGCGGCACCTGGCACCGACGCTGCAAGCGCTGTTTTCATGAGGTCCGCCATGGTGCGGGCCTCAATCTTGTCCATGATGTTTGCGCGGTGCGCCTCTACTGTCTTGATGCTGATATTGAGGTCGTCGGCAATCTGCTTATTGAGTCGACCTGCCACGATCCGATCGAGCACTTGCGCCTCGCGCGGCGTGAGGCGTGCGACAAGCTCGCTTGCGCGGTGGGCTTCCTGAACCCGTTCAGATTCGCCCCGTGCCTTTTCCAATGCCTTTGCCGTCAGGGCGCAGAGCTGCTCGTCGTTAAACGGCTTCTCCAGAAAATCGATTGCACCTTTCTTCATGCTCTCGACCGCCATGGGAACGGAGCCATGGCCCGTGATGAAGATGATGGGCAGTGCGACATTACGACGAATCAGCTCTTCGTGAAGCTCGGTTCCGGTCATGCCTGGCATACGAACGTCCAGAATGACGCAACCTGGGCTTGGGGGCATGGCGCCCAGGTAGGCCAGGAAGCGCTCTGCGGACTCGAAGGCAGCGACACGAAACCCGTTTCCTTCGAGCAGCCAGCGCAGGGAATCGCGAACGGCCTCATCGTCGTCTACAACAAACACGGTCTCATGCATGGCTGGTCTCCAGGAGGAAAGGGTCTTGGGGCATTTGAGCCTCTAAGGGGAGGGAGAAGCAGAACAAACTGCCCCCCTCCGGATTGTCTTCAAACCAAAGGCGCCCTTGGTGCGCCTCAATAATAGACCGACAGATGTTCAAACCCATTCCAAGGCCCTCGGCCTTGGTGGTGTAGAACGAGTCGAAAAGCCGGTCACGAATCTCGGGGGCAACGCCGGGGCCCCGGTCGACCACACAGAACACCATCTGCATCGACTGCACCCGCACACGCACCCTTAAGGAACGATCTTCACTCTCGCGCATCGCCTCAAGGCCGTTCTTGACGAGATTGAGCAAGACCTGCTCGATCAACACGGGGTCGACATTCAGGGCTGGCAGGTGGGGGTCGAGTTCCGGCTTAATCGCAAGTCCATATTGACGGGCGTCAATCTCTGCAAGCCCGATGGCCTCGGCCACAATGGCGGCGGGATCAACGAACTTGCGAATGGGGTCACTGCGTCTCACGAATCCCCGAATGCGCTTGATAACAGTGCCTGCGCGCTCCGCTTGACGCGCGGTCTTGTTCAGCATGTCGATCAGTTCTTCTGGAGGAATCACTTCCTGTTTGGCCGCTGCTGATCGCACGCGGGCGGCCGCTCCCATGGTGTAGTTCGCAATGGCTGTGAGCGGCTGATTCAGCTCATGTGCCAACGAAGAGGCCATCTCGCCCATGTTGATCAGACGCGAGGTCTGCTGGAGCCGAAGCTCCGTGTTGCGTTTGGTCTCCTGGGTCATGCGCCGCTGCGTAATGTCGGTCGCGACAAGCAACTGCACGACGCGTCCGTCTACCCATTGGATGCTGCGCATGCGCACATCAAACCAACGTTGTGCCGTGGCACTAAAGTACTCGCGGCTCTCTGACCACGGCGTTCGAGGGGCCTCTGCAAGTGCTCGGTGTCCTTTGTCCAGGGACTGCCCAAACCATTTCCGGTAGGCCTCATTGGCAAACAGCAGTTCGTTATCGGGTGGCGGAGGCGCAACCGAGACCGCGGCGTCCAGGGCCTGGAGCACGGTAATAAAGCGCTCTTGGGCCTGAGCGAGCTCTTGACGAATGCGCGTGGGCTCGGTGATGTCGTTGACGGAGGTCATCCAGCCCACCTGGCGTCCATTCTCGTCCTGCAGCGGCGAGGTGTACATGCGACAGGTGAGGCGGGTGCCGTCCTTGTGCATGACGGTCACCTGACTGTTCAGGCTGTTTATCTCACCGAGCAGCAGGCGCTTGATGTTGAGTTTGTGCTGCTCTGTCTGCTCGGGTGGCCAGTAGGCATAGGGTGGCGATTGGCCGATGAGCTCCGATGAGTTCATGCCGACTAGGCGACAGAAAGCGGGGTTGACATAGGAGATGCGACCTTGCAGATCGATGACCCGCATGCCGGTGGGCATGGAGTTCTCCATGGCACGCCGAAAGGCGATCTCCCGAGATAGCTCAGCCTCTGTCTTGCGACGCTTGGGTCCATAGAGCAGTCGGGAGAGGGTGGTCCACATGGCTGGGAGTGTATCTGTCCTAGACTAGATACGCGCAATTCACAATATGAAATGTTATGTCGCATAGCGGAAAAAGCATTGTGCTGCGCCCATAACTCCAGAACAATCCGATTCAACCCAACAGCGCACGAGGTATTGCCCATGTCCACGCTTCCCGAACACGTCAGCCAACTGATGAATACCTCAGCCGATACCGACCCTCAAGAGACCTCGGAATGGCTGGAAGCCCTGCAAGGCGTGATTCGGGCTGAGGGACCTGAGCGTGCCCAGTTCCTCGTCGAGGCGCTTATAGACCAGACACGCCGCAGTGGTGGCGCGATTCCGTTCTCTGCGAACACGGCCTACGTCAACACCATTCCGGCAGCGCTTGAGGAGCACTGCCCAGGGAATCTGGAGTATGAGGAGCGTCTGCGTTCTTGGATGCGCTGGAATGCCATGGCCATGGTCGTGCGTGCGAACCGAGCGGATGGTGATCTGGGGGGGCATATCTCGAGCTTTGCCTCGCTCGCCAATATGTTGGGTGTGGGCTTTAACCACTTCTGGAAAGGCCATGAGCATCCCAAAGGGCAAGACCTCCTCTTCATTCAAGGACATAGCTCCCCTGGCATTTACGCGCGCGCATTTCTGGAGGGGCGCATCAGCGAGGATCAGCTTAATAATTTTAGGCGTGAGGTCGACGGAAAGGGGCTCTCGAGCTACCCCCATCCCAAGCTGATGCCCGACTTCTGGCAGTTCCCCACCGTGTCGATGGGCCTGGGGCCCATCATGGCCATCTACCAAGCACGCTTCCTGAAGTACATGCATGCCCGCGGTCTGGCAGAGACCTCAGAGCGTAAGGTCTGGGCGTTCTGTGGCGACGGTGAAATGGATGAGCCCGAGTCAATGGGCGCCATTGGACTGGCGTCACGCGAGAAGCTCGACAACCTCATCTTCGTGGTGAACTGCAATCTGCAACGCCTCGATGGCCCCGTGCGTGGCAACGGCAAGATCATTCAAGAGCTTGAGAGCGACTTTAGGGGTGCGGGTTGGAACGTGATCAAGGTGATCTGGGGGGGCTATTGGGACCAGCTTCTGGCTGTCGACCATGAGGGCATTCTCAAGAAGATCATGATGGACACCGTCGATGGCGAGTACCAGAACTACAAGGCCAACGACGGCGCCTACGTACGCAAGCATTTCTTTGGCAAGCATCCGAAGGCGCTCGAGATGGTTGCGAAGATGTCTGACGATGACATCTGGCGTTTAAATCGTGGCGGTCACGACCCCCACAAGATCTACTCCGCTTTCTCCGCCGCCGTTCGGCACAAGGGGCAGCCAACGGTCATCCTGGTCAAAACCATTAAGGGCTTTGGCATGGGTAAGGTGGCTGAGGGGCGAAACACTGCCCACCAGACCAAGAAGCTCGATGATCAGAGCATTCATGAGTTCCGCGATCGGTTCGGCATTCCCATCTCTGACGAGCAGCTGCCTTCAGTTCCATTCCTGAAGCCGGATGAGAACGCACCTGAAATGAAGTACCTCCGCGAGCGTCGTGCTGCGCTCGGAGGTTACCTGCCTCACCGCCGAATGAAGGCCGATGAACATATTCCGGTTCCAGCACTTGATTTGTTTGCCCCGGTGCTCGAGGCCACGCCGGAGGGCAGGGAGATCTCCACCACTCAAGCCTACGTGCGCTGCCTGACCCAGCTGTTGCGTGACAAGACCATTGCGCCGCGGGTCGTGCCCATTCTGGTGGACGAGGCACGCACCTTCGGCATGGAGGGGTTGTTCCGTCAGATTGGTATCTACTCCGTCGAAGGCCAGAAGTACGAGCCTGTTGACCGTGACCAGGTGATGTACTACCGCGAGGACACGAAGGGCCAGATTCTCCAAGAGGGCATTAATGAAGCAGGGGGCATGAGCTCCTGGATTGCAGCGGCGACGTCGTACTCCACGAACAACCGCATCATGATTCCGTTCTACATCTATTACTCGATGTTCGGTCTGCAGCGCATTGGCGACCTGGCCTGGGCAGCGGGTGATATGCGTGCGCGCGGCTTCTTGCTTGGTGGAACAGCGGGTCGGACAACGCTCAATGGCGAAGGTCTGCAGCACGAGGACGGCCATAGCCACATTCTGGCCTCGACCATTCCGAACTGCGTCTCGTATGACCCCACCTTCGCTCATGAGGTTGCGGTCATTCTGCACAGTGGCCTCAAGCGTATGGTCGAAAACCAGGAAGACGTGTTCTTCTACATCACACTCATGAATGAGAACTACACCCATCCTGGGTTCAAGCCCGGCACGGAGGAGCAGATTCTCAAAGGCATGTACCTGCTTGACACCAAGGGCGAGGCCAAGAGTCCCCTTCGCGTGCAGCTTCTGGGCAGCGGCACCATTCTGCGTGAGGTCATTGCCGGCGCTGAACTCTTGGCACAGGACTTCGGTGTGGCATCTGATATCTGGAGCTGTCCGAGCTTCAATGAGCTTCGCCGCGATGGCCTTGATGCCGAGCGCTTCAATCTGCTTCATCCCACTGAGGCACCTCGCAAGAGCTTTGTCGCCAAGCAGCTTGAGGGACACGAGGGCCCGGTGGTGGCAGCGACCGATTACATGAAGACCTTTGCGGACCAGATTCGCCCGTTCGTACCGGCAGGTCGCACCTACACGGTATTGGGAACCGACGGTTTTGGACGCTCCGACAGTCGAGCCAAGCTGCGGGAGTTTTTTGAGGTTGATCGGCGTTACGTCGCTGTGGCGGCGCTCTACAGCCTGATGAAGGACGGCAAGGTCAAGCCAGAGGTCGTGAGCCAAGCCATCCAGAAGTACGGCATCAACCCAGACCGGATGAATCCGGTCCTCGCCTAACCCAAGGAGAACTGAACATGCCTACGATTGAGCTGAAGGTTCCGGACATTGGGGACTTTAAAGAGGTGGAAGTGATTGAGGTGTTGGTGAAGGCGGGAGATGCGCTGGGTGTGGAGCAGAGCCTGGTGACGGTGGAGAGTGATAAGGCCTCGATGGAGATTCCGTCTAGCCATGCGGGCAAGCTGGTGTCGCTGAGTGTGAAGGTGGGCGACAAGGTGAGCGAGGGCAGTGTGTTGGGGATGAT
>JBJOHF010000072.1:0-7736 GCA_046047855.1 Pseudomonadota bacterium | reverse complement strand
ATCTTCCGCGAGAACTCTGAGGACATCTATGCAGGGATCGAGTACCAGGCGGAGTCAGAGCAGGCCAAGAAACTCATCAAGCTGCTCATTGAAGAGTTTGGCGTCAAGAAGATTCGATTTCCTGAGACCTCCGGTATTGGCATTAAGCCGGTCTCTCGTGAGGGCACAGAGCGGCTGGTGCGCAAAGCCATTCAGTACGCGATCGACAACGACAAGCCGAGCGTCACGATTGTCCACAAGGGCAACATCATGAAGTTCACCGAGGGGGGGTTCCGCGACTGGGCCTACGCGCTCGCTCAAAACGAGTTTGGTGCACAGCTCATCGATGGCGGCCCTTGGTGCAGCTTCAAGAACCCCAAGACGGGCAAAGACATCATCGTAAAAGACTCTATCGCTGACGCCTTCTTGCAGCAGATTCTCCTTCGCCCCAACGAGTACAGCGTCATTGCCACGCTGAATCTCAATGGGGACTACGTCTCTGACGCGCTTGCTGCACAGGTGGGCGGTATTGGCATTGCGCCTGGTGCAAACCTCTCTGACAGCGTTGCCATGTTTGAGGCGACCCACGGTACCGCTCCGAAGTACGCGGGTAAGGACTATGTCAATCCTGGGTCCTTGATTCTCTCAGCAGAGATGATGTTGCGTCACATGGGCTGGGTCGAGGCGGCCGATCTCATCATCTCAGCGATGGAGAAGGCCATCACCACCAAGCGTGTGACCTATGACTTTGCCCGCCTCATGGACGGTGCAACTCAGGTCTCCTGCTCAGGCTTTGGCGACGTCATGATTGAACAGATGTAGGCCTACGCAAGGCATAAAAAAAGCCCCAGCATGCTGGGGCTTTTTTTTCGAAACCTTTGGCGTTAAGCCATGGGCACGATGTTGGATGCTTGCTTGCCTTTGGGGCCTTGAATGATGTCGAACTGCACCTTCTGGCCTTCTTTCAACGAGCGGAACCCGTTGGTTTGAATAGCCGAGAAGTGAGCGAAGACATCTTCGCCACCTTCATCGGGAGTGATGAAGCCAAAACCTTTAGCATCGTTGAACCACTTGACAGTACCTGTAGACATTCCTGCGTTCCTACCTATAGAGAAAAAACATCAAATCGCACGTCAAGTGGACAACCCAACAAGGCATGCGCCTAAACAGCCACTTCGTAATATATGGACTGTCAATGGGTTTGTCCAACAGAACCGCTCATTTTTAGCGTTTCCACCTAAAATAAGTCCATGACATCACTCCAATTGCCACGTCTGGGCACAGAAGACCCTGCTGACGGCGGCACGCCAGTCGCTGAAGAGACGCCAAAAGTCCTCGCACCTCCACCCAAATACACGGTGTGGCTTTTAAACGACGATTTCACCCCGATGGAATTTGTGGTCATTGTGCTGGAAAAATTCTTTTCCATGACACGGGAGAAGGCGACGCAGGTCATGCTCAAGGTTCACCGTGAGGGTCGTGGGGTTTGTGGGGTCTACCCAAAGGAAGTGGCGGAGACTAAGGTCGAGCAGGTGAACGGTTTTTCTCGAATGCATCAACACCCTTTGCAGTGCGTAATGGAGGAATCATGATTTCCCAAGAACTCGAAGTGACCTTGCACATGGCTTTTGTGGAGGCCCGGCAGCAGCGGCACGAGTTCATCACAGTCGAGCATTTGCTCCTCGCGCTGCTGGACAACCCCTCCGCTGCTGACATCCTGAAGGCCTGTGCGGCTGACATGGATGCGCTGCGCAAGGCATTGTCAAACCACATCAACGAAAACACGCCGGTCGTTGCAGGTAACGACGAAGTGGATACCCAGCCCACCTTGGGTTTTCAGCGGGTTATTCAACGCGCCATCATGCACGTGCAGTCGACCTCAAACGGCAAGAAGGAGGTCACAGGGGCGAATGTGCTGGTCGCCATTTTTGGGGAGAAGGACTCGCATGCGGTCTACTTCCTGCACCAGCAGAACATCACGCGCCTGGATGTTGTGAACTTCATTGCCCATGGCATCACCAAGTCGGGACCGCCTCCGGTCGGCGCTGGAGAGGAAGCTGCGACCGAGTCCAGTGAAGCCACGCCCAGCCAGCAGTCATCGCAACCAACGCCGCTCGATCTCTACACCCAGAATTTGAATAAGCTCTCCAAGGATGGCCGTATTGACCCACTGATTGGTCGCGAGGCTGAGGTGGAGCGGGTCATTCAGGTGCTCTGCCGGCGCCGAAAGAACAATCCCTTACTGGTGGGCGAGGCCGGCGTAGGCAAGACAGCTATTGCGGAGGGGCTCGCGTTCCGGATTACAGAGGGACAGATTCCCGAGATTCTCGAAAAGGCCACCGTCTATGCGCTCGATATGGGCGCGCTCCTTGCTGGAACCAAGTACCGGGGCGATTTTGAGCAGCGGCTCAAGGCCGTGTTGAAGCAGCTGCAGGCTGACCCCCATGCGGTTCTCTTCATTGACGAGATTCACACGCTCATTGGCGCGGGATCCGCCTCGGGTGGCACGCTAGACGCGAGCAATCTTTTGAAGCCTGCGCTCTCATCCGGCCAGCTTCGATGCATTGGCGCAACGACCTACACGGAGTACCGCGGCATATTCGAGAAAGACCACGCGCTCTCTCGTCGGTTCCAGAAAATCGACGTCAACGAGCCTTCGGTCGACCAGACCATTCAGATCCTCAAAGGGCTTAAGTCCCGGTTTGAAGAACATCATGGTGTGCGCTACCAGGCTGGCGCGCTGACGGCAGCAGCCGAGCTGTCAGCGAAATACATCAATGATCGGCATCTTCCCGACAAGGCGATTGATGTGATCGATGAGGCAGGTGCCGCGCAGCGCATTCTCCCGAAGAGTAAGCAAAAGCGCACCATTGGCAAGGCAGAGATTGAAGACATCGTCTCCAAGATCGCGCGTATCCCGCCCCAGACCGTCAACACCGATGATCGGCAGATTCTCGCAAAGCTCGATCGCAACCTGAAGAATGTTGTGTTTGGTCAAGAGCCAGCGATTGACGCCTTGGCCTCTGCCATCAAAATGGCACGCTCAGGATTGGGTAAGCCCGAAAAGCCCATCGGCAGCTTCCTATTCAGTGGTCCAACGGGTGTCGGCAAGACCGAGGTCGCCAAACAGCTCGCATTCCTGTTGGGTATTGAGCTCATTCGATTCGACATGTCGGAGTACATGGAGCGGCATGCAGTCTCGCGGCTCATTGGCGCCCCCCCGGGCTATGTCGGCTTCGACCAGGGTGGATTGCTCACCGAGGCCGTGACGAAAAAGCCCCACGCTGTGCTGCTGCTCGACGAGATTGAGAAAGCGCATCCGGAGATCTTCAATATTCTCCTGCAGGTGATGGACCACGGGACGCTGACCGATAACAATGGCCGTAAGGCAGACTTTCGCAATGTGATCATCATCATGACCACCAATGCGGGTGCTGAAACGCTCAACAAGCGTTCGATCGGGTTTTCCAATTCTCGCCAGGCGGGTGACGAAATGGAGGACATCAAGCGCATGTTCACGCCGGAGTTTCGTAATCGGCTTGACGCCATCGTGTCCTTCAAGTCTCTCGATGAGGCCATCATCCTTCGTGTGGTCGATAAGTTCCTGATCGAGCTGGAGTCACAACTCCAAGAAAAGAAGGTGGAGGCCTCATTCAGCGATGCCTTGCGCAAGTATCTTGCTAAGCACGGGTTCGATCCCGCGATGGGGGCCCGCCCCATGCAGCGGATCATTCAGGACAAGCTGAGGCGCGCACTTGCGGACGAGTTGCTTTTTGGGCGGCTTGCGGGAGGGGGGCGCGTCGATGTCGACCTCGAGGCCGATCAAGAAACGGTTGTCCTGAGATTTCCAGACGATGGTGTTGCCCCTGCTGTGAAGGGCAAAACCAAAGGCCGCGACTCGGACGAAATTGCAGAGACAGAGGCCGTCGAGTAGTCGTCAAAGGTGGCGCGGTGCAGCATGTTTTCTGCTTGCCTCTTTGATCTAAGTCAATACACTACGAATACGCATAAAAACATACATGGAGGGGATCACATGCGCATGAAATTTCTCGTTGCGACAGCAGCATTGGCCATGGGTATAGCAGGTACTGCCCAGGCTTCACCGCTGGCCAAAGCCCAATACCTTGCCGCAACTTGCGCCAACTGCCACGGTACCAATGGGCAGGCCCAAGGGTCGGCTGTGTCGCTTGCTGGCTACGATGCAGCCAAGTTCGTCGAGACCATGAAGGCGTTTGCAGAAGGCAAGCGAGAGGCCACGGTCATGCACCAGTTGGCCAAGGGTTACACCGACGACCAGATCAAAGCCATGGCAGCCTTCTTCGCAAGCCAAAAAGCCAAATAACAAGACGCCACTAGGAGAGGATTCACAATGAATAAGACATTCGAAACACGCCGTGGCGTTCTGAAGGCTGGTGCCGGTGTTGCACTCGTAGGCGGTGCCGCTGGGCTCTCTGGTTGTGCCACAACCCCTGCGCCAACGGCCAGTTCGACCAAGAGTCTGGGTCGAGTCGTCGTGATTGGTGGCGGATTTGGTGGCGCCACTGCCGCGAAGTACATTCAAATGTGGGGTGAAGGCGCTATCGAGGTGGTGCTAATCGAGCGATCGAAGGATTTCTATTCCTGCCCGATCTCAAATCTCGTCTTGGGCGGTGCGCAGAAAATCGATTACATCCGGCGCGGATACGACGGACTTGGCAAGCGCGGCATCAAGGTTGTCATCGATGAGGTGACGGGCTTTGATCCAGTCAAACAGACGGTGTCTACCCGCAAGGGTGAATCGATTCGATACGACCGTTTGGTCGTGTCCCCAGGCACAGACTTCAATTTCAATGCAATTGCGGGTTTGAATGCTGAGGCGCAGAAAGTGGTGATGCATGCCTGGAAGGCTGGCGCTCAGACATTGGCCCTGCGTGCACAGCTCGAGGCCATGCCCAACGGAGGCACCTTTGTCATTACGGTTCCCAAGGCGCCCTATCGTTGCCCCCCAGGGCCCTACGAGCGGGTCTGTCAGGTTGCCAATTATTTCAAGCGCGAAAAGCCGAAGAGCAAAGTGGTGCTGCTCGATGCGAACCCCGATATCGTCTCGAAGAAGGGGCTGTTCATGAAGGCCTGGGCGGAGGAGTATCCTGGCCTGGTCAGTTACGTTCCCAACATGAACGTGACCGAGCTCGACTTCAAGAACAAGACGGTCTCGACAGAGGTGGGTGAGAAGGTGAAGGCAGACGTCCTCAACGTCATTCCCCCACAGAATGCGGGTGACATTGCGAAGTCGATGGGCCTGGTGAATGTGAACAATCTCTGGTGTGGCATCGATTGGCTGACATTCGAGTCCACTGCTGTTCCCAAGGTTCACGTGTTGGGCGACTCAACCTTTTCCGCGCCTGGCATGCCGAAATCGGGTCACATGGCGAACCAACACGGCAAGGCATGCGCTGCCGCCATCGTTGAGATCATGAACGGACGTCAGCCCATGCCGGTTACGCTCTCGAACACCTGCTACAGCTTCACCACGGATAAAAACGTGGTCCATGTGGCGAGTGTTCACCAGTTTGATGCGGCGAAGAAAACCTATACCCCTGTTAAGGGTGCGGGCGGCCTCTCTGCAAAAGCAAATGAGCTCGAGGGTGTTTATGCACTGAACTGGGCCCAGAACATCTGGGCTGACATGCTGACCTAACGCGCAGACTCGCAGTTCTGTCGCGTTTCAAAAGGGGCTGGTGACATACGTGCACCGGCCCTTTTTTATGGGCGCGTGCGGCTAGCGTGCTCCGGTGCTTCCGAAACCGCCCACGCCTCTGCTGCTCGCCTCAAAGGTCTCAACCCAGCGGAACTGAGCCTGCACGATAGGGACAATCACCAGCTGCGCAATACGGTCGAGCGGTTCAAAGGTATAGGACGTCTGTCCACGGTTCCATGCGGACACCATGAGTGGCCCCTGGTAGTCGGAATCGATGAGTCCGACCAGATTCCCTAAGACAATGCCATGCTTGTGACCGAGGCCGCTGCGCGGGAGGATAAGACCCGCATAGCCCGGGTTCTCAATATAGATGGAAAGTCCGGTTGGAATCAGCTCCGTTGCGCCAGGGGCTAGCGTGAGCGATTCGTGAATAGCGGCTCGCAGGTCAAGGCCGGCCGAGCCCATAGTTGCGTAACTGGGTGCCTCGTCAATGCGAGGATCGAGCCTTCGAACTTGAATCTGCATGGGGTGCTCCGAGGTTAAGGCTATGGGAGAAGGGCGGGGAGTCGCGCGGCAACCCTGTGAATGATCTGAGCAGCCAGCTCCTTCTTGGAGGCTCGCTCCAAGCATGTAAGGCCCTCGGGCGCGCACAAGACTATTTCTGTCACGGCCTGACCAAGACTGTCTTGTACTGCATTCCCGATGATCAGGTCCGCATGCTTGCGCACACGCTTGGGCTCTAGCAGTGCGGCGAGCGACGCCCCTGACTCGGTCTCGGCGGCAAAGCCTACCGTGTAGGGACGGCGGTCAGCTGGGCGGTGACCGACGCCGGCCAAGATGTCCGGGTTCTCGACCCACTTGAGTGTGCTGAGGTCTGACCCTTCGCCCTTCTTGATCTTATGGCCAGATTCCGCCTCTGGACGCCAGTCCGCGACGGCTGCAACACCAAAGAATAGATCCTTGGGGCTTGCGTCCTGGAGGGCCACATCGACCGCAGCAGCCATTTCGCGTGCCGTTGTCACAGAGATCCGTTTTGCGCCCTCAGGGCAGTTGAGGGATACGGGCCCAGAGATCAGCGTCACGTCAGCCCCAGCCTGAACACAGGCGTCGGCGAGGGCATACCCCATCTGGCCACTGGATCGATTGGTAATGCCCCTGACAGGATCGATGGGCTCAAAGGTTGGACCCGCCGTGAGGATGACTCGACGGCCTGAAAGGAGTCCGCGTAAGGGGATTGCGGACCGCTCAGGTGCGCCCTGGAGTGCTGCAATGAGTCTTGCAATGAGTGTGTCGGGCTCGAGCATGCGCCCGGGGCCAACCTCACCACAGGCTTGCTCCCCCCGATCTGGGCCCCATAGTTGAACGCCCTGCTCAATCAGCACGGATGCGGTTTGTGCCACTGCTGGGTTCTCCCACATTTGTCGATTCATCGCGGGTGCGACCCAGAGCGGAACCTCGCGTGCAATGCAGAGCGTTGTAAGCAGGTCTGTGGATTGGCCATAGGCCAATCGCGACATGAAGGAGGCACTTGCTGGAGCGACCAGAATGCCATCGGCCTCTCGGCTCAGGTCGATGTGGGGCATGCCATTTCGAACACTGGGATCCCAGAGGTCTGAGAACACAGGGCGTCCAGACAGGGCCTGAAAACTTGCAGCGCCAACAAAGCGCAGGGCGCCCTCCGTCATCACGACCTGAACGGAGCAGCCAAGGTCTCGAAGCCGTCTCACGAGCTCGCAGGATTTATAGGCGGCAATGCCACCGGTGACACCGAGCAACAGGTGACGGCCTTGAAGAGAGGAGGCACTCATGCGCGAGATCCTCTCCGCACACGCAGGAGTTCGTCAAGAATGAAGAGGGCAGCACCAGCCGTAATGGCCGCGTCTGCGAGATTGAAGGCCGGCCAATGCCAGCCAGCCACATGAAAATCAAGAAAATCGATGACGGCACCAATCATGAGGCGATCGATGAGATTGCCCAAGGCGCCGCCCATGATGAGGCTCGCTGCGAGACAAAACAAAGCCTGATGCGGAGATTTGCGCACCAGAAAAAGCAGCACACTGACGATGACGACCGTTAAAGC
>JBJOHF010000071.1:0-6449 GCA_046047855.1 Pseudomonadota bacterium | reverse complement strand
CGGGCAATCTTAAATTTGACCTCCCACGCTCTGCAGATCAGATTGAACGCGGCGAAGCCTGGCGTGCATCGCTTGCATTGCAGCCTGCGCGCAAGCATGTCGTGCTCCTTGCGAGCAGTCGAGACGACGAGGAAGCTGCATTCTTTTCCGCCTGGGTTGCACACCCTCCGCCTTCAACCCTGCTTGTGGTTGTGCCCAGGCACCCAGAGCGTTTCGATCGTGTTGTGGATCTGGCTCGGGCCTGCGGTCTGTCTGTGGGCCGTCGCAGCCAGAACGGCTCCGGGTTAATCGATGCGATTGAAGTCTGGGTGGGAGACAGTCTGGGCGAGATGCAGGCCTATGTGGCCATGAGCGACCTCGTGGTCATCGGGGGCAGCCTGCTGCCACTGGGCGGGCAGAACCCCATCGAGGCCTGCGCCCAAGGCCGGCCCGTGATTTTTGGCCCCCACATGTTTAACTTTCCCGAGGTCTCGCGCCAGATGCTTGGCGTTGAAGCGGCCAAACAGGTCGAAGATGCGTCCGCGGCCATTCGCGTGGCGCACGACTGGCTGAGCGATGAGCCTGAACGTATGCGCCGAGGGGTCGCCGCCATTGGCTATGCGGAGCAACACCGGGGAGCCACCGAGCGCAGCCTGGCTGCGCTGCGCGAGCTGGGCTTGCTGTGATTGGGCTTATTTCGATTGCATGAGCGCACTGATGCCCGCCAAGTCAGCGGGCTGTAAGCCGCCCACAGCAGCCTTAAGCCGCAGGCTTGAGAGCAGGGTTTCGTAGCGCGCACGAGAGAGGTCACGCTGAGCGGAGAACAACTGCTGCTGTGCATTCAGGACATCAATATTGATGCGAACGCCCACCTCATAGCCCAGTTTGTTGGAATCGAGTGCCAGCTGGCTCGAACGCTCCGCGGCCTCAAGGGCTGAGACTTGAGCCAGCCCCCCTACAACATTCAAGAAGGCGGCGCGCGTGTCTTGCTCTGCAGAGAGCAGGGCACCTTGCAGGGCAAAATCAGCCTGACCCTCACCGGCAATGGCTTCACGCACCTGAGCACTCACGAGGCCCCCGAGGTTGTAACCGACGGCCACCTCGACACCAACGGTCGTGGAGTCTGTGCGGCTATTGGGGCTAATGGTCTCGCGGTTGAGCGAGCGGCTGCCAAAGAGCTGCACTGTGGGCAGGTGACCCGCAGAGCGACGACTGGTCTCCAGTTTGGCGTTCTCGAGGTCTGCCCGCGAACGCAAGACGCCCAAGCCACTGGCGCGTGCTTGGTCAATCCACGCGTTGACATCGAGTGGCTGGGGGCTGGGGATTTTGATGGCGCCACGAATGCCGGCAAGGCTTGTGGGTAATGGGGTGCGCGTGATGAGCGCCAATGCGTTGCGGCGCAACTCCAGTGTGTTTGTAGCCTCAATCTCGCGTGCCTGAATGAGATCGAAACGGGCCTGTGCCTCCTGCTGGTCTGTGATGGTGGAGGTGCCCACCTCAAAGCTGCGCTTTGCAAGCTCGAGCTGCTCGGAGATGGCCTTTTTCTCGGCGCGAACGGTTGCAAGGTTGTCCTGTGCGACCAAAACATCGAAGTAGGCGGAGGCTGCCTTGATGAGGGTCGATTGGCGGGCATTCGCAAAAATGGCTTCGGCTGCGACCAATTGCTGCACGCCTTGTTCTGCGCCCTTGAGCAGGGCCATATTGAAGACCGGCTGACTGACCCGAGCGGTCAGGGTGCGGGCGGTGAGGTGGTCGTTTAAGCCAGAGCCGCCAATATCGGTCACGGCTGCACTGGCCGAGACCGTTGGAAAGAGTGTGGCAACCGACTGGGACTTGCGCGCCTGGCTCGCACGCAGAGACTGCTCAGCCGCCAGAAAACTGGGGTCATTTTTGAGCGCGAGCGCAGCGGCTTCATCGAGGCTTAGGGCCCATGCACTGGGCGCAGCGAAAAGGACCCCCATCGCAAGACCAGTGAGGAGAAGGCGCGGACGGGACTGTTGAAGTGAGGACATAGCAGCAGGGCCTTTATCGTTAGAAGCGGAATGCAGGTGTGAACGGATGGTCTTCGAGCATGGGGACAAGCGTGTCAAAGAGGACTTGCTCTGCCCAGCCATGGGCACCGCGCGTCATGAGAACGGCGCGCATGATTGGGGCCTGTCCAATGATCGCGCAAAGCCGGCCTTGCGGCTTGAGTAAGCGCAAGAATGCGTCGGGCACTTTGGGTAACCCGCCAGACACCACGATGACATCGACTTCGCGATGCGCCCAGGGGGCATCGGGCGAGAAGCCATTGCCCTCATGCACGCTGACATTTGAGCAGTTGGCTTGCTGAAGGTTGTGCTGAGCAAATGAGACAAGCGCCGGGCGCTTCTCGACCGATACGACGGCTTGGGCCAGGTGTCCCATGAGGGCAGCCATGTAGCCAGAGCCTGCACCAATCTCGAGGACCGTGTCTTGTTTGGTCAGCGAAAGGGCCTGGAGCAAGCGTGCTTCGACCTTCGGTGCAAGCATGCACTGACCCTCGCCGAGGGGGACTTGTGTGTCGACGAAGGCGAGGTGCTCCGAGCCTTCGGGGACGAAACATTCACGCGGGACCGCCTGCAGGGTTTCGAGAATCTGGTCTTCGAGGACGTCCCAGGTACGAATCTGTTGCGCGATCATGTTTGCGCGGGCTTGCTCAACAGAGAAAGACTCAATGCGGCTCATGCTGGTGTCGCTTTCTGATTGGGAATTTCCCTTATTATGCTCAACCTATGGAAGAGATTCTTGCTTGGCTTCGTGACCTGCCCGAAGCAGTGAAGGCTGTCATCATGGGGGTGGTCGAGGGGCTTACAGAATTTCTGCCCATCTCATCTACTGGGCATCTCATTTTAGCCGGCTGGGCATTGGGTTTCGATGATGAGCGCGCCAAGGTCTTCGATGTGGCCATCCAGACGGGCGCTGTGCTGGCGATTGTTTGGCTCTATCGCAAGCGTTTTTGGCTCGCCTGTGGGTTTGGCCGGAGTCCTGATACGCCACGAAGCCCGCTCCTGATGCATCTGATCGTTGCCTTCATGCCCGCGGCGGTGTTGGGCTTGATGTTCGGTTCGATGATCAAGGCCAACCTGTTCGCACCTGTGCCTGTGGCGGCGGCCTTCATTGTGGGCGGTCTTATCATTCTCTGGGTGGAGGCCCGCCAAGCCAGAGCACCCCAGGCTATTCGGGTGCAATCGGTCGACGATATGCGGCTGAGCGATGCCCTCAAGATTGGGGTCGCCCAGGCCTTTGCGTTGATTCCCGGCACCAGCCGCTCAGGCGCAAGCATCATTGGCGGCATGCTCTTTGGGTTTTCTCGACAGGCCGCAACCGAGTTTTCTTTTTTTCTGGCGGTGCCCACGCTCATTGCAGCGGGCGCCTATAGCCTTCTGAAAGCTTGGCACACCCTCAGTCTCGACGACGCTCCTATTTTTGCACTGGGGCTCTTCTCGGCATTTTTGAGCGCCCTGGTGGTGGTGAAATGGCTGATTCGATTCGTGGCCCATCACCGGTTCACGGGGTTTGCGTGGTACCGAATTGTGTTTGGCCTGGTCGTGCTTGGAACCTGGCAGGCAGGTTGGCTGGACTGGTCCGTTTGATTGGCGCGCTTAGCAGCGCTCAAACAAGAGATCGACCACGGGGTGTCCCAGCCGCAGGCCCCGGCTTTCAAACTTTGTCAGTGGTCGCCAGTCCGGCTTTGGCGCATAGCCCGCCGGACTCAGATTTCGCAGCGCTGCGCAGCTGCCCAGGACTTCGAGCATCTGCTCGCCGTATGGCGCCCAGTCCGTTGCACAGTGCAATAGGCCACCGACACGGAGCTTAGGGGCGAGCTGGTTCACAAACGGCGGCTGAATGAGTCGGCGTTTGTGGTGCCGAGCCTTGGGCCAGGGGTCCGGGAAATAGATGTGTACCGACTCCAGCGATGCATCGGGTATGCAGTGCTCGAGCACCTCAACGGCGTCATGCTCCATGATGCGTATGTTGGTGATGCCCTCGTTCTCGATGCGCTTGAGAAGCGCTCCGACGCCTGCGGGGTAGACCTCGAGGCCAAGAAAATTTCGTTCGGGCATGGCCTGAGCCATTCGTGCCGTGGTCTCGCCCATGCCGAAGCCAATTTCGAGCGTGGTGGGTGCAGAGCGACCAAACAGATCCGTGAACACAATTGGTGCAGGCTTAAACGCAATGGACCAGCGTGAGAGTAACTGCTCTCGCGCCAAGCGCTGCCCCGCAGTGATTTTGCCTTGGCGGCGCACGAAACTCTTGATGTGACCAAAGGGAAGTTGCGTCATGATGCGCATCTTGCCAGACCATGGCGCGTTGCATCAGCACTTAGGGGCATCACCGACTTGCGCAGAACCCCACAAGCATTGATACACTTCCGCTTCCTACACCAACTCCCATTCAAAAAGAGGGACCATGAATAAAGCAGAACTCGTTGAAGCAGTGGCCGGCGCCACAGACCTCTCCAAGGCCAAAACCGATGAGGTCGTGGGTGCACTGATCGCCACCATCGTTAAAGCCGTTTCCAAGGGCGACTCCGTTCAACTCGTGGGCTTCGGAACATTCGGTTCCGGAAAGCGCGCTGCTCGCACCGGCCGCAATCCCCGCACTGGCGAGACCATCAAGATCGCTGCTGCCAAGACCGTGAAGTTCACGGCTGGCAAGGCGTTCAAGGATGCCGTCAACAAGAAGAAATAATTTTATTTGCAGTCAATCACAAAGCCCAGGCTCCGTCCTGGGCTTTGTGCTTTTGGGCTGAACGACGATGAGTATTGAAACTGAGATCTGCCTGCAAGTCCCCGTGTCCATGGCGCGTCGGCTCACGGCGCTCCCTCTGCTGAGGTCTGCTGCTGCGTCTCGGGAGGTCTTGCGCGCGGTCTACTTTGATACCCCACAGGGGCATCTCCGTAAGGCACGCGCTGGGTTGAGACTGCGCCGTGAGTCTGGCCAGTGGGTTCAGACTTTCAAAATCGAGCGTGGGCCATCAGAGCGCCTCGAGCTCAATACCCCGCTTGCCGTGCGCTCGACCCAGGTGCCACCACTTGCGACGCATCTGATCGATACAGGCATTCAACTGCCTGACCTGCGCGGTGGCAAGGCACGGATCGCGCTCGCAGATCTTGCCCATAGCCTCGTGCCGCGCTTTGAGACAAGGGTGCGCAGAACCCTCTGGAGACTGCCGTATCAAGGGAGTCATTTGGAGTTGGCGTTCGACCGGGGTGAGGTCGTGGCACCCGATGGTGCAACGACCTCCATTCACGAACTAGAGATTGAGCTGCTCGAGGGGCAGCCCGAGAGCCTCTGGCACCTGGCCTGCGCACTGACTGAGCAACTGGGGGATGGACTCGTCCTAGAGCCCAGGGCCAAGGCTGCACGCGGCTACGCATTGGCAGGCGGTTGGCGTTGGCCCAATGTGGCCGACGTCATCTCCCAGAAGGCCGATCAGCATCGATTGGACTTGGCTTTCAAACAGGCGCTCAGCGAAACCGTCGAGGCCCTGAGTTGGCAGATTGCGCGCATCCTCGAGACCGAGGAGTCAGAGGGCCCCCATCAGTTGCGCGTCGCCTTGCGGAGGTTTCGCAGTGTCATGAAGCTTGTGCGCCCCCTGCTTGCGGCGCCAGAGTGGAGAGATCTGGAGCAGGCCAGCAAGGCGCTCGCCAGCCGCGTGGGTGTCTTGCGAGATCGTGACGTGCTGGCCGAAGATGTGCTGGCTCCGCTCGTGGGCTTGATTCCGCAAGACGAGGACATCCATAGGTTATCGAGCCTCTTGGGGCAGGAGCGAGAACGGGCGCGTGCCTCCTTACGTGCCCATCTGCGCTCGGTCGAGGTGCAACGTTTCGTGATGGATTTGGCTCTTGCATCAGGACGCAGCCTCCCGGGCCTATCGGCGATCGACGCTGCTGAATTCGCAAAGGATCAGCTCAAACGCCTCTCCAAGCGCGCGCGTCGCCGTGAGGCCTTGCTCGATGCGGCACCTGAGCAGTCTGATGCGGAAGCACGCCACGAGCTGCGCCTGGCCTATAAGTCGCTTCGATATGCCGCGGGCTGGCTTGGCCAGATTGGTGCTGGGCCGCAGGCTGAGGCTGCGCGAAAGCGGGCCTCCAAGCGACAGCAGCAGCTTGGCGAGCAGCAAGATGCCTCTATGGCTTTGGGGTTGGTCAGCCAGCTCTTGTCGGAGGAACCATTGTCTCGGCAGGCGCGTCTCAAAGGAATGCTGGAGGGTTGGCTTCTGGCGAAGGGATTGGTGTAATGTCCACAAAGATGAGGAACGCAAAGGAGAACCTAAACATGAACGCATGGCTTAACCTGCGTGAGCTGCTCGACTCTGTGGCCCGAGAGAGCGAACTTAAGCACCTCGATGACCGCAGTCAGCGTTTGCTTGAGTGGGTTGTGGTGCACCACAACCCCAAGCAGCACACCTTTGTGCAGACAATCATTAATGAGTCGGGTGTGGC
>JBJOHF010000070.1:0-11425 GCA_046047855.1 Pseudomonadota bacterium | reverse complement strand
GCGGTCAGGGGCCGGAAAGCTCAGGCGGATCTCTCCCACACCCAGCGGCTTTTCACCCAGCGCGTACTCTCCGAGGAAAGCCTGGATGGCAAGCCCGCCTGGAGCGGGGAGACTCTCTCGCACAGGCGGTTGGGGGCGTGGGATCGATTGAGGCGCCGGCGATCCGGATCGTCCCGAGCCCTCGCCCTCGCCCTGACTGAGTTGAATCCCTTGGCTCTGCGCCGGCACCGGGATCTCAGGCGCCAAAGGCTCTGGAGACTCAAGCGGCTGCGGCTGCGGTGGGGGAACCGGCACCTGGGGAAGCTTTGGCGCCGGGGGCAACGGCCGAGGGCGCTCGATGAGTGTGACCAGAATGGGGGCTCTCTCCCCCTGCTCGAGGGCTTGCCAGCCCGTGAGTCGGTTGAGCCCTAAAGCCAGAAACAAATGGGCCGCCAGCACAAGCGCGAGCCAACGCCAGGCCTTGATGGCCTTGAGAGGCACCAGGGGCTTGCGGCCCACGCTATTCGGCATACACTCTCAACATGCAAAATCCTTCCGATCCGTTTGCATTTATGCGCAACCAGTGGTCAGGCTTGGGGAGCGCGTTTCAGTTCCCGAACCACGCCATGCCCCCCACCAATCTAGAGGACCTGGATCGCAGAATCTCAGACCTCAAGACCGTTGAGCAATGGCTCAACCTGAATCTCAATATGCTCAAGACCACTATTCAAGGGCTCGAGGTTCAAAGGGGTACCCTTGCTGCGGTCCAGTCCTTTCAAGAAGCCATGGGGCAGTTTAGTCACCCCGAATCCGCAGAAACCCCCAGCGATACTCCCAATGCCTCGCGCGCGGCCGCCGACCAGGCCCGCCAGCAGGCAACTGCCTGGTGGGAGTCCATGCAAGGCCAGTTCAATCAGCTTGTCCAACAGGCCCAGTCTATGACCCAGGCCACTGCAGAGGCTGCAGACGCTGCCGTGAAGGCTGCCCAGCAACCGGCAAAGACTGAGGCGAAAAAGGCCGCCTCTAAATCTCCTCCAGCCTCTCGAGCAAGGCGTCGGTCCACGACAAAATAGCGTCTTTCTCGGGCTGGGAGAGTCTGTCACCCTGCTTGGCCATGAGCGAGGTTCGAGGATTGCCCTTCAAAAGAGCATGTCTCCCAAGTACAAATCTCCAGTACAGGCTGGTCATGGGACAGGCGTTGGGGCCCGTTCGCTGCTTGGGGTCGTAACGGCAGCCCCGGCAATAATTGCTCATCTTGTCGATATAGGCCCCCGAGGCCAGATAGGGCTTGCTGGTGAAGCGCCCTGCATTGGCGTAGAGCGCCATGCCAACAACATTGGGCCGCTCCACCCAGTCGATTGCATCGACATACACGGCATGAAACCAGTCGGATAACGCCTGCGGTCGGATTTCAGCCAAGAGCCCAAAAAGGCCTGTGACCATGAGCCGCTGGATGTGATGTGCGTACCCAACTGCGAGGGTCTGCTCGATCACCTGCGCCTGACACGCCATGTGGGTCTTGCCCGTCCAAAACCAAGCAGGAAGCGGCCGTTGAACTGCAAGTCCGTTTGCCTGAGCCAATCCTGGCATCTCAAGCCAGTACACCCCACGCATAAACTCTCGCCAACCCAAGACTTGTCGAATAAAGCCCTCCACACTCGGCAGGTCAGCCCGGCCCTCTTGGTAGGCCTGCAGCACGCGGTCGATCACCTCGCGCGGTTCAATCAGATGCAGGTTCAGACTGGAAGAGAGCAGCGCGTGCCACCCAAACTGCATGCCCGTCCACATGGCATCTTGGTGTGGCCCAAATGCATAGAGGCGATGGGCAATGAAGTCGTCGAGTGCCTGGATCGCATGTGCTCGGGTCACCGGCCAGCCAAACTGCGAGAGCGAACCCGGGTTTGACGCAAAAACCTGCTCGACCTCTTGCATCACCGCTCTCGTGATGTCATCGGGTGGAAAATGCACGGGTGTTGGGAGTCCAACCGGCCCTTGTTTGCCAAACGACTGACGATTCTCAGCATCGAAATTCCATTGGCCGCCCTCAGGGTCGCCCTCTGGTGTGATCAGGACTGCATGCCGCCTGCGCATAAAGCGATAGAAATGCTCCATGCGCAGCTGCTTTCGGTCATTGGCCCATTCGGAGAACGCCGCGCGTGAGATCAGAAAGTGCGGGTCTTGCCGCCACTGCAGGTGAACGCCTTGGGAAGCACAGGCGTGCTCAATATCCTGGGTCAGGCGCAAGTCGCCCGTCTCTACACACCAGAGCGTCGCAGATGGATTCCTGGCCAGCCAGAGCGCAAGCCGCCCGCCAAGCGTCGGCTCCGATTGAAAGTCTGGATCTTGCAGTCGGACATATTCAATGGTCAGGCCCTGATCTCTCCACGCCTGAGCAGCATGTCGCATGGCAGAGAGAAAGAGCGTCGTTCGGGCCTTGTGGCTGGGCACATGGGTCGATTCCCCTGGCGCCTCAATCATGAGCAGCGGAAAATCGTTGGCTTCACCCTGTAAGACCCCTGGCCAATGCGCAAGCTGATCGCCCAGCACCAAACCGAGTCGTGGCCGAGGAAGCAAGCGGGTAGCGCAGGGCCAGCGGGACATCAGGCGCTGCTCAGTTGCTTTTCACGCCGACATCGATCGGAGCAATACTTCACCTCGTCCCAGTTTCTCGCCCAGCTCCGGCGCCAGGTCATCGGCTTTTTGCAGGTCTGACAGGGCTTTGAAGGAAGACTGGCTTTATTGCCGCGAAACCCCTCGCGCTCAGGCGGCATGCGCCCGACGCCAGTCGGCGAGTGCCTGCGAGAGGTCGTCCAGTTCCACAGTGACATCAACACCGGCTGGTGCGCGACGCAGCAAGGCAGAGCAACGGCCTCCTGCCCAGATCCGAACGGCAGCAGGCACTTTTTGGCGCAGTTCAAAGAGGCCTTCGGCAACCCCAGTGGGATTCATATTCTGCGAGAAAGACAAGGCGATAATGTCGATGGACTGCGACTGCGCGGCGAGTGCAATGTCAAGAATGGGCGTCTGAACGCCGAGGCTCACGCATCGACAACCTTCAAGCGCCAGAAGCGCCTCGACCATGAGCAAGCCCATGCCATGGGGCTCGCCAGGGAACGTGGTGAGCAACACCTTGGGACGGCGGGGTGAATGCGGAATGGTGCTGATCGCGTTCCGCAGGATGACCTGCATCGATTCTGTGAACAGGTGCTCCTCATAGATCTCAAGCTGACCACGAGACCAGCTCTCGCCCACGCGCTGAGTGAGCGGTGCAACCACTTCCGTCACGAAGGGTGCAAGGCCCATGCGCAAGACGCGCTGGCCGAGCTCACGCCGAAGCTCATCTACCTGGTGCTTGCGGATCAGGACCATCAGGCTATCCAGATCAGCCGCCTGCTCCTTGGACTCCCTGCCCGCAGCGCTTGGCAAGCGGTCAGCGAGCGCTTGGAGCTCTTCTTGGGTGAGGGCCATGATCTTTCCGGGACGATGGCCAGCATCCATCAGGCGGCGAATGGCGCGCAAGCGGTCCACCTGGTCCATTGGATAAATGCGCTCGCCAAACTGATCCCGCTGGGGAATCGGAAACCCGTAACGCCGCTCCCAAACCCGGAGGGTGTCCTTGGACAAGCCGGTGTCTCGCTCAACGGCAGCGATGCTCAGAAAGACGGGGGGCTTGACCGCTTGGTCCATGTGGCTCAGAAATAACCTTAGTTTGTCGTAGACAAATGTTTGACGAGGGGAGTAGCTGTGCTTAGTATAAGAGCCATTCGCCCTGTTGACTAGGACAAAACCCTTTTCTGACTAAGACCATGTCAACCTCTATGCCCACTTCTACCCGCTTTTCAATCCTGCACCACCGCAGCCTCTGGCTCGGACTAGCCGCCCTGATGGCGCTCATGGTCTGGTGGCCCGCCTTGGCGGTCCCAACTGGATACGCAGGCAAAGAGCCCTGCGCGGTCCACGTGCGCGCCGAGTCCGAGCTTATCCGCTTGCACCGAGAGTCGACCCTCACCGGTATGGCCCTGGTCACCGCACAGCACGAGATCGGTCCTTCGAGCACGAAAGCGAGTGCCCCATGAGAGGGGCAACGCGCGGACTGGCGGTATGCCTTTGGGGCCTGGCGATAAGTTGCGCAGTCGCTGTCATGCCTTCAAGTGTCGCAGCGAGCAGTTGTCCCAGTCTTCTCAACCAGACCTTCCCCAAGCTTCAAGACGATTCTCCCCAATCGCTGTGCCAATATGCGGGTAAAGTCGTGCTTGTGGTGAACACCGCAAGTTACTGTGGGTTTACCAGTCAATACGATGGGCTTGAAAAGCTCTTCAGTCAGCACAAAGACCAGGGCCTCGTGGTGCTGGGCTTTCCTTCAAACGATTTCAGCCAAGAACCAGGCACCAACCAGGAGATCGCTGCCTTTTGCACCAATACCTTCGCGGTGAAGTTTCCCATGTTTGCCAAAACCACCGTCAAGGGGCCCAAGGCGAACCCGTTGTTCGCTGAACTCTCTCGTCTGGCGGAGCCGCCCGGCTGGAATTTTCACAAATATCTGATCGGCCGCGATGGGCGCCTGGTTGCGAGTTACTCAAGCATGGTGGGCCCACAGAGCCGCAGCTTGAAGAGAGATCTCGAGAAGGCCCTCGCCGCGCCTGCGGTCCGTTAGCAACCCAATTACCAAAGGATTTCCCCATGAACGCACCCGATAAGTTCGCCCCCTCGGCACTGCCTGACATCCAGTCTTCGATTGACCAGCGCCGGCTTCCGATTCAGCGCGTGGGCATCAAGGCCATGCGACACCCAGTCCATGTTGCAACACCCATCGGGCCCCAGCCCACCATTGCCATGGTGGACATGATGGTGTCGCTGCCAGCCGAGGCCAAAGGCACCCATATGTCGCGATTTATTGAGGTCTTCCAGTCCCACGAGCTCCCCTTGAGCCTACACGCCATGGAGTCCATGATGCAGGCCATGCTCGAGCGGCTCGAAGCCGCTGACGGGTACATTCGAATCAGCGCCCCCTACTTTGTAAGGAAAACGGCCCCGGTCTCTGGCGTCGCTTCACTCATGGACTACGAGGTCACCTGGGAGGCAGAGCATCTCAAAGGTAAAACACAGGTCTCGCTCGAGGTCGTCGTTCCCGTTACAAGCCTCTGCCCATGTTCAAAGAACATCTCAGATTACGGTGCTCACAACCAGCGCTCTCATGTCACCCTCAGCGTAGACCTTGCCGAGCCGAAGGCGCCCGAGTGGCTCATCGGCATCGCCGAGGCCGCGGCCTCCTGCGAGCTCTGGGGCCTCCTCAAGCGCCCTGACGAGAAATATGTCACCGAGCGAGCCTACGACAACCCCAAGTTCGTAGAAGACCTGGTACGTGATGTGGCCACAGCCCTTCAACAAGACCCAGCTGTGCGCGGATTCTCGGTTGCATCCGAGAATTTTGAGTCCATTCACAACCATTCCGCCTACGCACGTATCGATCACGGCACTCGCAGCGCCGGACACTGAACATGCATAAACCCCATGTGGTCGTGGTGGGCAGTGGCATCTCTGGTCTGTCTGCCGCGTGGCACCTTCGGGAGACTGCACAGGTCACTGTGCTCGAGTCTGAGGGAAGGCTCGGCGGCCATACCCACACCCGGACCATCACCCTAGACGGCAGAGAGGGTCCGGTGGACACGGGATTTATCGTATTCAACGACCGGACTTATCCAGAGCTTCTGGCTTGGTTCGACGCATTGCAGGTGCCCAGTCACCCGGCCGACATGTCCTTAAGTGTGTCTGCCGACCAGGCACGGGTGGAGTGGTGCGGGAGAAACCTGCGCACCGTTTTCGCCCAGCCCAAAAACCTTGTTTCGGGTCGGTTCTGGCGCATGCTCTCCGACATCCTCACCTTCAATCGGGAGGCAACGGCACTGCTTGACCGTGCTGAACAGGGCCATGGAGACCATCGCAGCCTCGGGGCAGTGCTGGACCATCTGCGCCTAAGCCCAGACTTCGAATCCCTTTACCTGCTGCCAATGGCAGGCGCCATCTGGTCTTGCCCGCTCGAACAGATGCGGGCCATGCCCTTCTCTAGCTTTGCGCGATTCTGCGTCAATCATGGGCTGCTTCAGATCTTCAACCGACCGCAATGGCGAAGCGTGCTTGGCGGCAGCCATACTTACATACACCGACTACAAACCCATCTGCGCGAGACCTCTGCGCCGGTGGAGTTCAAGACCCACCACGAAGTCACATCCGTCACCCCAGCGCAGGCGGGCCACGGGCCCGTGATCTACGGGCAGGACCACCTACGTCGGTGCGCCTTCTCGCTCGAGGCTGATGCGGTCATTCTCGCGGGCCACACCGACCAGTCCGCACGCGTGCTGGCCGACCACGCCCACCCCGCACAACCCTGGCTGGCACAGTTCAAATATCAGCCCAATACGGCTTACTTACACACAGATTGCAGCCTCATGCCCAAGAGGAGGGCCGCCTGGGCCGCCTGGAATGTGCGCGCTGACGCCCCCGGCGAACAGGTGTCAGTAACCTACTGGATGAACCAGCTTCAAGACCTTGCTTTCGAGCAGCCGGTGCTGGTGAGCCTCAACCCCAATCGCCAGCCCGACCCTGCATCCGTCATGGAGACCATTGAATACAGCCATCCCGTCTTCGACCAGATGGCTCAAGACAGCGTCAGCGCAATTGAGGCCCTCCAGGGTGAGGGGTCTGTTTGGCTCGCGGGCGCATGGTTAGGCTACGGCTTTCACGAGGATGGTTTTCGCTCCGGACGCCTAGCGGCTCAAGGGCTCATGCGTTGGCATGAGCGCCATGCCAACGGCATCGGTGCAGCCTCCGTCGCGCGCCATGCCGCCTGATCCTGCGCAAGGCCCCAGCCTTTTCGAGGGGCGCGTGCGCCATGCACGCATAGGTGCCCACGCGCATGCCTTCGAAGCCCGCAGTCTGATCGCGCAGGTTCCGCTGCGCGCCATGCGAGCGGCACAATGGAAAGGCGGGCTGGGCTTTGGCCTGAATCGCCGTGCCCTTATCAATGTGCAAGATCGAGACCACGGTAATGGCATGCCAATGCTCGATTGGGCAGAACAGCAGCTGCGTGAGCATGGCATTGATCCCGGCCAGGGTGAGATCTGGCTCTGCTGTCTGCCTCGGCTCACCGGATTTGCTTTCAAGCCCGTGAGCTTCTGGATTTGCTGTCGAACGGATGGCTCTCCCCAGGCCATCATCGCGGAGGTGAACAACACCTTCGGCGACCGGCATGTCTACCTGCTCGAGACCCCCGAGGGATATCGCAATGGCCAGACCCTTCGGTGCGAGAAGACTTTCTATGTCTCGCCGTTCTGTGAGGCCCGTGGCGAATATCACTTTCGGTTCTTTCACTCGGCTCAGCCCGAGAGTCCTTTTCTTGCCCGAATTGACTATTTCCTAGACGGGGCCCATGTCCTCGCAACCAGCATCAGTGGCAAATCTCAACTCCTGACTCAACGAGGTGCGTTTTTTCTATGGCTACGACAACCCCTAGCAAGTCTTGCCGTTCTCCTGAACATTCACTGGCAGGCGCTACTGCTCTGGCGCAAGGGGCTTCGGCTCGTCCCCAAGCCGAGTCGGGTGTAGGCGCCTGGTCCATTCCAAGCGCCCGCGCGAAGCCGGGCTTTATCGCTCGCCGGGTGCTCAAACTGCTCTCCCAGATTAGCCTGGGGGAGCTCAAGCTCAAGTGCCCGGACGGCTCGACGCTGTATTTCGGCAAACCCGATGCAGCCCTTGGCCAACAAGAGCTCTGGATTCGGGACTGGGATGTCCTGCGCCAAGCGGGCACGAAGGGAGACATCGGATTCGGTGAGGCCTATATGCAAGGCGCCTGGTCCACCCCGAATTTGCCTGGACTGCTGCGGCTCTTGGTGAAGAACCGTGCCGCTATTCAGGCCGCCATTTCAGGCAACCCCCTCCTGCTCATCCTGGATCGACTCAGCCACTTGCTGCGCGCGAACTCCCTGGCCCAGGCCAAGCGAAACATCGAGGCACATTACGACCTGGGCAATGATTTTTACCAGCTCTGGCTCGACCCCACCATGACCTATTCGAGCGCACTCTTTGACCAGAAAGGCGCATGGGGTGAAGCCGTAGATCTTCAAGCCGGTCAGATCCAAAAAATGGACCGCGTGCTTCAGGAGATTGGCCCGCTGCAGGCCAATAGCAAGACGCTTGAGATTGGCTGTGGCTGGGGCGGTCTTGCACTACGCCGGCTCCTGAAGGCGCCCGGTGAGCATCTCGGCATTACGCTCTCGCGAGAGCAGCGCAGCTGGGCACTGGAGCAACTGACCGCAGCGGGTCTTGCCGACCGCGCAGAAATTGCGCTAACCGACTACCGAGAGGTGCAAGGGCAGTTTGATGCCATTGTCTCGATTGAAATGATCGAGGCGGTTGGAGAAGACTACTGGCCCGTCTATTTCCAGACCCTACACGACCGACTCAAGCCTGGCGCAAGGGCGGTGATTCAGGCCATCGTCATCGACGAATCTCTTTTCGATGACTACCGCAGTGGCACGGACTTCATTCAGAAGTACATCTTCCCCGGCGGCATGCTCATGAGCCCTGCCCACCTCGAACGCCATGCCCATGCCAAGGGGCTTCGCATTCGGAACTCATTTAGCTTCGGCCAAGACTACGGCCGCACCCTGCGCGAGTGGCTCGTCCGATTTGATGCGCATAGAGAGGCGATTCGATCATTGCGATTTGAGGAGCGCTTCATCGCAATGTGGCGGTTCTACCTGGCCTATTGTGAAGCAGGCTTTTACAGCGGGGATTTGGATGTCATACAGGTTACCCTCGAGCATGCATAGTCCCGGCTGCGCGGCCACGCGCCGCTCAATGCTTCGGTGGGGGTGTCAGACGATTGGCCTCATGCTCCTTGCGGGAGCCATTCGCCCGGGTTTCGCCTCGATCCCAATGGATCAACAGATGCGAACACTCGGACTGCAGTTGATCGCACGCGCAGATCTGCGCTTTTTTGGGCTCAAGGTTTATGAGGCCAGTCTCTGGGCCCCACCCCAGGCCGCGGAGGCAACGTTGCTCTCCGGCCCCTTTGCGCTAGAGCTGCATTACAACCTTCGATTCAAAGGCGAAGATATTGCGAGGCGCAGTATTGAGGAAATCGATGGGCTCGGCCTGATGGACCGATCACAGCAAGACAGGCGGCTACGCGAACTCAAAGCGCTCTTTCCCTCCGTTGAGTCAGGTGATCGACTCACAGGGGTGTATCAGCCGACAGCGCCAAGCCAGTTCTACCTGAACGGCAAACCCATCGGTGAAATCCGTGAGCCTGAGTTTGCCCAGATGTTCTTTCGCATTTGGTTAGACGCGAAGACCAGTGAGCCTCGGCTGCGTCAGGCACTGATCGCCCCACTCTCCAGACGTGCCTCGTGAGCGCTGCTGCGCCGACGCCTCACACCCCCACCTCAGCAGCAGTCTTGCGCTATGGCCTGGTGGGGCTTCCACTCGCGGGCGCCGCGTTGCCGCTCTACCTCTTAACCCCTCAGCTCTACGCCGCTGGATTGGGACTCCCATTGGCTTGGGTGGGTGCAGCCCTGATGGCCAGTCGGCTCATTGACGCGTTCATCGATCCGCTGCTTGGCCAGTGGATCGATCGCACCTCTGGGCAGCGCTTTGAGCGCTGGATTCTGCCTGCCCTGCTCCTGTTGAGCCTTGGGCTGGCAGCACTCTTTCTTCCACCTGCAGATGCGCTGGGCCAGACAGCCCTCTTGATCTGGATGACCTCCGCTGCAATCCTCGTCTCTCTTGCCAACAGTGCAGCGGGTCTCGCCCACCAGGCTTGGCCGGTCGCCTGGGGGCTTGTTGAGGTTCAACAGGCAAGGCTTGTTTCGGCTCGAGAGCTTTTTACCCTTTTGGGTGTCATCCTTGCATCCATTGCAGCGGCCATGGGGGCCCCGGTTGTCATCGTGGCATTGGTCGTGTGCTCAGCGATTGCTGGTGCCATCAGCGTCCGAGGGCTACCTGGTCAGATTCGCTCAGACAGCGGTCAGGCGCATGCACCGCTCTCCCTCTTTCGAGGTCTTGCCGCGCTCGACGCCCGGGGGCGCACGACCTTCTTGTGCCTTGCCCTCAACGCGTTAGCAAACGCGATTCCGGCAACGCTGTTTCTCTTTTTCGTTTCAGATGGGCTTGGACTCAGCCAGGAGGCCTCAGCGGGTCTGCTGGCGCTCTATTTCGTCTGCGCACTGGCCGCGATACCGCTCTGGAACCGGGCCATTCAACGCGGCCTCTCTGCGCAGCGGGCCTGGGTTCTGGCCCTCGCGGGCTCGATCCTGCTGTTTCTTTGCGTCCCCTGGCTTGACCCCTCTTGGGCTTGGCTCTTTGTCGTCGTCTGCGTGGGCACAGGACTCTGTCTGGGCGCTGAACTCATTGCACCCGCCCTGCTCATCAGCAAAAGTCTCGCGCGCGTAGGGCTCTCGCAGACCCGCAATGGCGAGTTTTTTGGCCTGTGGAACCTGCTTGCAAAACTCGCGCTAGCCCTGGCCGCAGGCGGAACTCTGCCCCTGCTTGACCTGGCGGGCTATACCCCCGGGCGCATGCCGGCACCTTTTGCGCTGGGACTGGTCTATGCAGGAATCCCTTGTCTTTTAAAGCTCTCAGCCCTTATTGCTTTCCTCAGCCTGGAGAAACGCCATGACTAAATCCCGCCACCCACTCGCACAAGGCCTCTTTATGTTGGCGCTTGCCCTCGGGCTCAGTGTGGGGATGCTCGGGTGTGCCGCCCCAGGGGTTGAGCGCTATCAGTCTCAGCAGCCATCGCTGGATCTCGCCCGCTACTTCCAAGGCCAGACCAAGGGATGGGGTATGGTTCAAGACTGGAAAGGGGAGGTCACTCGGCGCTTTGTGGTCACCATTGAAGGGCAATTTGAAGGCGACCAAGGCGTGCTCGATGAGTCCTTTGTCTGGAGCGATGGTGAGAAGCAAAAGCGCATTTGGCGACTCAAGCGTGTGGGACCCGGCATCTGGTCCGGCACGGCAGACGATGTGGTCGGCCAGGCGCGGGGCGAGATTCGAGGCAATGCCCTTCGCTGGCAATACACCCTGGCTGTGCCCATCGATGGACGCTCCATTGAGCTCCAATTCGACGACTGGATGCATCTCATCGACGAAGAAGTCATGATCAACAAGGCAACCATGACGAAGTTCGGTCTCCCAGTCGGTGAGGTTACGCTCGCCTTCAGACGCCCGCAGCCATGAGCTGGCTAAGCCCCCCAAACACCCCCATCCGAGACTGGTCATCCCGCATCGTTTGGGTCATTGGTGCGTCCACTGGGATTGGCTTGGCATTGGGGCGCGCTCTGGTGAGGCAAGGTGCCCAGGTCTGTGTCTCATCGCGTCGTCTCGATGCACTCGAAGATGGCTTCCCAGAGTCTGATGTCCTCAAGGTCATCTGCGACATCCGCGAGCC
>JBJOHF010000069.1:0-7599 GCA_046047855.1 Pseudomonadota bacterium | reverse complement strand
GGGCATTGGTCAACGCTCGGCGTTCAGCTTCGACCCAGGCTCGTTGCACTGGACTCCGGCTGTGTCTGGCAGGGTTATCTCACTGCAGTGCGGCTGGACGATCGGGCACTGTTTCAGCAGGTGGGCTTGGAGCATTGAGCCGAAGGGGCCCTGCAATAATCGGATAAAGCGCATGAGCCAGTGCGCGCCGGTCTGGGTTGGCGTCTCCGTGCACGAGGTGCTGTGCATCCACCGGCCGATGGAGGATGGGGTTTGCGGTGAGCCCACGCGCACTCATGATGGCCACAATCGACTCCACCAGAGTCATGTCTCCAATATAGGCCGGAATGGTGGTGGGCTGCCCGTCTTGAAAATAGCGAAGCGTAAGGGGCCGCATGGGCACGCTCGGTCGGTGCTCGATCAAGGCAAAGAAGTTCGCATGAAACTTCAGAACCGTATGGCCATCGCTGGTGGTGCCTTCTGGGAAGAACATGATGCGTGCGCCGTGATCGAGCCTGACCTGCGCCTCATTCATAACCTCCTTAATGGCTGATCTTCTTCCACGCTCGATATAGAGCGTGCCCGATGCAGTCACGAGTGGACCAATCACAGGCCAGGTCCGAATATCCGACTTCGCAATGAACGTGATGGGCTCAAGGGCCTGCAAGACGAAGATATCGATCCAGGAAATATGGTTGCTCACCACCAGGCATGGCGTGGGAAATTGAATATCGCCCTCAGGCAACAGCTTGACCCCACAGAGCCCAAGCACGCCGCGCGCGAATATGCGCAGGCTCTGCTTGCGGCCCGCTGGGCCCATGAGCCGCAGTCCCGTAAGCGCCCAGAATAGGCCAAACAGCACCCAACAGGTCAGAGCCGGCAGCCGCCAGGCGAGTCGAAGCACCCGCATGGTCAGATCGTGGTGAGTCCCTGGCGATACACCAGACGTCCATCGACCAGGGTGGCCTTGACGCGGCCTTCCAGCTCACGCCCAATAAAGGGCGTATTGCGTCCTTGGGTGTGCAGCGTATCGGCCGTAATGAGCCAAGGCTCCTGCGGCGCATAGAGGCAGAGGTCTGCCTGCCCCCCCTCCCGCATCTCACCTGCATCTCGCTTGAGGATGCGGGCCGGTCCGGTGGTGAGCAGTGAGAGGGTCTTGTCTAGGGACACCTTGTGATCCCGCGCCCAGGCCATGGTGAGCGGCAGGAGCAGCTCGAGTCCAATCACCCCGGGCTCAGCCTCGCCAAAGGGAAGCTGCTTGGCATCGTCATCGACGGGTGAGTGATCTGAGCAAATGGCATCGACTGTGCCGTCCTGAAGCGCAAGCGCAATGGCCTCGCGATCACGCTGACTGCGAAAGGGTGGGTCTACACGGCAGTTGCTGTCGTAGTCGCCAATGTCGAGATCGGTCATGTGCAGGTGATGAACCGCCACATCTGCAGTGATGGGCAGGCCCTCAGCCTTGGCCTTTCTGACCAAATCAAGGCCAGCTGCCGATGACAGCCTGCAGAGGTGCAATCGAACGCCCGTCTGGCGCACCAGCTCAAAGAGGGTGTAGAGCCGAATGGTCTCGTTGGCAACCGGCACGCCGGGCAGGCCCATGCGGCCTGCGGTCGGTCCACTGTGCGCCACGCCGCTGGCGCCAAGCCAAGGATCGCGGGCGTAAGCCCAGACCGTATAGTCAAAGGTCTTGGCGTATTGCATGGCCCTGAACAAAACCTGGGTATCGACCAAGGGGTGAGTGGACTGCGAGAAGCCCACGCAACCCGCCTCGGTGAGCTCGGCCATTTCAGTGAGCTGCTCACCCTTGAGGCCCGCGGTGAGCGCGCCCAGCGGATGTACATGGGCCTGGGCCAGCAGCCTCGCGCGGTGCTTGAGCATTTCCACAAGACCAGGTTCATCGAGCGGTGGGTCGGTATCGGGCGGGCAGACCAATCGGGTCACACCGCCAGCGATGGCTGCACGCATCTCGGATTCGAGCGTGGCCTTGTATTCGAAACCAGGCTCACGCAGCCTGGCTGAGAGATCAATCAGACCGGGCAGCACCCATAGGCCGTCCGCTTCAAGTGTTTGGGTGGGCTCAAAGCCAGCAAGGCCAGCGCCCGGAGCCGTCATCGCCAGAATGCTGCCGCCTGCGATGTAGATGTCGCGTGCTTCGGTGCCCTGAACAAGCCCGCCACGAATCAGGATGTTGGGAAAGGATTGGCTCATGCGTGGGTCCGATTCAGAATGCTCATCACGGCCATGCGCACCGCAATGCCAAAGGTGACCTGATGCAGGATGACCGATCGCGCACCATCAGCCACCAGCGAGTCAATCTCCACGCCTCGGTTCATAGGGCCAGGGTGCATCACAATCGCATCGGGCTTGGCCACGCGAAGCCGCTCCTCTGTCAGCCCGTAGTGCTTGAAGTATTCCTGCGGGCTCGGCAGCATCGCCCCGCGCATGCGTTCATTCTGCAAACGCAGCGCAATCACCACATCGACGTCCGCAAGGCCTTGTTCCAGATCGGTGTAGGGCGTAACGCCCATCTCGCGCAGCCCAGAGGGCAGAAGCGTCAGGGGCGCAATGACACGAATGTCGGGAACGCCGAGGGTCGTGAGAGCATGAATGTCTGAGCGCGCCACGCGGGAGTGCAGCACATCACCCACGATGGCCACCCTCAGATTCTGAAACGCGCCCTTGAAGTGGCGAATGGTGAACATATCGAGCAAGGCCTGCGTGGGGTGCGCGTGACGGCCATCGCCTGCATTCATGATGTGGATATGGGGTGCGACCTGGTTGACGTGTCGCGCAATGAGGTAAGGCGCACCGCTCTGAGCGTGTCGCACCACAAACATATCGGCCTTCATGGCTGCAAGGTTGTCGATGGTGTCTAGCAAAGACTCGCCTTTGGCCGTGCTCGACTTATTGACATCCAGGTTCACCACGCGGGCTGCTAGCTTGGTGGCAGCAATCTCGAATGTGGTTCGCGTGCGGGTGGAGTTCTCAAAAAAAATATTGAAGATGGTCTTGCCGGCGAGGAGGTCGGCATTGCGCACCTCCATGCGCTCAAGATCAACAAAATCGCGCGCATGATCGAGCACTTGCAGCATGACGGCACGCGGCAGACCCTCGGTCGAGAGCAGGTGGTTTAACTCACCGCGCGCGTTGAGCTGGATGGACTTTGGCATTCAACAACCCTTGCAGAAGTATGGCCGCGGCCTCGGCATCGATCTGAGCCTCGCCCGGCGCCAGTGCGGAAGTGTATCGCTCATCCTCAAGAATGACCGGCTTTGAGAAACGCCCTTCAAGCTGACGAGCAAATCGCTCGCAGCGCTGGGCAAACGGGTGTGTCTGACCATCGGGATAGACTGGAAGGCCCACCACCAGCCCACTGGGCTGCCACTCCCGGATGAGGGCCTCAATCGCTGCGAACCGCTGGGCAATGGGCGTGCTGGCAACCACCGTGAGTGGCCGAGCGCCCCCCGTGAGGCCATTGCCAATGGCCACTCCAATTCGCTTTTCTCCAAAATCAAAGGCCAGCAGAACGCCAGCCAGAACATCAGGCGTGACCAACGGCCCCAGAGAGGTTGACCGGATCAACCCCCAGCGAGCGAAAGGCTGCGCCCAGGCGCTCTTCAATGGGCAGAGAGAACAACAGCTCGTAGTCGTGAAGCGGAACCGTGAGCCACGCGTTGGCGGCAAGCTCGGCATCGAGCTGCCCCTCTGACCATCCGGAGTAGCCCAAAGCCACCATGAGACGCTCGGGACCCTTGCCATTGGCAGTGGCTTCGAGAATGTCGCGCGACGAGGTGAGGCCAATGCCGCCCGTCATGGCCAGCGTGGAACTCCAGCTGCCCTTGGGCTCATGCAAGACAAAACCGCGGTCGGTCTGAACGGGGCCGCCCAGCAGGACCGGGGTGTCTTCCAGCGGATGGCCTTCAAGGCTGAGGTCGAGCCGGGCAAAGAGCGTGCCGAGCGTCATTTCAGAAACGCGGTTAATCACCAAGCCCATGGCGCCTTTGGGGGTGTGCTCGGCAACGAACACCACAGAGCCACCGAACTGAGGGTCGGTGAGAGAAGGCATGGCCACCAGCAACTGGCCAGCCACCGAGGGAAAGACCTGACCGTCCTGGGTCATAGGAACCTCCTCGTCCGCCTGTTCCAAGGCATGATTGAATTCTTCGGTCCAGAGTTGACCCATGCGTTGAATTCTATCAGCCCTTTTTTATGCGCCACACAACCCCCTGCAGCTTAGTCTGGATTCGCCGCGACCTTCGCCTGGAGGACCACGCCGCACTGGCCCACGCCCTCCGTCATCCCGAGCCGGTCGCCGTGGCTTTTGTGTTTGATGAAGCCATCCTGGCGCCGCTGCGCAGCGACCCCCAGGCCCTCCAAGCGCATGGCCTCACCCTGGATCGCCGTGTAGCCTTCATTCACGCGAGCCTGGAGGAGGTTGACCAGACGCTCTCGCGCATGGGCAGTCAGCTCTTCGTGCTTCATGGGCAAGCACACGCCTGCATTCCCGAGCTCGCTCAGTCGCTCAAGGCTGTGCGTGTGGTCTGCGCGCACGATGACGAGCCCCAGGCCCGCAGCCGCGATGCTGTGGTTGAACAGACACTCGCTGCGCGGGGCATTGCATTTGAGACCGTGAAGGACCACTGTGTCTTTGAACGCCAAGAAGTGCTGACGGGCGCCGGCAAGTTCTTCTCTGTATTCACGCCTTACAAGAATGCATGGCTCAAGCGCCTTGCAGCCCAGCCCCAGGCCATCGAACCCCACGAGACAAGGGATCTTGCAGACCGGTGTGTGCCCGCACCCGCAGGCTCAACCCACCGTCTTCCCCGACTTGGCGACATGGGGTTTGCAGCGGTTGAGGACCTCGCCAGCCTTCGGCCCGGCCCCAGCGGCGCGCAGGCCCTGCTGTCCGATTTTCTCCCCAGGCTTGGGCACTACAAGGAGGCCCGAGACTTCCCCGGCAAGCGCGGGCCGTCCTACTTATCCGTGCACCTTCGGTTCGGGACGATAAGCATTTGCCAGCTGGTGCGGCAGGCCCAGGCGGTGATTCAGAGCAGCCCCTCCGAGGCCGAGGGCGCGCAGACCTGGCTCTCAGAACTGATCTGGCGCGACTTCTACATTCAGATCCTCTCCAACGCGCAGCATGTCACGCTGGGCGCATTTAAGCCTGAATACAACCGTATTGAATGGCTCGAGGCAGGCCCCGAGTTTGAGCAACGATTTGCAGCCTGGTGCGAAGGCCGAACGGGCTACCCCTTGGTGGATGCCGGCATGCGTCAGCTCAATACCACGGGCTATATGCACAACCGTTTGCGCATGGTGGTGGCCAGTTTTCTCACCAAGGATTTGGGCATTCACTGGCAGTGTGGTGAGCGCTACTTTGCGTTGCGCCTGAACGACTTTGACCTGTCTGCCAACAATGGGGGCTGGCAATGGGCCGCCTCCACGGGCTGCGATGCACAGCCCTACTTCCGCATCTTTAACCCGGTGAGCCAGAGCGAAAAATTTGATCCGAAAGGGCAGTTCATCCGCCGCTATGTGCCAGAGCTGGCGCGTCTGCCGGATGCAGCGATGCATGCCCCATGGGAGGCGGGGCCCCTGATCCTGGAGCAGGCCGGCGTGCGGCTGGGTGAGGCCTACCCGCACCCCATCGTGGACCATGCCCAGGCGAGAGCCGAGACGCTGGCCCGGTTCGCAGTGGTCAAGCGCGCCTAGATTTCCACCATCTCGAAATCAGATTTCTGGGCCCCACATTCTGGACAGGTCCAGGTGATGGGAACGTCCTCCCAGGCGGTTCCGGGGGCGATCCCCTCTTCAGGAAGACCCGCAGCTTCGTCGTAGATCCAGCCGCAAATCAGGCACATGTAGGTTTTCATAAACGTCCTGCCACTAAAATTGACGCCATTCTATCGTTGAAGGGCCTTTCCCCCATGATCCAGCGCAATGTTCCTCAGAGTGAAGCCCTGTTCGCCCAGGCCCAGCAGACCATCCCCGGGGGCGTGAACTCTCCGGTGCGGGCATTTCGCTCGGTCGGTGGCACCCCGCGCTTTTTTGAGCGTGCACAAGGCCCCTTCCTCTGGGATGCAGACGGCCACCGCTATGTCGACACCATCTGTTCGTGGGGGCCGGCCATTGTGGGGCACGCCCATCCCAAGGTGCTCGAAGCCATCTCGAGAGCAGCGGCACATGGCCTCTCATTCGGAGCGCCCACGCGCGGTGAGGTTCAGCTTGCGGAATGGGTGCGAGCCCACCTGCCCTCCATGGAGATGATGCGTCTGACGTCTAGCGGAACGGAAGCCACGATGTCCGCTATTCGGGTGGCGCGAGGCTATACCGGACGCAGCAAGATTGTGAAGTTTGAAGGCTGCTACCACGGCCACGTCGACAGCCTGCTGGTGAAGGCCGGCTCGGGTCTGCTCACCTTTGGAAACCCAGACTCCGCGGGCGTGCCGGCAAGCTTTGCCGCCGAAACCATTGTGCTGGACTACAACGACATCGCAGGTGTGGTCAGCTGCTTTAGCGAGCATGGCGCTGAGATCGCGGCCGTGATTGTCGAGCCCATCGCCGGCAATATGAACCTGGTGCGCCCACTCCCCGGCTTTCTCGAGACCCTGCGCGATCAGTGCACCCAGTTCGGCAGCGTATTGATTTTTGATGAGGTGATGACCGGGTTCCGCGTGGGCGCCCAAGGTGTTCAAGGCTTAACCAGTATCCAGCCTGACCTCACCACCTTGGGCAAGGTTATTGGTGGCGGCATGCCCATGGGCGCATTTGGTGGCCGCAAGGACATCATGCAGGTCGTCGCACCCCTCGGCCCGGTCTACCAGGCGGGCACCCTCTCGGGCAATCCGGTTGCAGTGGCAGCAGGCCTGGCCACTCTCGAGCTGGTCTCCGAGCCTGGCTTTTTTGAGACCCTAGGGGCGATTACATCCGACCTCATGGCAGGCTTGTGCGACGTCGCTCGGGAGGCGGGAGTCCCTGCATTCTCTGCTGACAGCGTAGGCGGCATGTTTGGCATTTACTTCAGTGCGCGAACGCCGCAAACCCTCGCCGATGTCACCGCAAGCGACCGGGCTGCATTCAATCGCTTCTTTCACGCCATGCTCAACCGTGGGGTGTACCTCGCGCCTTCGGCCTATGAGGCTGGGTTCCTCTCCATTCAGCATGAGGGTGAGCCGGTTGAACTCATTCTTGAGGCCGCGCGCGAATCCTTTCGGGAGAGCCTGAACCCTGCCTGAATCGCGCTTGCACAGCATGGGCACAGGGCGCTTTGCGCCCTCCCCCAGCGGGCCACTTCATCAGGGTTCACTGGTCACGGCCCTGGCGAGTTTCCTAGACGCACGATCACGCGGGCATCGATGGCTCGTGCGCATGGAAGACCTCGACCCTCCGAGAGAGCAGCCCGGTGCGGCTCGTCTCATTCTGGGGCAGCTGCGCGATCACGGCCTGCACTGGGACGGCGAGGTGCTCTTTCAGAGCACGCGAGAGGCAGCCTACGCGCAGGCGCTCCATTCCCTCGCGCAGCGACAGCAGGTATTTGTCTGTCGATGCACACGCCGGCAATTGGAAGGGCATACCCATTACCCGGGGACCTGCCGCGAGGTGCACCTATCGCCAGCT
>JBJOHF010000068.1:0-3002 GCA_046047855.1 Pseudomonadota bacterium | reverse complement strand
GATATCGCCAAAACCATCCACCCACATCCCACCTTGGGCGAGTCTTTGGGCATGGTCGCCGAGGTCTTCGAGGGGGCCTGTACCGACCTGCCCCCTCAGAAGAAGCGATAGCTGTTTTAGTTGGAGAGGGCTGCCCTGGCGTTGGCTGCGGCAGCTCGAACCGCTGAGGGGGCTGTGCCTCCCAGGTGAGATCTTGCGGCCACGGAGCCTTCCAGCTCCAAAACACCGAAGACATCCGGACCGATGAGGCTGCAAAAGCCCTGAAGTGTCTCAAGCGGAAGGTCTTCTAGCCCACAGCCGCCCTCAACGGCCACGCGCACCGCATGCGCCACAGCCTCGTGTGCATCTCGAAAGGGCAGTCCCTTCTTGACGAGATAGTCCGCTAAGTCTGTTGCGGTGGAGTATCCCTCGAGGGCGGCCTCGCGCATCACGTCTGGCTGCGGCTCTAGGCCTGCGATCATCTCTGCGAACACCCGCAGCGTGTCGAGCACCGTATCGACCGTGTCGAACAGGGGCTCCTTGTCCTCTTGGTTGTCCTTGTTGTAGGCCAGGGGCTGGCCTTTCATCAGCGTGAGCAGTGCCATCAGGTGACCCGTTACCCGTCCGGTCTTGCCGCGCGCAAGCTCGGGTACATCCGGGTTCTTCTTCTGCGGCATGATGGATGAGCCGGTGCAGAAGCGGTCTGGCAGTTTCACAAAACCATACCGGCTCGTCATCCAGAGGATGAGCTCCTCTGATAGGCGTGAAACGTGCGTCATGATTAGCGCGCTGGCCGCAGAGAATTCGATGGCGAAATCTCGATCGCTCACCGCGTCGAGAGAGTTCGAGCACACGCCTTCAAACCCGAGGGTGCGAGCAACCCGCTCGCGATCGATGGGGTAGCTCGTGCCTGCAAGCGCTGCCGCGCCAAGCGGCAGACGGTTGACGCGCTTTCGGACATCGGCGAGCCGCTCGTCGTCTCGGCTGAACATCGCCTCATAGGCCAGCATGTGATGTCCGAAGGTAACGGGCTGAGCCACTTGGAGGTGGGTGAAGCCAGGCATGATGGTCTCCGCGTGGCGCTCGGCCTGCTCAATGAGTGCCAAGCGCAGGTCTTTAAGCGCAGATCGCATGTCATCAATAGCAGACCGAAGCCAAAGCCGAATATCGGTTGCGACCTGGTCATTACGAGAACGTGCGGTGTGAAGCCGCTTTCCGGCGTCACCGACGAGCTCTGTGAGTCTGCGCTCAATGTTGAGGTGGACATCCTCAAGCGCGATGGACCATTCAAATCGGCCAGCTTCAATTTCAGACTGAATCTGGGCCATGCCACGCTGGATATCAGCAAGATCTTGCGCGCTCAACAGGCCCACGTGGTGGAGCATATCCGCGTGGGCGAGTGAGCCCTGGATGTCTTGACGCGCCATGCGCTGGTCGAACTGAACTGAGGCGGTATAGCGCTGCACGAGTTCAGAGACGGGTTCATTGAACCTGCCTGACCAGGCCGATTGCTTGTTTTCGAGGGGATTGCTCATGGCTTCCATTACACTGAGGGAACTATGTGGATTATCGCATCGCGTGAAAGCAGGCTTGCGCTCTGGCAGGCCGAACATGTTCAGTCTCTGCTGCAGACATCCTCGGGCCAGCCCGTTGAGATTCTGGGAATGACCACGCGTGGCGACCAGATTCTCGATCGGTCGCTCTCCAAGGTGGGTGGCAAGGGCCTGTTTGTCAAAGAACTGGAAACGGCTCTGGCCGAGGGCAGGGCGCACCTTGCCGTGCATTCGCTCAAAGACGTGCCCATGGTCCTTCCTGAGGGATTCGAGCTCGCGGCAGTCATGGTCCGTGAAGACCCCCGCGACGCTTTCGTCTCGCCCTCATTCGAGAGCCTAGCGTCGCTGCCCGAGGGTGCGGTGGTGGGCACATCGTCACTGAGACGAGAGTCCCAGCTGCGTGCGCGCTTTCCTCACCTCCAAATCGTGCCGCTAAGAGGCAACCTCGACACGCGTCTGGGCAAACTCGATCGTGGGGAGATGCAGGCCATCATCCTCGCTGCGGCAGGCTTAAAGCGGCTGGGTCTCGCCCACCGAATCCGCGAGGTCATTGCTCCTGAGAGCATGCTCCCTGCTGCGGGACAAGGGGCGCTTGGCATCGAGATTCGGGCTGGCGACGCCGCAACACGCGCGCTCATCTCCCCTCTGGCGCACGAGCAGACTTGGCGTGAGGTCAGTGCCGAGCGGGCGGTCTCGCGTGCCCTCGGTGGCAGCTGCCAGGTTCCGCTGGCCGCCTTCTGCGAGCAGCAGGGCGATGGTCCCACACTGAGGCTTCGCGCACGCATTGCAATGCCCAATGGCGCTCAGCTCTGCGCAGTCGACCTCCTAGGCCCCGATCCGGAGGCATTGGGTGCAATGGCTGCAGATGCCCTTCGTGCCCAAGGTGCAGACCGAATCATTCAGGCCTTATCGGCAGATCAATAGGTTCTCTCGCCCATGGTCATGCTCGCGAATCTCCTGGTGACACGGCCAGTCTGGGAAGGCCAGATCGACCCTTGGACACAGTCTCTTGCCAATGCGGCAAAGGGCTACTGGGTGAATGTCATTCCAGCGCCACTTCAGGTCATGCGCCTCGCGTCTGACGTAACAGAACGTGCGCTTGTTCGCGATCTTAACGATATGGATCCCGCCGGTGAGACCCGTCCTATTTGGCTGGTCTCCACCAGCCCATCGGCTAACTATGCGCTCGATCAGCTGCACATCCTGGGCGCAGCCTTGGCCTCACGCCGGCGCCGATTCAAGTTTGCTGCCATCGGCGATGCCACAGCGGAGGGCTTCTCGCGCGTGCTGGTGCATGCAGGCATTGCACCAGCAGACCTTAAAGACGTGTTGACTGCAGGTCCCTCTGGAGACGTTGACAAGCTTGCACCCATGATCAACCAAAAGGCCCGCATGGGGGAGCTGGTGGTTTTGCTTGAAGGCGCCGATAACCGCCCCGAGCTTGCGCAGAAGCTGATGTCGGGTGGCCTG
>JBJOHF010000067.1:0-2890 GCA_046047855.1 Pseudomonadota bacterium | reverse complement strand
ACATGAGCCGCGACAACCAAGCCCTCGTCTTCTGCCAGGTGGTGGACCACTATGGCGATGCGGGGGTTTGCCTCAGGCTTGCTAAGGGCTTGGCCGCCCGGGGCTGCGAGACGACGGTGGTGATTGACCAGAAGGCCCTGATTGAGCAGATGCAGCCAAACCTGCCCGAGGGCGTCCATGTGACGAGCACCCCGCCTGATCTTGACCTCAATGCCGTGCCGGACCTGGTCGTGGAGGCGTTTCAGCATGAGGCGCCTTTGACGTTCCGGCTTGCGCTGGAGAGAGCTTTCTCGCTTGGCGCGCGCACCCGCCGGGTTTCTTTGGATTACCTCGCCACCGAGCCTTGGTCCCAAGACTGTCAGGGTCTGAAGTCCCCAGATCAAGCCGTCCGACGTGCGCTCAATCCGCAGGGCGGCGTGACGCTCAACGCCAAGGGTCCGGCGGCGGAGCGCATCTGGCTTGCGCCCAGCTTTTCTGCCCGCGGCCCTGGTCTGATTCGAGGTACTTGGATCGAGGCGACGGCGCCTGAGCGCAGGCGACTGCGCGCCCGGCTGGGCGCAGACGATGAGACCTTTCTGGTGATGGGGTTTGGCTACGCCGATGCGCCCTGGGCCTCCCTGCAGAGAGCCTTTGACCTCCATGGGCTGCCGCCCGGGTTCCAGAGGGCCTTGCTCTATCGGCCGCAAGGGCTGTCGCTTACCCACGACGAATTTGATCTGGCCCTGCAGGCCTGTGATCTGAATTTTGTGCGCGGTGAGGACTCATTTGTTCGGGCGCACTGGGCAGCAGCAAGCCTGTGGCGCGTGCCGTTTGTCTGGCAGCCGTATCGACAAGAGGGCATGTCTCACCGAGACAAGCTTGAGGGCTGGCTTGACCAGATCTTTCGACCCTCGCATGCCATGGTGCACCTGGAGGCCCTGCATTTTGCCTTTAATGGCATGGCCGAGACGCCCAGCGTGGCCGCCTGTTGGAGGGGCATGCTGGCAGACTGGACACCCATGCGTGACCACCTTCAGGACGCCTGCAGGGGACTGGCTGAGCAGCCCGCGCTCGAGCAGCGTTTGCTCTCACTCGTTGGCGAACGGACAGAGTCAGCTAGAATCAGGGGTTAACACGTACCTCCCACCCACTCCAAGACTCGCATTATGAAAATCGCTCAAGAACTCCGCGTCGGCAATGTCTTCATGCTCGACGGTCAGCCTCAGGTTGTGCTGAAGGCCGAATACAACAAGTCTGGCCGCAACGCTGCCGTGGTCAAAATGAAATACAAGAGCTTGCTCACGGGCTCCGGCTCCGAGCAGGTCTTCAAGGCTGACGAGAAGTTCGAAGACCTTGTGCTCGATCGCAAAGAGGCCACCTACTCTTACTTTGCAGACCCCATGTATGTCTTCATGGATGCCGAGTACAACCAGTTCGAGGTCGAGGCCGACTCCATGGGCGATGTGCTCAACTACCTCGAAGACGGCATGCCTGTTGAAGTGGTGTTCTATGACGGTCGCGCCATTTCAGTCGAAATGCCCACCTCTGTGGTGCGCGAAGTGGCCTACACCGAGCCCGCTGTCAAAGGCGACACCTCGGGCAAAGTCATGAAGCCTGCGCGCATTGCACCCACCGATTTTGAAATCTCTGTGCCGGCGTTTGTTGAGATTGGCGACAAGATCGAGATCGACACGCGAACCCACGAGTACCGCAATCGCGTGAAGTAAGTCACGCGAAAGACGGAGCTAGGCTTCGTCTTGCAGCAGCGTCTTGAGAACGGCCCGCATCTGGTCTTGCCAGGCGGGCCTTTTTATTTGGAACGTGCGCTCGGTGGTACTGCAGTCGAGCTGTGAGTTGCGAGGCCTTGGCGCGGGTGCATTGAACTGTTCGGTGGTGATGGCCTCCACTTGCTCGGACGCGGTGATGGTCCAAGGCCGATGTGGGGCGTAGGTCCTGGCCTCCTCGAGCAGTGCAAGGGCGAACCCGTGCCAGCTCACGGATCCCGCAGCCGTGAGATGGTAGATGCCATGGGCAGGCTTTGCGGCATCGGTATGAAGCCCGTTCATGGGCCATTTTTCGCAGATGTTCAGGCTGGCCTCTGCCAGCCACTCTGCACTGGTTGGCGCACCCACTTGGTCGGCCACAACCTTTAGCTGGTCGCGCTCCTGGGCGAGCCTGAGCATGGTCTTGAGAAAGTTTCCGCCGTGTGCAGAAAAGACCCAGCTTGTTCTGAAGATCAGGCACTGTGCGCCGGAGTTCAGCAGTCCCTGCTCGCCTTGCGCCTTGGTCTTGCCGTAGACGCTCTTGGGGGCGGTTGGATCGTCTGGTGCATAGGACTCTGAGCCTGGCTTGTCTCCGCCAAAGACATAGTCGGTGGAGTAATGCACGACGGGCAGCCCGTGTGCTGCCGCTACAGCCCCAATAATCGCAGGCGCAAGGCCATTGACCGCATAGGCTAGTTCGGTTTCTGCCTCTGCCTTGTCCACTGCCGTGTAGGCTGCCGCAAGGATGAGATGACTGGGCTGGTGGGTGAGGATGAGTTGCTCGAGCCTCGCCTGAAAGGCTGTGGTGTCCTGCGCACATTGGCTCAGGTCTAGTGCGGTCCGGTCAGCCTGCGCAAGGGGCCAGCTCAGCGTGGCTGCTCGGGCAGCCAGGCAGCGTCCAACCTGCCCTGAGGCGCCAATAACGAGAGGCTTCAATCGAACAGAAGGCCCGCCGATTGAGCCTGGGCGAGGGTGGGGGCCTGTGCATCCTTGGCAGAAACGAGGGGCTCGGAAATGCCCAGGCTCGCGAGCGGCCATTGGATGCCCAGGGCTGGATCATTCCAGTGCACTGCGCCTTCGGTCTCAGGCGCATAGTACTGCGTGGTCTTGTAGAGGAAATCGGTACCGTCCTCTAAGACCAGGAACCC
>JBJOHF010000066.1:0-3451 GCA_046047855.1 Pseudomonadota bacterium | reverse complement strand
ACACCGTACGGGCCCGCTTTGCCAATACCGACACCCAACTTCTGGCCAAAGATGCCATTGAGAAAGCGCTCAATGGCGGCTCCGCCCCCGAAGATGCCCGCTATGTGGTGGCGCTCAACCTGGTCTCCGCCTCGCCCCAGTGGCTCACCAGCCTTTCAGCGTTGCCGATGTACCTGGGCCTTGACCTGCGCGGCGGTGTGCACTTTCTGCTGCAGGTCGATATGCAGGCGGCGCTCTCGAAGCGCTACGACTCCCTGCTCTCCGAAGCCCGCACGCTGCTGCGCGACAAGCGGGTGCGTCATGCTGGTCTCAGCCGCAACGCAGATCTCATTGAGGTCCGCTTCAAAGACGAGGCTGTGCGCCAAGAGGGGCTCAAGACCCTTACCGAGCAGTTCCCCGAGGTCGATTGGCAGGCTGCCTCCACCAACAGCCCCGAGGCCCCGCTCGCGCTTCGCGGCAGCCTCAAGCCTGATGCAAAAACCCGCATCCAAGAGGTGGCACTCAAGCAAAACATCGTCACCCTGGGCAACCGAATCAATGAACTCGGCGTGGCCGAGCCCATCGTGCAGCAACAAGGTGCAGACCGCATCGTGGTGCAGCTCCCCGGTGTGCAAGACACGGCAAAGGCCAAGGACATCCTGGGCCGCACCGCCACGCTTGAGGTGCGCATGGTCGATGACTCCTCAGAGGCCCAGATTGCACTGGCAGAGGGTCGCGTGCCGCTCGGGCTTGAGCGCTTCACGGAGCGCGGAGGTTTGCCCTTGCTGCTCAAGAAGGAAGTGGTGCTCACCGGCGACAACCTTACAGATGCGCAAGCCGGATTTGACTCTCAGAACCCCAATGAGCCCGCGGTTCACCTAAACCTCGACAGCAAGGGGGCACGCATTTTTCGTGATGTCACCCGCGAGAACATTGGCAAGCGCATGGCCATTGTGCTTATTGAGAAGGGTCGTGGTGAGGTGATTACCGCCCCGGTCATTCGGTCAGAGATTCCTGGCGGTCGGGTGCAGATTTCCGGGCAAATGACCACGGTAGAGGCCGCAGACACGGCACTGCTGCTGCGCGCAGGTTCGCTGGCTGCACCCATGGAAATCATTGAAGAGCGAACGATTGGACCAAGCCTGGGCGCAGACAACATTGCCAAGGGCTTTAACTCCACCTTGTGGGGCTTTGTCATCATCGCCCTCTTCATGGTGGCCTACTACACCCTCTTTGGTGTGTTCTCCGTGCTGGCCCTGAGCCTTAACCTGCTGCTGCTCTTTGCATTGCTCTCGGTTCTTCAGGCCACGCTCACCCTGCCCGGTATTGCGGCCATTGCCCTCACCCTAGGCATGGCGATCGACGCCAACGTGCTCATTAACGAACGCGTTCGCGAGGAGATCGAATCGGGCGCGTCCCCGCAAACGGCCATTGCTACCGGCTACGACAAAGCTTGGGCGACCATTCTCGACTCCAACATCACCACCCTCATTGCGGGCATTGCCCTGCTTGCGTTTGGCTCGGGGCCCGTGCGCGGGTTTGCGGTGGTGCATGTGCTGGGCATTCTCACATCTATGTTCTCGGCGGTCTTCTTCAGCCGAGGGCTGGTAAACCTCTGGTACGGCGGGCGCAAGGTTAAAGCGCTGGCGGTTGGTTAAGGGCGGACTCACGCGATGAACTTCTTCAAAATCCGTCGTGACATCCCGTTCATGCGGCACGCCAAGCTGCTCAACGCCATCTCTTTGCTCACCTTCGTGGCTGCCGTGGTCTTCATTGCTGTGCGGGGCCTGGCCTTCTCCATCGAGTTCACTGGCGGAACGGTCATTGAGGTCGCCTATCCGCAGGCCGCTCCCATTAACGAGGTGCGCACGACCGTGCAGGGGCTGGGCTATGCCGATGCCCAGGTCCAGAACTTTGGGAGCTCGCGCGAACTCTTGATTCGACTCCCGCTCGATGCCGAGCGCAGCAAGACCCAGGCGGAAGAAGTCTTTAAGGCCATTCAACCGCTGGGTGGCGGCGGGGCCGAGCTGCGTCGTGTTGAGTTTGTGGGCCCACAGGTCGGCAGCGAACTCGCGGTCGACGGACTCACGGCGCTGGTGTTCGTCATTCTCGGCATCATGATCTATCTGGCGGTTCGGTTCGAATGGAAGTTCGCCGTGGCGGCGATTGTGGCCAACCTGCACGATGTGGTCATCATTCTGGGATTCTTTGCCGCCTTCCAGTGGGAGTTCTCCCTCTCGGTGCTTGCTGCCATTCTGGCGGTGCTGGGTTACTCGGTGAATGAGTCCGTTGTGGTGGCAGACCGGATTCGTGAGAACTTCAGGCGCATGCGCAAGGCGACCGTCACCGAGGTGATCGACAACGCCATTACGCGCACCATGAGCCGCACCATCATCACCCATGGCACCACGGAGACCATGGTGCTCACCATGCTTATCTTCGGCGGGCCGGTGCTGCACTACTTCGCGCTGGCCCTCACCATTGGCATTGTGTTTGGCATTTACTCCTCCATCTTCGTCATGGCCCCCATCACCATGTGGCTGGGCATCAAGCGCGAGGACCTGGTCAAGCCACCCCCCAAGCAGCAAGACGAGGTGATTGTTCCCTAGGCCACTGGCCTAGGCACCTCGCCTGCTCTGCAGCATGCCGACATTCATCTCGGGGTTTAGCTCCGAGGCGTAGAACTTCTCAATCATCGCAACAGAGGTGCGCGCATTCTTTGCCAGGGTGAGCAGATCAATACCCTGGCCATAGAGCAGCCGAAAGGTGATGGCCGTGTGACGCAGGCTATAGAGCGAGCGGGTCTGCCCCCGTTGGCCCTGTCGAAGCCCTGCGTGCTCAAGCACCCGCCGAAAGTGATGATCCATGGCCATCATGGCGGATTTTCGATTCCTGACCTCGGGGTAGAAGACATAGTCCATCGGTGACGCGCGCTCCCTGCTCTGTGCAAGCGCAAGCAGCCGCTCATAGATGCGCACAGCTGGCCTTAGGGTAATGATGGTCTCTGTGTGTCGCTTGCTCTCAGGCAGGCGCAGCCGCAGGTAGGTATATCGCCCTCTGACCACCTCTACATGCTGATGCTGGAGGTTCTTCAGATCTGATGGGCGCATGAAGCTATTGACCATAAAGGCAATGAGCCACCGCATCTCCACCGGTATGGGTGCGTCGCGAGCGAAGAGTCGCCCCTGGGTGTCTCGGTGGGTCGACTCTATGCGCATCGCCTTCGGGCCAACCTGCGCCAAGCGGCGAGCAGTTCGCCAGAGCGTGAGCAGCTCTTGTGGCGTGAATCCTCCTCGGGGCACGGATGCAGTCCGTATGGTCGGAAAGTCCGGAATCCGGTCCAGAGCCCCCGTGTGAAATCCATATTTCAGAACCTTCCTCACCACCTGAAGGATCTGTCGAATGGATGCAGCCCCCAGCCCCTTGAGGGCTAAGTCATGGGCCAAGGCCTGGATCTGCGGATGTTGAATCT
>JBJOHF010000065.1:0-53547 GCA_046047855.1 Pseudomonadota bacterium | reverse complement strand
TCTTAATGGCGAGTCGCTTCTGTGGCGCGGTTGCAATGACCGAGAAGTCTCGAATGCCCTCCATGCTCATGGCGAGGGTTCGCGGGATGGGTGTTGCGGTGAGGGTAAGCACGTCGACTTCCGCGCGCAGTGCCTTGAGGGCTTCTTTCTGGCGGACGCCAAAGCGATGCTCTTCATCAATAATGACCAGCCCCAGTCTCGAGAACTGAGTGTCGCGCGAGAGCAGCTTATGGGTGCCAATGACGATATCGATCTCGCCCGCAGCAATTCCTTTGAGGGCTGCGGCGCTCTCTTTGGCCGTTCGAAAACGTGAGAGCTCCGCAAGCTTCACGGGCCAGTTTGAAAACCGATCCTGAAAGGTCTGGAAGTGCTGCTCAGCCAGCAGCGTTGTGGGGCAGAGGACTGCGACCTGCTTACCATCCATCACCGCGATGAATGCAGCCCTCAAGGCCACTTCCGTCTTGCCGAATCCGACGTCTCCGCAGACCAGCCGATCCATGGGCTTGTCACTCACCATGTCTTGAACCACGGCATGAATGGCTGCGAGCTGGTCAGGGGTTTCTTCAAACCCAAACCCTTCGGCGAATCGCTCGTAGTCTCCCGCTTGGAAGCCAAAGCCGTGGCCGGTTCGGCTGGCACGTCTTGCATACAGGTTTAAGAGCTCTGCAGCTGTGTCCCGCGCCATTTTTGCTGCCTTGGCCTTGGACTTTTCCCACTGTCCGCTGCCTAGGTTGTGCAGCGGAGCCTGCTCGGGATTGGCGCCCGTGTAGCGACTGATCAGATGCAGCTGCGAGACGGGTACGTAGAGCGTGCTGTCCCCTGCGTAGGAGAGGTGAAGGAATTCGCTGAGGCCCTCGCCTAAATCCATGTGCTTGAGACCCTCATATCGTCCAATCCCGTGCTGCAGGTGAACCACTGGATCGCCTGGCTTGAGCTCGGAGAGGTCGCGAATGAGGGTGTCGACATTGGTTGCTTGCTGTCGGGCTCCACTCGAACTCCGTCGTCCCGTGTCGGCGAAAAGCTCGGACTCGGTGAGCAGGATGAGTTGCCACCAGGGCGCGGCAAAACCACGCTGAAGGGCAAGCGTGACAAGCAAAACAGTGGGGACGGATGGCTGAGGCCCTTGAATGCGGGCATAGAGACTCTGCCAGTCATCGAGGGGCTCTACATTGAGCGCCTGGTCTTGGAGAAGCTGCAAAAGGGTCTCGCGACGGCCGTGCGATTCCACTCCAAGGGCAATCCAACGATCGGCTGCGTGGGCCGTCTGCACCGTCTCAACGAGTCGGCCAAAGGGGTGGGCGGCTCTGCGGTCTGCCCGAACGTCTGGCAGCTCAGCCGTCGGACTGGCGTCCTTGCGCGAAAGACTGGTTCTGGCAAATGGGCGCAGGGCATCGTGAACCGCCTCTGGCGTCAGCCAGAGGGCCTCGGGGGGCAAGACGGGCCTCTCCAGATCATGCTTGAGAAATTGGTATCGGGCGCGAATAGAGCCGAGCGTCTCTTGCAAAGGCTCATCGAGCTGGCCCAAAACCAGCACCTGCGCTTGAGGATGAAGGTAGTCGGTCAGGTCCGAGAGGCTGCTCTCAAAAAGCAGGGGAAGGTAGTACTCAATGCCTGCGCCAAACACGGCGTTTGCCGCATCCTTGTAGAGGCTACAGCGCGAGGGATCGCCTTCAAATTGCTCCCGCCAGCGGCTGCGAAAGCGAGAGGCAGCCTCCTCTCCGCGGGGGTACTCTCTGCCTGGAAGCAGACGAATTTCCTTCACGGGGTGAATGCTGCGTTGGGTATCCGGATCAAAGACGCGAATGGCTTCAATATCTTCGTCAAAGAGCTCCACCCGAACGGGCAGATCCGCACCCATGGGATAGAGGTCGAGTATTCCGCCCCGTACGGCGTACTCCCCTGGACTGACGACCTGACTCACTGCGTTGTAGCCCGCTCGGCGAAGCTGCTCGCGCAGCCGATCCATAGACAGCGTTTGACCCGTTCGAAAGAAAAACGTATTGGCTGCGAGGAACTCCGGCGGAGGTAGCCGCTGTAGGAGGGTCGGTGCAGCAACAATCACTGCATCCAGTTGGCCGGTCAGCGCTTCGTAAAGCGTCAGGAGTCGGTCAGAGATGAGGTCTTGGTGCGGCGAAAAGGCCTCGTAAGCGAGCGTCTCCCAGTCTGGTAGGTAGCGGACACGCAGTGTCTGGTCAAAAACGCGCATTTCATGCTCGAGTCGCTGCCCCTGGGCAGCGTCATGCGCAATGATGAGACCGCTGGCGCCGGACTCGCTCGCAGCCTTACTCTGAAGGGCTAGGGCCCACTGTGCAGCCATCCATGCGTCAGCTGAGCCCGTCGGGCTGGCCAGGGCAATCAATTGGCCCGGCTGGGGGGCACGGGCCTCGTGTAACCCATAAAGGTCTATGGGGACCATTTGCGGGCGTGTTGGGTCGTTCATCTGGTAATTTTAGAGGGTGAACGCATCCACCCTGTTTCTGCAGCAGTCTCAAGCGCAACGCGCTCGTCTTGAGTCACTCCGCGGCGTGGCCGCCGCGCGTCGGATTTGGGCTTTGGTACCCGCAGCCGGTGAGGGCCGCAGGGCGGGTGCGGGTGGGCCTAAGCAGTACCGACAGGTCAATGGAGAGGTCATGCTCGTGAAGACGCTCCTGAGCCTTCGGGCGCTCTTTGGCTCGCCCGAGGCTGTCGGAATCTTGGTGGTGGTCTCTCCGCAAGATACGGGTTGGCTCGACCTCGGGCTTGATGCGCGCGTCCAAGCACTCTGGGGACCGGACGCCCCGATTGTCATTGCCCCCATCGGTGGCGCGTCCCGTGCAGACTCCGTGCGCGCTGGATTGGCGCTGCTCTGCAGCCTTCCCCATGCGGACCAAGACTGGGTAGCCGTACATGATGCCGCCAGGCCAGGGCTTCCTGCCGATGCAGTGCAGCGGCTTTTGTCTGAATGCCTCGCGAGTGATGATGGTGGCCTGCTCGCGCTCCCGGTCCCAGATACACTCAAGCGCACCTCGGATGCTGATGCCTCGCCACACAGCCATGGCACAGTCGATCGCTCGGGTCTTTGGTCGGCGCAGACCCCCCAGTTGTTTCCGCTTCACCGACTCGCGCACGCGCTAGACCAAGCGCGGGATGTCACGGACGAGGCAAGCGCAATGGAGCAGTCGGGCGCGCGGCCGCGTCTGGTGATGGGCGACTGGGCCAATCGAAAATACACCTTCCCCGAAGACTTCCAGGAGCCTTTGCCGTTGAATGCTCACGCAACCTCACCATCCGCTCCTTTGTGGCCTCGTGTGGGCACGGGATTCGATGTCCATGCGCTCGTTGAAGGGCGCCCGCTCATTATTGGGGGGGTGCATATTGAGCACAGCAAAGGGCTCTTGGGACATTCTGATGCCGATGTCCTGTTGCATGCGATCTGCGACGCCATTCTCGGGGCTGCGGGCCTTGGCGATATTGGACGCCACTTCCCAGACACGGAGAGCCAGTACAAGGGCGCTGACAGTCGCGTTTTGCTGCGCACGGTCGTTGACCGCGTCATGGCGGAGGGCTTCACGGTCTACCAGATCGACGCGACCATCATCGCGCAGGCGCCGAAGATGTCACCCCATATTGGTCAGATGGTGCTTAACATTCAGGCAGACACGCGGGCAGACGCAGTGAATGTAAAGGCCACCACCACGGAGCATCTTGGCTTTACGGGACGAGGGGAGGGCATTGCTGCGCAGGCCAGTGCGGTGCTCATACCCTCCGCCTGAGATGCAGAGTCGCGTCGATGGGGAACGCCGGGACGGGCGCCTGCCCTTGCTCTGCCTTGACTGCTCAGGGGCCCAGGCCAGTGTTGCGCTCTCGGTGGATGGCCATGGGTTTCTTTCCCAAAGCGGCGAATCGGGTCGTTCACAAGCATCCGATCTGCTTCCGATGGCCGAGGCGCTGCTCAGGACAGAGGCTTTGGCGTGGTCTGATCTGGGTGGATTGGTCCTGGTTAACGGGCCAGGTTCGTTCACTGGATTGCGGGTCGCAGCAGGCTTGGTTCAAGGGGTCGCGCGTGCCTGCAATCTGCCCGTTGCTCTGGTCTCTGTCTTTGAGGTGCTTGCATCCGCCAGTGGCTCTGCGCGCGATCTGCGTCCGACCAGCGTCGCCCTAGACGCCAGACTCGGCGAGTGGTTTGAGGGCCCCATTGACTGGTCCCCCTCCAGTCTGCCTCGGCTTGGCCGTGGCGCGTCGGTGGTTTCGCATCCCGGGCCAGGTGCTCTGGTCGATCCCGTCTTGCCCGACCACAGCTGTCTGGCGGAGGCAGCGCTGCGTTTGGTCTCTGAGTGGATCTCCTCTGGTGAGCCGGTATCCTGGGTGGGCGCGGTGGACGCACAGCCCTTGTATGTCCGAGATCGGGTGGCTCAGACCATTGAAGAGCGTCGATTGCAGGCGGCGCTCAGGCTTGAACCCATGCGGCGAGAGGATCTCGCAAGCGTCATGGTCATTGAGCATCAGGCCTATCCATTTCCATGGACCTCTGGGAATTTCCTTGACTCGATCGAGGCCGGCTATGAGATGCGACGACTCGTTGATCAAGATGCCATCGTCGGACATTGTGTCTGGATGGTGGTCGCGGACGAGGCGCATCTGCTGAATTTCACAGTCTCGCCCGCGCGGCAGCGCCGAGGTCTTGGCCAATGGATGCTTCGTCATCTTATGACGCAATGGGAGAACGAGGGACTCGTTCGCTGCCTGCTTGAGGTGCGTCCAACGAACCTGCCAGCCCTCGGGCTATACAAGCGAAATGGCTTCGAACAGATTGGGGTTCGTAAGGGCTACTATCCGAATGGACCAGAGGGCCGAGAGGACGCATGGGTGCTCGCCCGCGGGCTCAGCGACGCCAAGGCGAGATCGACATGAGATCAGTCGCAATGTCCGTTCTCGGGATAGAGACGCGCTGGAGGCGGCGGGCTGCAGCTGCACGTCCTTTTGTGGTCGTGGGGCCATGGCGCTCGGAGTCAGAGGTGCCCGCCTTGGCCCGGTCTATCGTCGCCTCCCTTGGCTTGTCACCAGAGGTGAGGGTGGAGTGGCGCTCGGGTGTTGCGGCGCGGCCAGCGGTTGAGGCAGACCTGGCCTTCGGCCTGGCCCCCGATCAAAAGCCCGACCCACACATCGCCTTGCTCCCGGCCCCGGATCAGCTGGTGGGTGCGCCTGCCCGACGCGCTGCATGGGTCGTCGTGGCTCAGCTCAGGCGCGCACTTCGACAACAAGGGCGAATCGGAAGCGGCTAGTGATGACCGCCTGACTTCTCCTCGCCGATGAGCTGGTCAATCGGGTAGTGCGTCTTGTTATAGCGGTAACGCACCATCACCAAGGCCATGGTCACAGCGACGAAGCCCCCAAATAGAACAATGACCGTGTTGACGTGCACATCAAGGTGGATCAGAAGCGCGTAGAGCCCCAGCATCAGCAAGACATTGAGGTTCTCATTGAAGTTCTGGACTGCAATGGAGTGTCCCGCAGAGAGCAGCACATGACCCCGGTGTTGCAGCAGTGCATTCATAGGAACAACAAAGAACCCCGCTAAACCACCGATAAGCACCAATAACGGCAGGGCCGCATCGAGGGCATGGACGAGGGTCATAAGGGGCACAAATAGCCCCATGAGCACGCCAAGAATCAGCACCCGGCAGGATCCCTTTAGGCTGACAAATCGGGCAGCAGCCACTGCTCCAACGGCAATGCCGACAGCGACGACGCCCTGGAGAATGGCCGCCTTATCAAGCGACATGCTCAACTGCACCTCAGCCCATTTCAGTACGATGAACTGAAGCGTCGCTCCCGCGCCCCAAAAGAGCGTCGTGACCGCGAGAGAGATCTGGCCCAGCTTGTCCTTCCAGAGCGCAACGTTGCAACGCCAGAATCCTTGGATCAGCTTGATCGGGTGAATGTGCTGTCGACCGTATCGTGCACCCGTGTCTGGAATGAAGACGTTAAACAGTGCTGCAATGCCGTACAGGACCGCGACCACCAAGATGGCCGCCTCTGCCGGCGTGTCTACCCCTGTCTCCATGTGTGGAAGGTCGAGTGCAAGCAGGAAGGTTGAGACACTGGGGGAGATCAGCGCGCCACCGAGCATCGTCCCCAGAATGATGGATCCCACGGTGGTGCCCTCGATCCAGCCATTTGCAGCGACAAGCTTCTCGGGGGGTAATAGCTCGGTCAGGATGCCGTACTTTGCAGGGGAATAGGCGGCCGCTCCAAGGCCGACGACTGCGTAGGCGGCGAGTGGGTGGACATGCCAGAACATCAGCGCACAGCCCACCACCTTGATGCCATTGGTCACAAGCATGACCCGACCCTTACGCATGGAGTCGGCGAATGCACCGACAAACGGCGCGAGCATGACGTAGGAGATGGTGAAAAAGAGCTTGAGCATGGGGCGCATCCACTCCGGTGCGGCCATCTCGATCAGCAGTGCAATAGCGGCGATGAGCAACGCGTTATCGGCGAGCGAGGAGAAGAACTGCGCCGCCATGATGGTGTAGAAGCCGCGTTTCATCGATCTCTTTTCTGAGTGCCTGCGGGATTAGAACACGAAGCCCTACAATTCAAGAATGAATCCTGCCCATGGCCGCCCGCTCTTGTTGACGACACACGAAGAGGCGCTGGCCCACAACCTTCGGGTTATTCGCCAAACTGCCCCCCAAGCGCATGTATGGGCAGTGGCAAAGGCCAGGGCCTACGGGCATGGTCTCGGCGCTGCCGTGCGAGGGTTCTCTGGGGCGGATGGCCTTGCTGTGCTCGAGTTGCAAGAGGCCGCAACCTGTCGAGATCTTGGCTGGAGTGGTCCCATCCTCTTGCTCGAGGGGTGTTTTCATCCCTCCGACGTCCAAGCTGCGGCTGAGCTGGATCTCGATCTGGTGGTGCATCATGCGGATCAATTGGATTGGCTGGAGGCTCGGCTCAGCCGGATTCAGCGCGCGAATCTGCGGCTCTGGATGAAGCTCAATACGGGTATGAATCGGCTTGGGTTCGCCGCCGCAACCTGGTCCTCGCTTGGACCCCGCATTCAGAAGCTTCGTCATCAACTGGGCGCTGAGCGTTTGGGCTGGCTGACGCACCTTGCCAAGGCCGAGGCCCCTCGCTCTGCCGATTTGCCGCTTCAGCGACTTGCTTTGGCGCTCTCCAGCCTTGGCGTATCAGAGGCGGAGCCCGTGAGCGTCTGCAATTCCGCCGCCATATTCACGTTGCCTCAAGCGCATCGAGATTGGGTGCGCCCAGGTCTTGCCCTCTATGGGGCAAGCCCGCTCGCTGAGCCCTTGGTGCCAGAGCAATCCGCCTCCCGCCTGGGGCTGCGTGCAGCCGCTCAATTGAGCAGTCGCGTGATCGCAGTTCAAGACCTAGCGGTGGGAGACACCGTCGGTTACGGCGAGAGATATCGGGCGCAGCGACCCATGCGCATTGGGGTGATTGCTGGCGGTTATGCAGATGGCATCATGCGCAGCGCGCCTGACGGCATGCCGATCTGGGTTTCTGGTCAATGCTGTCCAATGGTCGGGCGCGTTTCCATGGACATGGTGACCGTCGACCTAACGGATCACCCCTCAGCAGGCGTTGGGAGCGCTGTCGAATTCTGGGGAGAATCGCTCTCCATCGATCGGGTCGCTGAGGCCTGCGGGACCGTGGCCTACGAGCTCATGACCGGGGTGACTGAGCGCGTGCGCAGGCGGTCGATTCCAGCGCTGCCGGACGATGCATGCGACGCCATGAACGGGGATGACGTTGGCAAAGGATAAGCTGGTCTACATCTGCTCATCCTGTGCCACGAGTCACGCCAAGTGGCAAGGGCAGTGTGATGGGTGTGGCGCCTGGAACACCCTCGATGGCCCGATTCAGCAGCGTCCAGCAACACCCGTCGGAGCCCGATCAAGGACGGCAGGTTTTTCCACGCCCAGCGGCCTTCAACCATTATCCGAGGTCGCCGCCCAGGATCTTCCGCGATGGAGCATGGGGCTTGATGAGTTTGATCGCGTGCTGGGTGGAGGGATGGTGCCAGGCGGTGTCGTGCTGCTTGGCGGGGATCCCGGGATTGGGAAGTCCACGCTCCTCTTGCAGGCCCTCGCGAGCCTTGCGCAGCAGCGCGAAGGCGACACCCTGTTGTACATCTCAGGCGAGGAGTCCGCCGATCAGATTGCCTTGCGGGCCCGCCGGTTGGGTCTCTCAGAGCAAAGCCTGTCACGTATTCAGGTGCTTGCTGAAACCCAGCTCGAGCCGATGCTCGATCTGCTCCAGTCGCGCGCGCCGCGACTCGTGGTCATTGATTCGATTCAAACCCTTTTCAGTGAGGCGCTCGGTTCTGCTCCCGGCTCGGTGCCTCAGGTCCGAGAATGCGCCGCCCAGCTCACACGGTGGGCAAAGGCGACGGGAAATGCGCTCTTCATCATTGGACATGTCACCAAAGAGGGGGCGCTTGCTGGGCCGCGTGTCCTTGAGCATATGGTCGATGCGGTGCTGTATTTCGAGGGCGACGCGCAGGCGAGCTTTCGCGTGGTTCGGGCCGTCAAGAATCGGTTCGGCACAGTGAATGAACTTGGCGTGTTTGCGATGACGGATCGCGGCCTGAAGGCCGTGAGTAATCCTTCTGCTCTTTTCCTGTCCGAGGCGAGTCTCTCCGGTCACGGCAGCGGTGGTGCGCGGGTGTCGGGCGCCTGCGTGCTGGTCACCCAAGAGGGGAGCCGCCCCTTACTCGTGGAGGTTCAGGCCCTGGTCGACCAGGCCAGTGGTGGCCAGCCACGCCGCCTCAGTGTTGGGCTGGATCCTCAACGCCTAGCCATGTTGCTTGCCGTGCTCAATCGGCATGCTGGCATTTCCTGTGTCGATCAAGACGTTTTCCTGAATGTGGTCGGTGGGGTGAGGGTGCAGGAGACCGCAGCCGATCTGGCGTTGTTGGCCGCGGTCGTCTCGTCTCTGCGTAATCGTCCTTTGCCCGAAGGCTTGGTTGTGTTCGGAGAGCTCGGATTGGCTGGAGAGGTGCGGCCATCACCGCGTGGGCAGGAGCGTCTCAAGGAGGCCGCCCGTTTGGGCTTTTCAGTGGCCTTGGTGCCAGAAGCCAACGCACCCAAACGGCCCATTGAGGGGTTGGAGGTCTGGCCCGTGCGTCGACTCAGTGAGGCGCTCGAGCGTCTTTTCGCTCGATAGTCCTGAGTAGGGCCGAGCCAAGCGCCTGTCCCGATCGAACCGCCGACTCTATGGTGGCTGGATACCCAGAGACCAGATGGTCGGCGCATTGCCAGCGACCGTCTCCGAACGCGCGATAGGCGGCTTGGGGTGGCTGGGCTTGGATGGCTTTGGGGTTGGCTGCCCAGGTTGCCTTTCGGTCGACCATCCACTTGGACCGCGCAGGTAAGACTCCGCCAAGCCATTGCTGTGCGGCATCCCAGGCCCACTGACGGGCTAACGCCTGGCAGTCCCGGTCTTGGGGGAGGGCGGACACCACCAGCGATAGGATTTGACCCCACGGCCCCGGGGGTCTGGCCAGGCCGATGACGAGGCCGCTCGCTTCGTGAGCCGACTGAAAGCACTGAATTTCTGTGCTGGGAAATCTGGGTGATCCCTTGGGTAGATGCAGATAGAGGGTTCCAATGGCTCGGTACTCGGCGGGCTCGAGACCTGCAGAGCGACCCAGCATGCGCTGCGACTCTGATGGTGGCAGGGCCAGCACGACTTCTCCATAACGCATCGACTGGGCCGGTTTCGGTCCTGTGAGCATCCAGGTGCCATCCGAGGCCCAGGCAAGGCCTTGAACGCGACTGCGTGGATAGAGTGAAACGCCGGCGTTCCCCAACCATTGGGTGAGCGGGTCTATGCCGTCGATGCTGAGGTTATGTCTTGGGTGCAGCGCTCTCAGGCTGAATGGTCCTCTTTGGCTGGCGTCGCGCAGCACCCGATAAAAGCAAAGCGCGCTCGCCTCTGACCAGTCCGTGTTCAATGCGGCTTCCGCTAGGGGTCGCATCAGCATGCTGCAAACCCGCGGATCCATCCCACCGTTCAGCAGCCAGTCCTGCACAGTTGTGCCTTGCGCGGGCGCTCTGCGCAGAAGTGGCAACGTCAGCAACAGATCTGGCAAAAGGCCTGAGAGCGACTCAACCTGTTTGCCATGATGGCTGCGCCAGCCAAGCCAGCCTGAGGTCCAGCGTTCCTTGTGACGTGGATCTACGCGCTTGAGCAGGGCAAAAGTCTCTGTGTAGGCCGCCAAAAGCAAGTGCTGCCCCGCATCGATGGGGGCCTGGGGAAGGCCGATTTGATCGGCCTCTGCCGGCCAGATCAGCCCCCGTGCCCGGCCCCCAAACTGCGGCGCCGCTTCATACACATCCACCAGATGGCCTTTGCCTGCCTGTGCCAAGCGCTCTGCACAGGCAAGGCCGGACCAGCCTCCGCCCACGATTGCGATTCGATGCGATGGATGCACCGTTGCCCCTTGCGCTAGCGAGGCAATAATCCGAGCGCGCCTTGCATACCCATGAGCAGCTTACGCGCCGGGCCAAGGGAAATGCGATGCGTGAGGACCTCGGTCGGGTTCTCTTCAATGGCGCGAAGCAGGTCTCGATAGATGGCTGCCATTGCAAGTCCTGGGCGCTGAGCCCATCGGGCGGAACTAGGCAGTTGATCGAGGGCCTGGTTGTACTTTTGGTGCGCCCGCAGGCCAAGTTCTTTGAGGGCAGCCAACAGTGCGGGGCTCGCCTGAAGCGCAAGCACGGAGGCCCGATTCAGCCCGTGGGCCTGAAGCAGGGCATCGGGCAGATAAACCCGCCCCTTTCGGGCATCGTCACCGATATCGCGAAGAATATTGGTGTACTGCAGGGCGAGGCCCAGATCTGTTGCATAGGACTGAACGGCAGGATCGTCGCCTTGTCCAAAAATGCGTGCCGACAGCCGACCGACTGCACCCGCAACGCGATCGCAGTATTGGTCGAGCGCATCCCAGTCTGGCAGGGGCAGGGGGTGAAGGTCGGACCCGACGCCGTCGAGGATGGCCTGAAAGTCTGCCTCGGGCAATGCAAACTGCTTCAGTGCGGGAGCCAGTGCGAGGCTAATGGGATGCTGGGCTTGGGGCGAGCCTTGCGCGAGCCACCTCACCTCCTGTCGCCACCAGGCCAAGGTGATACCTGCGACGGTTGGATCGGAGCAGTCGTCAACCACATCGTCTACTTCACGGCAGAATGCATACAGCGCTTCCATCGCCTCCCGCCGGGGGCGCGATAGCAGTCGGAATGCGGCCGTGAAGCTGGAACCGGCTGTCGCAACGCGTTGGGCGCAATAGTCCTGTGGCGTCATGGTGTCGGCTCAGAGCCCGGTGCCAGCCATAGGACGAGGGCGCGTGGAATCAGTTTGAACATGTCCATGCGAGAGAGCTTCGGTGATGTATTCCAGGGCTCAAGCGGGGATGCCATCACCCGCTCACCAATCGCACATCCACCGGCAATGGTGAGTGCAATTTCGAGCGAGAGCCGCCTTCTGCCAGAGAGACGAGACCGTCGAATCATGGCGGGCAACGCACGCGCTGAGTCGAGCAGCTCAAGCCCTCTGCGGGCGAGCACGCGCGTCATCCCTGCCTGTTGCTCTGCGCTGAGCGATTGCGTGGCGATGAGGCTGCGTTGCTCAACATCCCAGGACCACTGCTCTGGCCAGAGGACTTGAGGAAGGGTAGGCCGATTGCGCCCGAGGTCTTGTCCAAAGTCTTGGGCGAAATTCACAAGCTGCAGGCCGGAGCAGATCGCATCGCTTGCACGCTCCATCGACGCAGCCACAGCGGGTTCCTCTTGGGCAAGCCCAGCGAAGCCGAGGACCATGCGACCAACAGGGTTTGCCGAATGCGCGCAATAGTCGGCAATGCCAGCCCAGTCGCTAAAGGGCTCAAAGGCTGCATCATGCGAAAAGGCATCGATCAGCGCGTGAGCGGGCGCAGTGGCCAATGCCTGTGCTCGACATGCCTGTGCAAGCGTTGCGCCGATTTGACTTAAGGGGGTTCGGGCCTCGGTAGGCAGCAGGGTAAGTCCTGATCGAAGGTCCTCTAGGGCTCTGAGACGCACCGCAGGTGGGTCATCCCCCTCGTCGGCAAGGTCATCTCCCGTTCTTGCGAAGGCATACAGGGCCAGCATAGGCTGGCGCATGCGCGCGGGCAGAAGCCAGGACGCAACCGGGAAATTCTCATAGTGGTGGCCCCCATGAAGGGCCTGGCCCAGCCCAGGTTCATTCATGGTTTGCATTGTAGGGCCCCAAGGGTTGAGCCACGCCATTCGATACAATGACGACTTGAGTCCGGAACGTCCGGTTTTATTGAACACACGCGAAGGTGGCGAAATTGGTAGACGCACCAGGTTTAGGTCCTGACGCCGCAAGGTGTGCGGGTTCGAGTCCCGCCCTTCGCACCACCGAAAGAAAATGTTGTTTCTCCTATGACAGCCGAATCTAACTCCACCCCCGCGGTTGCAGCCTCGAGCCTGCAGCGAATCATCCCCCTGACGGTTCGGCTTGATGCCGTTGAGGTCATTGCTCAACGCAAGCTGCAGAAAATGGGTAAGACCATGAAGATGCCGGGCTTTCGGCCTGGCAAGGTGCCATTGAAGGTGGTTCAGCAGACCTACGGTGCACAGGCCCAGTCTGAGGCCATCGGCGACGCAGTGAGTGACGCATACGCAGAGGCCATCATGGCTCAAAATCTGCGACCCGCAGGTCCCCCGGAGGTGCGGCCTGTGGAGGGCGCGAATACCGATCCGAATGCCTCATCGCTTCAGTTCGAGGCTGTGATCGAGCTCTACCCCGAGGTCCCCGTGCCCGATCGCGCCGCCCTCACCATCCAGAAATGGACTTGCGTTGTTCAGACCTCAGATGTGGACCAGACCCTCGATACCCTGCGCAAGCAGCGGGTGAGCTATGAGACCGTCACGCGCGCTGCACAAGCGGATGACCAGCTGCGTGTGGATTTTGCCGGCACGCTCGATGGCGTTGCTTTTGAGGGCGGAACGGCGAAGGATTTCCGTTTCATTGTCCAGGCAGGTCAAATGCTGCCGGAGTTCGATGCGGCTGTGGTCGGCATGCAGGCCGGCGAATCCAAAACCTTCCCCTTGGCTTTCCCTGCCGACTACCGCGCGAAGGAGCTCGCCGGGAAAACAGGCGAGTTCTCGGTGACCGTGCACGAGGTCATGGAGCCCAAGCTGCCTGAACTGAACGACGAGCTGGCAACAGCCTTCGGCATTCAGGAGGGCGGTCTCGAGAAGCTGCGCGCAGATGTGCAGAAGAATCTCGAGCGTGAGGTCTCCGGGCGCTGCAAAGCGAAGACCAAGCAGGCCGTTATGGATGCGCTGCTCTCGACGGCATCCTTCGATGTGCCGAAGGCCCTGGTCCAGAGTGAGGCGCAGCGACTTGCCGACCAGATGCGACAAGACATGGCCTCACGGGGCATGAATGTCAAGGATGCGCCCATTCCCATCGAGCTGTTTACCGAGCAGGCCACCAAGCGGGTTCGGCTCGGTCTCTTGGTCGGAGAGGTTGTGCGCAGTCAGTCCCTGCATGCCTCCGAAGACCAGGTTCACGCGCTGCTGGCCGAAATGGCCGAGTCCTATGAGAAGCCTGAGGAATTCGTGCGTTGGACCATGTCCAATCCCGAGCGCCGCGCTGAGGCCGAGGCGGTCGTCATAGAGGACAACGTCGTGACCTGGGCGCTTGAACTTGCCAAGGTTGAGGCAGTCCAAATTTCAGTTGAGGACCTCATGAAAGAGGCTGCGTAGTCGATGATGATTGAAAGTGGCATGCGATCGCCGCAACTAGGAGACCGTTCGGTGGAAGAAATTCGGGGTTTGGGCCTGGTGCCTATGGTCGTTGAGCAGTCCGGACGCGGTGAGCGGGCATATGACATCTACTCTCGGCTGCTCAAGGAGCGTGTCGTTTTTCTCGTGGGTCCTGTCAATGATCAGTCGGCTAACTTGGTCATTGCCCAGCTCCTGTTTCTGGAGTCTGAAAATCCCGACAAAGATGTCTCGCTCTACATCAATTCCCCCGGAGGCTCCGTCTCCGCGGGGCTCGCGATCTACGACACCATGCAGTTCGTCAAGCCGGCGGTCAGTACGCTCTGCATGGGGATTGCGGCGAGCATGGGAGCCTTCCTCTTGGCAGCAGGTGAGAAGGGCAAGCGCTTTGCGCTCCCGAATTCTCGCGTCATGATTCACCAGCCCCTCGGCGGCGTTCAGGGTCAAGCCAGCGACATCGAGATTCACGCTCGGGAGATCCTCTCCCTGCGCGATCGCCTCAACAACATCCTCGCGGAGCGCACGGGCCAAAGCTTAGAGACCATCGCGCGGGACACCGACCGTGATAACTTCATGAGCGCAGACGATGCGCTACAGTACGGGCTCGTGGACAAAGTCATGCGTTCACGCGAGGCCTGAAGGGGGCTCTAATGGCGGATAAAAAAGGCTCGAGCGAAAAACTGCTCTACTGCTCTTTCTGTGGCAAGAGTCAGCATGAGGTAAAGAAGCTCATCGCAGGACCATCGGTCTTTATTTGCGATGAGTGCATCGACCTCTGCAACGACATCATCCGCGACGAACAGGCTGCGGCTCCGGACGCCGATGCAGCCAAGGGCGGGCTCCCCACGCCCGCCGAAATCGCCTCCATTCTTGACCAATATGTGGTTGGTCAGATGCGCGCTAAAAAGACCTTGGCTGTAGCGGTCTACAACCACTACAAGCGATTGCGCAGCAGCTCCAAGCCTCAAGAGGTAGAGCTGGCCAAGAGCAATATCCTGCTGATTGGCCCGACGGGTTCAGGCAAAACCCTTCTCGCCCAAACGCTCGCCCGTTTATTGAACGTGCCGTTTGTCATTGCGGATGCCACCACGCTGACGGAGGCTGGGTATGTCGGCGAGGATGTCGAGAACATCATTCAGAAGCTGCTCCAGAACTGCAATTACGAGGTCGAGCGCGCGCAGCACGGCATTGTCTACATCGATGAGATCGACAAAATTTCTCGTAAGTCTGATAACCCCTCGATTACGCGTGATGTCTCCGGAGAGGGTGTTCAGCAGGCGCTCCTGAAACTGATTGAAGGCACGGTTGCCTCTGTTCCTCCCCAGGGAGGGCGCAAGCATCCGAATCAGGACTTCGTTCAGATCGACACGACCAACATCCTCTTCATTTGCGGTGGTGCATTCGACGGGCTTGAGAAGGTCATCCGCGATCGTACCGAGCGCACGTCAATCGGATTCGGTGCCGAGGTCCGTTCTGCTCGTGAGCGCAAGCTCAGTGAGGTCTTTCAAGAGGCCGAGCCAGAGGACCTCATCAAGTTCGGCCTGATCCCCGAGCTGGTGGGTCGTCTGCCTGTGGTTGCAACCCTCGACGAGCTCGATGAGGTCGCACTGATCGAGATCCTCACCGGCCCCAAGAATGCACTGGTCAAGCAGTACCAGGCGCTACTGGAGATGGAGGGCGTTGAGCTCGAGATTCGGCCAGCTGCACTCAAAGCAATTGCTGAGAAGGCCATCAAACGTCGCACCGGTGCGCGCGGCCTTCGCTCGATATTGGAGCAGGTGCTTTTGGACACCATGTACGACCTTCCGAGTCAGAAAGAGGTGTCGAAAGTGGTGGTTGACGAGCCAACGGTGACCGGAGAGGGTAAGCCACTCTTGGTTTACCAAGATAACCCCAAGGTTGCAGGCAGTAAGCACGCCTAAGGCTTGAAGTTTCGAGGATTGCCCCCACTCTTGGGGCATCCGAAAGAAAGAGAGACTGGTGATGTCAAAGACTGAACTTCTGCCCTCCGAGCCCACTGTGCTACCCATGCTTCCGTTGCGGGATGTCGTGGTGTTCCCACACATGGTGATCCCGCTCTTCGTTGGGCGTCCGAAATCCATCAAGGCCATGGAGCGTGCGATGGAGTCGGGCAGTCATGTGCTCCTGGCAGCGCAAAAGAGCCCCACCCAGGACGATCCCTCTGCGAAGGATATCTACGAAATCGGCTGTCTCGCGAGCATCCTGCAGATGCTCAAGCTGCCGGACGGAACCGTGAAGGTCTTGGTTGAGGGCACTCAGCGGGCTCGCTTGGCAGATCTTCAAGACAATGGCCAGCACCTGGTCTGTGAGTGCACCCCGCTGCAGCTTGAGGAGCGCGATGGTCCCGAGAGTGAGGCGATGCGCCGCACACTGCTCACTCAGTTCGACCAATTTGTAAAACTCAACAAGAAGATCCCCGCTGAAATCCTCAATTCGCTCATGAGCATTGAAGAGCCGGGCCGCCTTGCCGATACCATCGCGGCGCATCTGCCCATGAAGCTCGAGGAGAAGCAGGCCGTGCTCGAGACGCTCTCTGTGCTCGAGCGGCTCGAAAAGCTACTGACTCAGATCGAGACCGAGCTGGACATTCTGCAGGTGGAAAAGCGCATCCGTGGGCGAGTCAAACGTCAAATGGAGAAGAGCCAGCGCGAGTACTACCTGAACGAGCAGGTTAAGGCCATTCAGAAAGAGCTTGGCGAAGGCGAGGACAGTGAGCTCGATGAGCTTGAGAAGAAGATCAAGGCGGCTCGCATGCCCAAGGAGGCTCGCGATAAGGCTCAAGCTGAGCTTAAGAAGCTCAAGATGATGTCGCCCATGTCAGCAGAGGCGACCGTGGTGCGCAACTACATCGATACGCTGGTTGCGTTGCCTTGGAAGAAGAAAAGTAAGGTCAACACCAACCTCGAGACAGCCGAGAAGGTGCTTGAAGAAGAACACTACGGGCTGGAGAAGGTCAAGGAACGCATTCTCGAGGCTCTCGCTGTTCAGCAGAGGGTTGATAAGGTCAAAGCGCCCATTCTGTGCCTGGTTGGTCCCCCGGGGGTGGGTAAGACCTCCTTGGGCCAGTCGATTGCGCGTGCAACCAATCGCAAGTTTGTGCGCATGGCGCTGGGGGGAGTGCGTGATGAGTCCGAGATTCGGGGCCATCGACGGACCTACATCGGCTCGATGCCTGGCAAGATTCTGACCAGCCTCACCAAAACGGGCGTTCGGAACCCGCTTTTTCTGCTGGACGAGGTCGACAAGATGGGCATGGATTTCCGGGGTGATCCGGCAAGTGCCCTGCTGGAGGTGCTCGATCCTGAGCAGAACAACAGCTTTACAGACCACTATGTAGAAGTCGAATATGACCTCTCGGATGTGATGTTTGTCGCGACGGCGAATTCGCTCAACATCCCGCCAGCGCTGCTCGATCGCATGGAAGTGATTCGTCTATCGGGTTATACCGAGGATGAAAAGGTGAGCATTGCACAGCGCTACCTCTTGCCCAAGCAACTCAAGCTCACAGGTCTTAAGGAGTCCGAAATCTCGGTATCTGAGGGGGCGCTCAGAGAAACCATTCGTTCCTACACCCGTGAGGCGGGCGTGCGAGGCCTGGAGCGCGACATCTCCAAGATCTGTCGCAAGGTCACGCGCATGGTGTTGACAGGAAAAGCAAGCGGCCAGGTCGAGGTTCGCGACGACAACATCGAGGACTTTCTCGGTGTTAAGCGCTACACCTTCGGAGTCGCAGAGAAGGAGGACCAGGTCGGTGAGGTGACTGGCTTGGCTTGGACCGAGGTGGGTGGCGAGCTGCTCATGATCGAGGCAGCGGTTATGCCGGGTAAGGGCAATATCCAACGGACCGGCTCGCTGGGTGATGTCATGAAGGAGTCGGTGGAAGCGGCCAGAACGGTTGTGCGCTCCCGAGCGAAAGTGCTTGGCATCCCAGCGGAGCATTTCGACAAGAAAGACTTGCACATTCACGCACCTGAGGGCGCAACACCAAAGGACGGCCCAAGTGCGGGCATTGCCATGACAACGGCCATGGTTTCGGCCATGACCGGTATTCCGGTGAAGGCCTCGGTGGCGATGACGGGTGAGATTACCCTTCGCGGAGAGGTCCTCCAGATCGGCGGCCTTAAAGAAAAGCTGCTTGCTGCCCATCGCGGCGGAATCAAGACGGTCCTCATCCCCGAGCAGAATCTGCGCGACCTTGCCGACATTCCTGCGAATGTCAAAAACGCACTGGAGATCATCCCTGTTCGTTGGATCGACAAGGTCCTTGAACTCGCGCTTGCCCGTGCCCCGGTTCCCCTCCCAGAGGAGGCCGATGCAGCAGTCCCTGCAGTCAAGCCTTCAGAACCCGAATCGGATCGTCCTGTGGAGCCCGTTACGCACTAGCGATTGCTTGACCTGTCATCTTTCCGAAGGTCTAATGAATTCACGCGCCAGACAGATCATGCGTGTATCCGCCTTCCCGTTTTCTCTCACAAGGAATAAGAAGTGAACAAGACAGATCTCATCGAACATATTGCCAAGCAGGCCGATATTTCCAAGGCCGCGGCTGGTCGCGCGCTAGACGCCCTGGTCGGTGGTGTGCGTACAACCCTCAAGAAGGGTGGCACGGTCACCTTGGTTGGATTTGGAACCTTTGCTGTGACCAAGCGTGCCGCGCGCTCTGGTCGCAATCCACGCACCGGCGAGACCATCAAGATTAAGGCTGCAAAGCTGCCCAAGTTTCGTCCGGGCAAGGCTTTGAAGGATGCGCTGAACTAACCAGCCCCCTTCTTTGGCCTATCTAAAAAAAGCGCGTTTGCTCAACGCGCTTTTTTTATTTACACTCGCGGTCTTTCGTGTCGCGCGGGTGCTTAGCTCAGTTGGTAGAGCGGCGCCCTTACAAGGCGTAGGTCGGGAGTTCGAGCCTCTCAGCACCCACCACCGCAGCGTCACGAACGAGATGGTGCATTAGGTTACAATTCGAGTTTTACAGCGCGGAGCGGTAGTTCAGTCGGTTAGAATACCGGCCTGTCACGCCGGGGGTCGCGGGTTCGAGTCCCGTCCGCTCCGCCAATTTTCCTTCCTATGCTCGAATTCATCCGTCAAAACCGGCGTCTCCTGCAGCTGGTACTTCTCATCCTGATTGTCCCGTCCTTCGTCATCGTGGGCGCATGGGACTTGGTTGCCCCTTCACAGGCTGGGCCAACTCTGGCAGAAGTCAATGGCCGCAAGATTGAACGCACGGAGTTTGATGCGTTTCATCAGCGTCAGCTCGAGCGGCTTTCCTCCCAGTTTGGTGGGCAGGTTCCGCTCAGCGCGCTCGACTCCCCAGCGTCGCGTGTCTCCTCTCTCGATAGGCTCATTGCCGAGTCAATGCTGCGCGCACTGTCGCAAGAGCATCGCATTGGGGTTTCCGATGCTGCCCTCAAGATAGTGATCTCTCAGGTTCCTGAGTTTCAGAAGGATGGCGCCTTCAACCTCGAGCAAGCCAACCAGGTGCTTCGGGCGAATGGCCTGACTGCCCAGGGCTTTGAGCAAAACCTCCGGGTCGATATGAGTGCAGAGCTCCTCCCTCGAGCGGTGTCCGATACAGTCATTACGCCCCGCAGTGTGGCGCGTCTCATCAGTCAGTCCGAGACTGAACGGCGGTCTTTCTCCATTCGACGATTCGCGTCCTCAGATTATGCGGGTCGTGTTCTGCTCACCGATGAGGCGCTCCAGGCGCATTATCAATCCACGCTATCTCGCTACCAAAGCCCGGAGTCCATCGACGTCGCGTATGTCGTGCTCGAGAATGCGCCCGCCGATAAGGCAGAGCAGTTTGCGAATCTTGTCTATGAGCAAAGCGATAGCCTAGAGCCCGCCATTGCGCAGTTCGGGTTGAGGCGTGTCGATGTGAAGAACATTCAGAAGGGCAAGCCCGTGAGCGGGCCAGAGGGCGCTGTACTCAATCACCCCAGGGTTCAATCTGCTCTCTTTGACCGCGAGGCTGTTCAAGAAAAGCGCAATACCCCTGCGGTCGAAGTTGCGAGTGGGCGCCTCGTCTCCGCTCGGGTGCTCTCTCATCGGCCTGCTGCGCCGCTCGCGTTCGAGCAGGTCAAAGCGGCGGTCCGTGAGGATCTGCTGCGCCAGAAGTCTTCTGAACTTGCTGCGCAGGCTGCGCAAGGCTTCAAGGTGGCCGATGGCGGCCTTCAGCCCTTCGAGCTCAGGCGAACGGACGTGGGAGGTGCCGTAACCGCGCTCAGGCTCCCGCAGGACTCCATTGGTCAGTTGGCACTTGAGAAGCTGCTCTCTCCATCGCTTGCCGTGGGGCAGCCCGTTGTGATCAGCCTTGGTCAAAGCGGTAGCCTTGTGGCCGTCCTTCAGGCCTCGCAAGTGGAAGGGGTTGATGCGTCCGCGGTCAAGCAGCGACTCGGTGGGGCCTACAACCTACTTCAGCAGGCCGAGACCGAGTTGGCTTTCAAGCTCTGGATGCGCGCGCAAGAAGAGCGACTGAAAGTGCGTCGTTACAAAGACAAGCTAGAGGCCGCGGCTTCATAGTCGCTTAGCTGGTATCCAGCCAGCCGAATCACCGCCCCATTTGCACGTTGAGGGAAGTTCCGGTCGATCGAGCGCAGATAGCTTGGGTCGTAGTGAAGCGCGAGAAGCGACTCCACTAAGGGCCTCCAGAGCGCCTGGTCGACCAAGGCAGTCCACTGATTCACCTGGTCATGGCCCACCAGGGAGACCAGCTTGCTCAACTGCACGCGAAGGGGCTCGGGAGCCTCGAAGAAGTGTGCATACTCCTCGCAGAGAAGCGACACGCGATCCTCCAAACAAAGCTCTAGCGTCAGGCATGCGCTACTACGAATGCGGTTCATCAACGCATGGGGTATCTGGACATTACCCACCTTCTTGCTTTCAGACTCCACAAACACGGGTCGCGTGGGGTCAAGCCGACGCAGCGCATTCCAGATCTGAGTTTCGAACTGCTTCTGCGAGGGCTGAGGTGCACTCGGCATTGCACCCAGTATGGAGCCCCGGTGACAGGCGAGCCCCTCCAGGTCAAGGACCTGGTGGCCAACTCGGTGGAGCGCATCGAGGAATCGAGTCTTTCCGGATCCAGTGACACCGCAGACGACGCGGAACTCGAATGTGTCTACAAGCGCGGGTAACAAAGCGAGCAGTTGGGTTCTGAACGCTTTGTAGCCTCCATCGAGAAGGGCGACTCGCCATCCAACCCGCGCCAGCACCGTCGCCAATGAGTTGCTTCTCTGACCGCCACGCCAGCAGTAGACCAGTGGCTGCCAGTCTCTTGGGTGCTCGGCCAGCGGTCCTTTGAGGTGACTGGCAATATTTTCAGCGACCAGCGCAGCACCCAGACGACGCGCAAGGAAGGGGTCGTCCTTGTACTGTGTTCCCACCAGGACGCGTTGGGCATCATCAAGCACGGGCAGGCTGAGTGCCCCCGGAAGGTGATCTTCAGCGAATTCCGAGGGCGAGCGCGCGTCAAGAATGGAATCAAATCGATCCAGCGCTTCAAGGGCCTCTTGAGCGCTTACAATGCGGGGATTCATCAGGCGGTCACAATCGAATGGCGAGAAAGATTTTCAACCTGCAATGTAGTCTGGGGCACCGCTTTGAAGGCTGGTTCGCATCCCATGACGCGCTTGACGAACAGTCGAGTCGCGGCCTTGTTCGTTGCCCCATCTGCGATACGGAAGAAGTGTCGCGAATGCCGACCGCCGCCCGCTTGTCTCTGTCTGGCGCCTCCGAGCCCACTGGTCCCGAGGTGCAGGAGGCCATAAGCGCTGTATTGGCCGCAGCACGCGCGCTGGCGCGCCAATGCGATGACGTTGGCGATGACTTTGCCGACGAGGCTAGGCGGATACATTATGCAGAGGCTCCCGAACGCAACATCATGGGCCGCACCAGTCTGCATGAGGCGCGTGAACTGCGTGAGGAGGGTATTGAGGTTGTGGCGCTTCCCATCCCCGTTGGGCTGCTTGAGAACGAACACTAAGTCTTGAGACCGAACAGGAGCTTTTTGGCCTGTGCATCGGTGAGCGGCTTTCGAAGGTCGGCAAACAGCGCGACACCTCGCTGAACTGCAGGCCTTTGCTCAATGGACCTAAACCAGTTTTCTACGGCTGGGTAATCAGCCAGATCAATGCCTTGATTGGCGAAAGACGCAACCCAGGGCCAGGCGGCCATGTCTGCAATGGTGTACTGATCGGCAGCAAGGTAGGCATGCCGCTCGAGTTGCTTGTTGAGCACGCCATACAGCCGTTTGGCTTCGTTAGAGTAGCGCTCAATGCCATAAGGCACAGGCTCCGGGGCATACAACCGGAAATGATGGGCCTGCCCAAGCATCGGGCCCAGTCCACCCATTTGAAACATCAACCACTGCAGCACATCAAAACGCTCATGGTCGGTTTGGCCCATAAACCGCCCTGTCTTGCCTGCCAAATAAATGAGAATGGCGCCGGACTCGAAGAGGGCAATGGGCTTGCCGCCGGGGCCTTCCGAATCCGTGAGGGCAGGGATCTTGTTGTTGGGGCTGATCTCAAGGAATTCTGGCTTGAATTGATCGCCCTTCCCGATATTGATGGGCGTGGCCTCATAGGGAAGGCCCAGTTCCTCCAGGAGTATGGAGATCTTTTTGCCGTTAGGGGTGGGCCAGGTGTAGAGATGGATCATGCTGATGCTCCCAGTGAAAATACAGCCCCTTGGGGCTGTGTGACATCAAGCCAGATTGGATGCAGGTGGGGAAACGCTTGCGCAAACAACGCTTCGCAGGTGGACTGCTCAAAGCCTACCTCACAGAGCATGACGCCGCCAGAATTCAGGCGGGCGGGTGCCTCTGCAAGCAGCCTACGGATAAAGGTCATGCCGTCATCGCCGGATCCAAGCGCGAGTGCGGGCTCGGCCAGAAACTCTGGCGGAAGCTGGTTGACCTTACCCAACGGAACGTACGGGGGGTTGCAGAGAATGAGATCGAATCGCTCATCCGGATGAAAGGCCTCGAATAGGTCTGATCGACGCAGGTCGATCTGCTGCTCGAGTGCATAGTCTGCAACATTCTCCTGCGCCAAGCTCAGCGCCTCAGGACTGAGGTCGCTCCCAACAATGTGGGCATTCGGCCATCGCAATCCTGCCTGAATTGCGAGACAGCCAGACCCCGTGCAGAGGTCGAGGATGCGCTCGGGCTCGGCTTGAAGGCCATAAATTTCATCCTCAAGCAGTTCAGCGAGGTACGAGCGAGGAATGATGGCCCTTGGGTCTGACCGAAAACGCAGGCCCATCAGCCAGGCTTCGCCAAGGATATAGGCCGTGGGTTTGCGGTCGATGACGCGCATGGTGATGTGGCGGGCCAACATCTCTCGTTCGTGCGGCAATAGCCGAGCCTGATTGAATCGATCATCTAGATCGAGCGGAAGCTTGAGGCTGCCCAGTACGAGCCATCTTGCCTCATCGAGGGCATTGGTCGTCCCCTGCCCATAGACTGCGCCCGCACGAGAGAGTGCAGATGCGCAGGCCCGTATCCAGTCTGTGACGGTGGCGAGTTCCTCCTCAGCGGTGGCAGCCTCCCAATGGATCTGCATGCTGGACCTCATGCAAGCTCTGGCAGAAGGCGTCGCATCGCACCGAGGTAGACCTGGCTGAGGGGCATCAGGTCTGCGACCCGAATACGCTCGTTTACTTGATGGATGGTGGCGTTGATGGGCCCAAACTCGATCACCTCTTGGCAATGCTTCGCAATGAAGCGACCGTCGGAGGTTCCGCCCGTTGTCGAGAGTTCGGGCTCGCGGCCGGTCACCTCGCGGATAGAGGCCCGCATCGCGTCACAGAGGGTTCCTGGAAGCGTGAGATAGGGCTCTCCACCGAGTGTCCAGTCGATTTGATAATTTAGGTTGTGGCGACTCAGTACGGCCTCGAGCCGAGCCTTCAGGCTCTCTGGGCTGCTTACACTGCCGAACCTAAAATTGAATGCGGCACTGAGGGAGCCAGGGATGACATTGGTTGCTCCCGTGCCTGCATTGAGGTTGGAGACCTGCCAGGTAGTGGGAGGGAAATGCTGACTCCCGTCATCCCAGACCATGGCTGCCAGCTCTGACAGCGCAGGGGCGAATCGGTGGATGGGATTGTCTGCAAGATGTGGATACGCGACGTGCCCCTGCTTTCCGAACAGCGTAAGGCGCCCTGAGAGCGTGCCCCGTCGCCCATTCTTGACCATATCGCCTAAGGCGTGAACCGAGGTGGGCTCGCCGACAATGCAGTATGTGAGTGGCTCACCACGATGCGCGAGCGCGCGGCAGACCTGTACGGTTCCATCCAGTGCTGGACCCTCTTCATCAGACGTGATGAGGTAGGCCAGACGGCCTTGAAATCGGGGGCGCTCCGCAATAAATGCCTCTGTTGCAGTCACAAATGCTGCGAGTGAAGACTTCATGTCGGCTGCACCACGCGCAACCAGGTCGCCTTCTGGGGTGAGTGTGGGCTCAAATGGGGGCGACTGCCACGCATCAAGCGGGCCGGTTGGCACCACGTCGGTGTGACCGGCCAAGACAAGGGTGGGGCCCGGCGCGCCGCCCTCACGCAGGGCCCAGAGGTTTGTCACCTCACCGAAGGGCAGGATCTCGCAGTGAAAGTCCAGTGGTGTGAGTCGTTGCGCGATCAGGCTGCAACAGCCTTCATCGTTGGGGGTAACCGATGCGCGTGCGAGCAAGGCCTGCGCAAGTGTGAGCGTTGGGTCGGAAGTGGCCGCTTCAGGGATGTGTTGGGTCGTCATGAGCATGATCGAGGCCAAGCCCCGCGTAGAGAGATTCAGAGTAGCCCACCAGCAGTTCCTGATTCCACTCCAGCACAGGACGTTTGATGAGCAGAGGGTTCTCCGTCAGGAGTTCAAGGGCTGATGCCTGGTCCACCACACTGCGACGTCGCTCTTCAGGGAGTGACCTCCATGTCAGGCCGCGGCGGTTCAACAGGCTGTCGTAAGGAATACGGTTGAGCCATTCACGCAACTTTTCTTCGGTTGGTGGCGATACCCGAAGGTCGACGAAGGCGTAGTGAACGCCTTGTTGCTTGAGCCAACGGCGAGCCGCACGAACTTGATCGCAGTTCGCGATGCCATAGACGGTTGGTTCCACCAAGCGTCAGTCTCCCCGCAGGAGATCGTTGATGCTGGTCTTGGCCCTGGTCTGTGCATCCACTCGCTTCACAATGACCGCACAATTCAGGCTGTACTTGCCGTCGGAGGAGGGCAGGCTTCCGGGAACAACAACGCTGCCGGCGGGAACCCTTCCCATGAAGACCTCACCCGTTGCGCGATCGTAGATGCGCGTCGATTGACCGATGAAGACGCCCATCGAGAGGACCGAGTTCTCCTCAATGATGACCCCCTCAACGACCTCAGACCGGGCTCCAATGAAGCAGTTGTCCTCAATGATGGTGGGGTTTGCTTGAAGGGGCTCTAGGACGCCTCCAATTCCGACGCCGCCGGAGAGGTGTACGTTTTTTCCAATCTGTGCGCATGAGCCGACGGTAGCCCAGGTGTCGACCATCGTCCCCTCGTCTACGTAGGCGCCAATGTTGACGTAAGAGGGCATAAGCACGACGTTTTTACCTAAGAAGCTGCCGCGCCGGGCCATGGCAGGAGGCACCACGCGAACGCCGCTCGCCGCGATGGCCTCGGGGCTCATGTGAGCAAACTTGGTGGGCACTTTGTCAAAAAAGCGCAGGTCGCCCGCCTCGATGGGCACATTGTCACGCAGGCGAAAGCTCAGCAGGACGGCTTTCTTAACCCACTGGTGGACAACCCATGAACCCGATTCTTTACTCGCGACGCGAAGTGTTCCGGCGTCTAGCTGCTCGATGATTTCCTCCACTGCGGACTTGAGATCTGCAGGATGCTGCTTGGGGCTCAGCTCTGCGCGTACGTCCCAGGCGGCGTTAATAAGGGATTGAAGTTGGGCGGTTGCGGTCATGGGATGTCCTAACGAACTGACGGTTGAATGGGGAACTCATGGAGCTGAACTCGGGGCTTCGGGCTCCAATCTGAGGCTTGATGTTCTGAAATGACGGTCGTGAAAAGACCGCCTCGCACATACCAACGCGCGGTCAACCGCATGAATCGGGGTGCGCAGGCCCGCACCAGGTCATCCAGAATGGAATTGGTCACCGCCTCGTGAAATGCGCCCTCATCGCGGTAGGACCACATGTAGAGCTTGAGTGCCTTGAGCTCCACGTTCTTTTGATCGGGGATGTAGTCGATGGTGAGATGGGCGAAGTCAGGCTGGCCCGTGAGCGGGCAGAGGCACGTGAATTCGGGCACCTCAATGTGGATCTGGTAGTCGCGGTCCGGCTGCGGGTTTGGAAAAGTCTGGAGCTCGCGAGAAGGTTGTGTGGACATGTTCAGGGGATTTCCTGCAAATTAAGCGAAATAGATGCGTTTAAGCGAAAAAAAGTAGCAAGTTCGAGCCAGAAGGCGTCAGGATTTGCACTGTTATTATATCGCAGCCTTACTTAGGAGCCCGTCCGCTGTGCGTCTCACTCAGCTTCGCTTATCTGGTTTTAAGTCCTTCGTCGATCCCACAAACCTGACCGTCTCGCGTCAGTTGGTTGGCATTGTCGGCCCAAATGGCTGCGGTAAGTCCAATGTCATTGATGCCGTCCGATGGGTTCTTGGCGAATCCAAAGCGTCGGAGCTTCGTGGCGAGAACATGCAAGACGTGATCTTCAATGGATCCGGTTCTCGCAAGCCAGCGGGGCGGGCCAGTGTGGAGCTCATATTCGACAACAGTGAGGGGCGATTGGCGGGTCCTTGGGGCCGGTTTGGCGAACTCTCGGTCAAGCGCGTGCTCACGCGTGATGGCCAGTCCAGCTACTACATCAACACGCAGCATGTCCGCCGCAAAGATGTCTATGACCTTTTCATGGGCACCGGTCTGGGGCCCCGGGCCTACGCCATCATTGGTCAGGGGATGATCTCTCGGGTCATCGAATCCAGGCCCGAAGAGCTCCGTGTCTTTCTTGAGGAAGCTGCTGGCGTCTCCAAATATCGGGAGCGACGCCGCGAGACCGAGGGGCGCCTCGAAGATGCGCGCGAGAACCTCTCTCGTGTGGAGGACATCCGAGTCGAGTTGACCCAGCGGATTGAGTCGTTGGCGGCGCAGGCGGAGGTCGCAGAGCGCTATCAAGGCCTCGTGAGCCGAAAGACAGAGCGTCAAACGCTGCTGCTCGCCCTGAGGCGGCACGAGTCTGCCGTCAGTCTGGCGCAGCAGCGTCGGCACCGGGATGCCTTGCTCACACAACGCGAGGCTCTGATGGCCCAAGCTGCCGCGGCGCGCCATGCAGTTGAGGCCTCTCGCGAGGCCTGGGAGCTCGCTCAGCAGCAAGTGCAGCAGGCGCAGACGGCCCTTTTTGAATGCAATACGCGGGTGGCACGGCAAGAGGCCGACGATCGTTCGCATCGCCAAGCACTCGAGCGTGCAGAGGCCTCCACTGCTGAGGCCCAGGCCAGCGAGGCCGCACTGCTGAGCCAGATCGCCCAGAATGACCAGCAGCAATCCGATGCGCAGGCTGCGCTCTCTGGGGTTTCGCTCGAACTCCAGCAGGCACGCGAGTCTGTCGCCACAGTGACAAGCCAGCTTTTGCCGCTAGAGACTGCAAGCGAGGAGGCAAACCAGGCCCTCTCGGAGGCGCGAGCGGTTTGCTCTGCCGCCGAAGCAGAGGAGCGAGGGCTTGCAGCGCGGCTCCTCGATGCTCAGCAACAGCACAAACGTGCGCAAGACCGATTGGCGGCCGTGGCTGAAGCGCTGAGAACCTTGGAGGTGCTGGATCCTAGCGCGCTTGGCAGCATCTTGGCTCAGCAGTCCGAGGCCCAGGCGCTCGCTCAGCAATCTGCGGAGGCACTGACGCAGGCTCAGGCCGCGCTGTCGCGTGCTGAGCAAGAGGTTCAGACCCACCGTCATGAGGAGGCTGCGGCGCGTCGGGAGGCCGATCGACTCAGTTCAGAGCATTCTGCCCAGCAGGCGATTCTGCGTCGGCTTGAGTCGCCCGGTGCCCTTGGGCCTTGGCTTGAGCGGCATAAACTCGCGGGCAAATCCGTGCTCTGGTCTGGACTCAAGGTTGAGTCTGGGTGGCAGCAGGCCGTTGGCGCAGTCCTGGCAGATCGCCTCTCGGCCCTGCCTCTTGACCAAATCGAGGACATGCAAGGGCTCTTACAGACCCTTCCCCCTGCCAACCAATTTTTCTTCTCGGGTCAGGCGCCCTCTGTTGCTGAGCTGCCCAACGCGCTCGGTACCAAGGTTTCCGGGCCTTCTGATGTGGTCACGGTGGCAAAGGCGTGGCTGGTGGGTGCGCGCACCGCTGACGACATCGCGCAGGCACTTTCTGCGCGTAACACGCTGGAGTCAGGGCACTTCTTCGTGACCCGCGAGGGCCATTTGGTTGGACCCAACTGGGCAAGACTGCATGGGCAATCACAGAATGACGGGTCTAGCCTGCTGTCCCAGCGTGATCTGGTCGAGGACCTCAAGCGCCAGGCGCACGCAGCCGGCATCATCCGCGATGAGGCCATCGCGGCTCTGCAATCCTCTGAACAGCGTCTTGAGGGCCTGCGCAGACAGCTCTCCACGCTTCGAGAGGCTGAGGCTAAGGCACGGGCTCGCGCGCATGAGCTCGAATTGACTGCGGTGCGCATCCAAGAGAAAGCAGAGCGGCTCAGGCAGCGAGCACAAGAATTGGAGACCAATCGCGGGGCGCTCACCACTGAGGTGCACGCCGTGGAGGGGCGTCTTGCAGAGCTCCAGTCAGCAAGACAGGCGTCGCAAGAGGCGCAGCTGCAGGGCAAATCCAATCTAGAGGCGGCCCAGAGCGATGCTCAGCGTGCTCAGTCAGCCTGGGCCGAGGGGCGTCAGGCACTCGCTCGTTCCCAAGAGGTTCAAAAGAGCCTTGAACTCCATGAGCGTTCTCTGCAAGAGCAGTCTGCGCGACTCAAGGCGGAGCGCGCTGCGCTGGAGACCCGCACTGAGGAGGCCCGTGGTCGCGCGCAACGCGCAGCCACGGATGCCGCAGAGGCGAGGGCGCGGCTATCCGAGAGCCATTTGCAGGCGCTGTTGGATGAGCGCGTTGCAAGGGAGGCTGAGCTCGCCGCGGCGCGAGATGGAGCCGATGGTGTTGGGCAGACCGTCAGAGAGCAAGATGAGACGCGACTGCGTCTTGAGCGCGAGGCCATGCCATTGGCCGAGCAGTCCGCTCAGGCTGAGGCCGCAATCGCGGGCGCGCAGGCCACCATTGAGCAGATTGATCAACAGGTGCAAGACCTCGGCTTGGAGATTGGTGCGGTGAGTGCGGGCTGGCCCGCCTTCGAAATGCCAGAGCAACAACCCAAGCCCTCCACAGTCTCGGCAGACGTGAGCCGGTTGACGCGTGAAATCGAGGCACTGGGTCCGGTGAATCTGGCCGCGCTGCAAGAGTTGGAGCAGGCGCGTGAGCGTCAAGGTTTCCTTGCCGCTCAGGCTGGCGACCTCCTGAGCGCAGTGGAGACGCTTGAGGACGCCATTCGCAAAATCGATCGCGAGAGCAGGGCGTTGCTGCAGTCCACTTACGACACAGTGAATGCAAATTTCTCAAAGCTCTTCCCCAGTTTGTTTGGAGGTGGGGAGGCCCGTTTGGTCCTGACGGGAGACGAGATTCTGGATGCTGGGGTTCAGGTCATGGCCCAGCCGCCGGGCAAGAAAAACAGCAGCATTCATCTGCTTTCCGGAGGCGAGAAGGCACTTACCGCAACCGCACTTGTTTTTGCGCTTTTCCAGCTCAATCCCGCTCCGTTCTGCCTGTTGGACGAGGTCGATGCGCCGCTTGACGATCCCAACACGGAGCGGCTCTGCCGTCTGGTGAAAGAGATGTCCGTGGCAACACAGTTCATCTTCATTACCCACAACAAGATCGCCATGGAACTGGCAGAACACCTGGTCGGGGTCACCATGCAGGAGCAAGGGGTTTCGAGGCTCGTCGCTGTCGATCTCGAGGCCCAGGCTGTCTAAAGTATGCCGACACAGGGTTTCGACCTCGACCTGTCATGGCTGCTCTTGCTGCTGGTTGTCGCGGTCTTGGTGGCGGTCTTTCTGTTTAATTTCAAAGAGTATCGACAGCTGCGTCATGGACCTCGGTCTTCATCTCAAGTGGCGGAGCCATCCTTTGACGCCTCCTTCGCGCCCTCTCTAGAGCCGTCGCATCTGCCGTCCCTCGAGGACCTTCCGGTTTTTCACCCCGGCTTTATGACCTCCGTTCGCCTGCTCAATCATCCTGTCGAGCGCCTGCCCGATGCCTTCTTGCATGCAGCCGCAGGCCTGGTCAGGGTGGGCAATAGGACTGCTGCGGTCCGTCTTGCGCGCGTCGATTCAGACCTGATTCAGTCGGTGGACCTGGGGCTGGTGTTGGCCAATCGGCTTGGTCCACTCTCATTGCCCGATTACGAGGCCTGGGTAGAGACCACCCATCACTTCCATCAGCTGCTGCGCGCCGACCCTGGCGGGGATGCAGCGCCCCTGGATGACCTTCTGATTCCGAGTTTTGCTGAACTCCATGCACAGTCGAGAGATGCGGAAAAGCGTCTGGCTGCCCTGGATGGTCAGATGGTCTTGCATATTTTGGCTGCGCCTCCGACGGATGCTCAACTTGCTGGCTGGGCTCAGACGCTTGGGCTGCAGCAGCGCGCAGATCGTCGTTACTCGCGATTGGATCGACATGGGCAGGTCCAATATTCATTTGGGCCGGGTGATCAGGGACGTGCGCTCAGCTGCATGCTTGACCTTCCTCGAGCAGAGCGCCCAGAGGAGGCATATCGCCTGATGGTTGAAGACCTTCAGTCCGCTGTCGAGTGGCTGGAGGGCCGTCTGGTCGATGAGTCAAACCGACAGCTGCACGAGGAAGACCTTGCGCTGATCGAGCGGCAAGTCATCGCGCGTGCGGAGGAGTTACGTGCAGCTGGCATCGAACCCGGTTCTTGGATTGCGCGGGCTCTCTATGTCTGAGCCCCCGAAGCCAATCGACTTGAACGCCCTCGAGCGCCTGCGCGAGGAAGTGCGCAGACATCAGTCGCTCTATCACCGAGACGATTCCCCTGAGATTTCTGATGCCCAGTATGACGCCTTGGTTCGCGAGTTAGAGCGCCTCGAGGCGGGCCAAGCCCAGGCGGCGCCTGAGCAGAAGCGCCAGGACTCCCCGCTCTTGCAGGTGGGCGCTCCAGCGCGAAGAGAGTTCCGAACGGTGGTGCATGCGGTCCCGATGCTCTCGCTGAATAATGCCTTTGAAAAGGAGGAGGTCCTCCAGTTTGGGCGTCGTCTGGCGGAGCTCCTTACGGGCCAGCCCGATCAGGCGGACACGCTTCGGTTTGCAGCTGATCTGAAGTTTGATGGCCTCGCCATAAGCCTGCGTTATGAGGAAGGGGAACTGGTCCAGGCTGCAACACGAGGAGACGGGAGTGTCGGAGAGGACGTCACACCAAACATTCTGACGATCGCGTGTATCCCTCATCGTCTGAAGGGTTCCGGCTGGCCAAGTGTCCTCGAGGTCCGCGGTGAGGTCTTCATGACCAAGTCAGACTTCAATGCACTCAATCAGCGGCAGTCCCTCAAGGGCGAAAAGGTCTTCGCGAACCCAAGAAACGCGGCTGCAGGCAGCCTCAGGCAGATTGATCCCCGGGTAACCGCTGAGCGCCCTCTGGCCTTTTTCGTTTACGGGGTCGGGGCGATCGATGGCAGCCAACAGACCAATTGGCCTCGCACACACAGTGAGATGCTTGCCGACTGCGCGGCCTGGGGTTTGCCCGTTTGCACCCAGCGGCGAGCCGATCTCTCTCTGACCGATGTCTTGCAGTTTATTGATGAAGTTCAGCAGGGACGGTCCGCGCTTGCCTTTGAGGTCGATGGCGTTGTGGTGAAACTTGAGGAGACAGTCCAGCAGGCACGCGCAGGATACGTCTCCCGAGCGCCTCGCTTTGCGATCGCCGTGAAGTTCCCCGCCGAAGAGGCCTCGACACGACTGCTCGACATAGAGATTCAGGTGGGTCGAACAGGCACCCTTACGCCGGTCGCCAGACTCGAACCCGTGCGTGTCGGGGGTGTCACCGTCACGCATGCAACCCTGCACAACCAGGACGAGATTCTTCGGAAAGACGTGCGCGTTGGCGATACGGTCTGGGTCCGTCGTGCGGGAGATGTCATTCCAGAGGTGCTCGGCCCCATTCTGGCGCTGCGACCCGCTCATGCGCCTACGTTCACGATGCCCATGCAATGCCCCTCCTGTGGGGGTGCAGTCTCTCGGGGTGCGGGCGAAGCGGCCCTGCGGTGTGTGTCTGGTCTGACCTGCCCAGCACAGCAGCGACAGGCCATGCTGCATTTTGCTCAACGCAAAGCCATGGATATTGAGGGTCTGGGCGAAAAGCGTGTGGATCAGCTGATTCGCGCTGGGCTGCTGACCCGCTTATCAGACCTCTATCGTTTGGAAGCCTCTGCAATTGAGCAGCTGGAGCGCCAGGGAGAGAAGTCGACTCAGAACCTGCTAGACCAGATTCAGCGATCGCGACGCATCTCCCTCGGCCGGTTCTTGTTTGGACTCGGCATTCGCCATGTCGGGGAGCGCACCGCAGCGGATCTGGCTCAGCATTTCTCCTCTCTGGAGCGGCTTGCCCAGGCCTCTGTCGAGTTGCTTATGCAGGCGCCCGATGTGGGCCCGGTCGTCGCGGAGTCCGTCCATGCTTTTTTCACCGATCCTGCAACCCGAGATGAGGCGTTTGAGGTTGCAGCGTTTCTGAGCTTTGAGGCTGAGGATCGGGCTGGGCCAGCGCTCGGGGCGGGCCAGAGCCTGCCGTTTCAAGACAAGACAGTGGTGCTGACCGGCACGTTGAGCAGTCTGTCTCGCGATGAAGCTGCGCAATGGGTGCGTCGCCTTGGCGGGCGCGTCACAGGTTCAGTTTCCGCCAAGACGAGTCTTGTTATTGCGGGAGCGGAGGCAGGCAGCAAGCGCACGAAGGCGGAGGCGCTTGGCGTCCCAGTCATGGACGACGTAAGCTTTATGGCAGTCATTCAACCTTTTCAATAGGAGCGACCTCATGTCGCAGAGCATCCCCAAGCGTGTTCGAAAGGCGGTCTTCCCGGTCGCTGGGTTGGGCACTCGGTTTCTCCCTGCCACGAAGGCGAGCCCTAAGGAGATGCTGCCCATTGTCGACAAGCCCCTTATTCAGTATGCAGTTGAGGAGGCAGTTGCTGCAGGTATCACCGAGATGATTTTTATCACCGGCCGATCGAAGCGGGCGATTGAGGATCACTTCGATAAGGCCTCAGAGCTTGAGGCCGAGCTTGAGGCCAAAGGCAAGCAAGCGCTGCTTGATCTGGTGAGGAGCGTGACGCCCCCCGGCGTGAACTGCATTTACATTCGTCAGGCGGAGCCTCTGGGGCTCGGGCATGCGGTGCTCTGTGCGCGCCCGGTGGTGGGAGATGAGCCTTTCGCGGTCATTCTGGCTGACGACCTTATGGATGCAGGTGAGGGTGGGGTCTCTGTTATGGCGCAGATGGTGCAGGTCTACGAGAAGCACCTTGCCAGCATTGTGGCGGTTCAAGATGTGCCTCCGTCAGAAACCCACAAATACGGCATTGTCGCCAGCAGTCCCTGGGGGCAGCGGACCGAACGCATTACCTCCATCGTTGAGAAGCCTGCGCAGGGTTCTGCGCCATCAACCTTGGCGGTTGTGGGGCGTTATCTGCTCACCCCAAGGCTGTTTGACATTCTCTCGAGCCTGCCGCCAGGCACAGGAGGCGAGATCCAGCTCACCGACGGCATTGCGCGATTGCTCGAGGATGAGCCCATTCTGGCCTATCGTTATGAGGGAACCCGATTCGACTGTGGCTCGAAGCTAGGGTATTTGCAGGCCAATGTCACGCTTGCGCGCCGTCACCCCGACGAGGGGCCGGCATTTGAGGCCTGGCTCAGGTCAACGCTTCCGTTCTAAGGGTTGCAAGCAGTGCACGTTCGAGCGCGAGTTGGCTGCGATCGTGCTGTAGGTTGCCTCCTTGCAACAGAAAAACGTCTTCCGCTCGCTCGCCCAGTGTGGTGATGCGGGCATTGGCAATGTCGACTCCAAACTGGGCCAGCTGGAATGCAATGGCATAGAGCAGACCTGGGCGATCCACCGTGGTGAGGTTGAGGGTGAAGGTCTGTTGGCTCTCGTCGGGCGTGATCTGAACGGTCGTCGGTAGCGGAAAACTGCGCGATTGGCGGGACAGCTTGCCCAGTTGCGGCGCGGGTAAGGGCTCGGGATTTTCGATTAAGCGGCGCAGATCGTCACTGATGAGCGTGAGCATGGCCCGCTGCCGCCCCTCGAGGAGTCTTGCATCGAGCATGAATGAGTCGAGCGCAAATCCCCGCGTTGTCGTGTGGATCTGGGCATCGAGCACCGCCAGACCCTTGGTGTGAAAGTAGCCAGCAAGACGGGCAAAAAGAGCTGGGGTGTCTTTCACATAAACCATAACCTGTATGGCCTCCCCCCCACCGGCCAGGCGCGCTGCAACGGCGGGAGATGCACTCTGGGGCTGAATCCTGCTGGCATGCCAGGCAATATCGGACGGTTCGTGCCGAAGAAAGTAGCCCAGGGGCAGGCAAGCCCAAAGGGCATGCGCACGCCTCGGGTCCTCTCCTTCGAGTTGAATCAAGCGAAGGGCTTCCGCACGTTTTGTGGCGAGTGCCGCCTGTTGAATGGCTTGCGGTGCCTGATCCCCGTTTTTGTCCTCGAGTACCGCACGCGTCTGTCGATAGAGCGATGCGAGCAGTCGCCCCTTCCAGTGGTTCCATACTTTCGGACTGGTGCCGCGAATATCAGCAACGGTCAGGATGTAGAGCGCCTGGAGGCGCTCAAGGGTCCCCACGCGAGCGGCAAACCGCGTGATGACCTCTGGGTCCGCAAGGTCCTGCTTCTGAGCGACCGTCGACATGGTGAGGTGTTCGGCCACTAAGAATTGCAGGAGACCAGCGGTCTGGTCGTCAATGCCGAACTGGCGAACGAAGCGGCGAACCTCAACAGCCCCCAGCTGGGAATGGTCTCCACCACGGCCTTTTGCAATGTCGTGAAAGAGTGCGGCGAGATAGAGCTTCCATGGGGCACCAAAGTCGGACATGAGTTCTGTGAGGTCAGGAAACTCATGCGCATGCTCGTCCATGGTGAACCGCCGCAGGTTGCGAATGACTTGCAGGATGTGCTGGTCCACTGTGTAGACGTGGAACAGATCGTGTTGCATCTGCCCAATAATGCGGCGAAAAACGGGAAGCATGCGCCCCAGAATGCCCAGGTCATTCATGAGACGCAGCGCGTGGACGACCCCTTTGGGCTCACGAAACAAGGCAATGAATGTGGCTCTGTTTTCCGGCTGTTCTCTGAATGATTTGTTGACTAGAACCCTTGCGTTCCAGAGCGCCCGTCTCGCTCGAGCCGTCATGCCTCGGCGGGTTGCGTGCCGGGCCATCATCAGGAAGGCTCGGAGAATTGCGCCAGGCTCACGTTCAAAAAGGTCGTCAGATTGAATGTCGAGCAGGCCTCTGGTCTCGCAGAACGCCGCATCGAGCGGCCGAGAGGCCACGGGTTGATGGTTTTGGTGGGCCTGACTGAAAGCCTCGACGTTCGCTAAAAGGAGTGAGGTCACCTGTGAGACGATCTTGGCCGCGACGTAATAGCGCTGCATGAGCACCTCACTCACCCTTCGGCCAGGTTTGGCTTCCAGACCGAATCGCGCAGCCACGGCGCCCTGAAGGTCGAAGACGAGACGATCTTCACGTCGACCCGTACACAGGTGCAAATAGGCCCGAATGGTCTGTAGGTAATGTTGCTGCCGACTCAGCTGGCCTGCCTCTTGGCGTGTCAGCATGCCTGCTCGGGCGAGCTCAGCCCAGGTGTCTCCAATGCCGTAACCCTTGGCGATCCAGAGCACCGCATGAAGATCTCGCAGGCCGCCAGGGCTCTCCTTTACATGGGGCTCTAGCGCATACGGGGTGTCTTGAAACCGTTGGTGCCGCTGCTGCATCTCGAGCAGTTTGCCTTGGGCGAATACCTCTGGGTCGATCGTCGCCCGCCAAAGCCTGCTGAGCTCACTCACACAAGATGCAGGTCCTGCAAGTCGCCGACACTCGAGCAGTGCTGTTGCGACCGTCAGGTCGTCTCTGGCCTGTTGGGCGCACTCGCTTAGGGTGCGCACGCTGTGTCCTGCGTCCAGTCCACAGTCCCACAGGGCGGTGACAAACCCACCAATCGCTTCCTGTTGCTCAGGCGTGGGTTCTTGTGCATCTGGAAGCAGAATGAGGAGATCGATGTCGGAATAGGGCGAGAGTTCTGCCCGTCCATAGCCGCCCACAGCCAATAGACCCACAGATGGGAGTTGCTTGGCAGGCCAGAGCGAGAGAATGATTTTGTCTACATCTCGCGAGAGACTCGCGAGCAGGCTCTCGGCTGGCTTGCCTGCCTCCCAGCCTGCGGCGTTTCGCGCACGGGCGTCCAGAACGCGCGCCTTAGCATCGCGTTCTGGGTTAGCGGTTGGCTCGTCCACAGGACTCTGGGCTGAACTAGCCCCGATCGCGGTCGGGGCTGCCTTCAGAGACAGTGAGCACGCTGAAGCCCGTCTCGGTCACCAAGACGGTGTGCTCCCATTGGGCAGACAGGCTGTGATCCTTTGTGACGATCGTCCAGCCGTCGGCGAGTTCGCGAATTTCGGGACGCCCCGCATTGATCATGGGCTCAATGGTGAAGGTCATGCCCGCGACGAGTTTCATGCCAGTGCCGGGCTTTCCGTAGTGAAGCACCTGAGGATCCTCGTGAAAGACCTTGCCAATGCCGTGTCCGCAGAACTCACGAACCACGGAGAAGCCATGGCCTTCGGCATGTTTCTGGATGGCATGCCCAATATCGCCCAAAGTCCTTCCGGGCGCGACCTGCTCGATGCCCTTCCACATGCATTGATGGGTGACCTCGACCAAGCGCTTGGCGGCTACAGAGGGGCTCCCCACCAAAAACATGCGGCTGGTGTCGCCGTGGTATCCGTTCTTGATGACCGTGATGTCGATGTTGAGGATGTCGCCGCTTTTGAGGAGCTTGGACCCAGGAACACCATGACAGACCTGGTGATTGACCGAGGTGCAAATGGACTTGGGATAGGGCGAATAACCCGGCGGACAATAGTTCAGGGGCGCGGGTATGGTGCCCTGTACGTTCACCATAAAGTCGTGACAGAGACGATCGATGGCCTCCGTGGTGACCCCGGGCTTCACGTGGGGGGTAATAAAGTCCAGCACCTCGCTCGCGAGGCGCCCGGCGAGGCGCATGCCTTCTATGTCTTCAGGTGATTTGATTGAAACGGCCATAAATTGTTAAAATCATACGCTTTTAAGCCACGCGCTGCGGCGCAAGGGTGTGCCCCCGTGCACCGAGCCGCATAGCGTTAGATCCAACCCTTGCCTGGAGAAAAACCATGTCAACTGTATCAATGCGTGAAATGCTGGAGGCTGGCGTTCATTTCGGACACCAAACCCGCTTCTGGAATCCCAAAATGGCCCCCTTCATTTTCGGCCATCGCAACAAGATTCACATCATCAACCTTGAGGCCACTGTGGCTAACATGACGGACGCAATCAAGTTCGTTCGTCAATTGTCCTCCCGTCGCGGCAACATCATGTTTGTGGGCACCAAGCGGTCCTCCCGTGAAATCATTCAAGAAGAAGCGACCCGCGCGGGTATGCCTTATGTTGACCAGCGTTGGCTGGGTGGCATGCTCACCAATTTCAAAACGGTAAAGACCTCCATTAAGCGGCTCAAGGATATGGAAGCCCTCGCAGAAGACGGTGGTCTTGAGCGCATGTCCAAGAAAGAAGCGCTCTCCCACAGTCGCGAGCTCGAAAAGCTGAACAAGACGCTGGGGGGTATCAAGGACATGGCCGGACTGCCGGATGCGCTGTTTGTGGTCGACGTCGGCTATCACAAGATCGCCATTCAAGAGGCCAACAAGCTCGGCATTCCCGTGGTTGGAATCGTTGATACCAACCATTCCCCCGAGGGCGTGGACTATGTCATTCCCGGTAACGACGATGCCAGCCGTGCGGTCCGCCTCTACGCGCGCGCGGTCGCAGATGCCATCCTCGAGGGTCGTCATGACGCGGTTTCAGATGTTGTCGCCGCTGTCCAAGAGTCGGAGGAGTTTGTCGAAGTCAATGAGGAGGCCTCGGCATAACCGAGTCCCCACTGCACCACGAGGGGCTCACCGGCCCCTTTTTTTTAAACTGAACATTGGAGAAAAAGATGCCTGAGATCACCGCTGGAATGGTCAAGGAGCTTCGGGAAAAGACCGACGCACCCATGATGGAATGTAAGAAGGCCCTGACCGAAGCCGACGGAGACATGACCAAAGCCGAGGAAATTCTGCGGGTTCGGCTGGGCTCAAAGGCCTCTAAAGCCGCCACTCGCGTGGCTGCCGAAGGGATTGTTGCGATTGCAATCGAGGGCGGTCAGGGCGTCATGCTCGAGATCAACTGTGAGACCGACTTCGTCGCCAAGAACGACGACTTCCTCGCCTTCGCCAACAACGTCGCCCACCTCATCCTCTCCAATGCCGTGTCCACGGTGGAGGAGGTCTCCGCCTTGGCCCTTGGCGATGGCACCGTTGAATCTGTTCGCGCGGCATTGGTCGGTAAGATCGGCGAAAACATGACCCTGCGCCGCTTCGTCAAACAGCCCGCCAAAGGGCAGTTCTACAGCTACATCCATGGCGGCTCCAAAATTGGAGTGTTGCTTGACCTGGAAGGCGGAAATGAGCAACTCGGGCGCGATCTCGCCATGCACATTGCTGCCTCGAAGCCTAAGTCGCTTGACTCCAGTGGCGTCGACCCCGCACTCATTGAGTCTGAAAAGCGTGTTGCCGCCGAGAAGGCTGCCGAGGCTGGGAAGCCCGCCGACATCGTTGCCAAAATGGTTGACGGGGCTGTTGCAAAGTTCCTGAAAGACGTCACTCTGCTGGGCCAGGTCTTTGTGAAGGCGGAAGACGGCAAGCAGACCATCGAGCAGCTCCTCAAGGCCAAAAATGCCCAGATCCACGGCTTTACGCTCTACATCGTGGGTGAAGGCATTGAAAAGAAGGTCACCGACTTCGCAGCAGAGGTTGCAGCAGCGGCTCGCGGCGCCTAAGTTCTCTCATCCCCCATTCAGGAGTCCACATGTCTGCTCAGCCTTTTCGTCGTGTCCTGCTGAAGCTCTCTGGTGAAGCCCTTATGGGGGATACGGCCTACGGCATCGATAAGGGGACCCTGGACCGCATCGTCGATGAGCTTGCACAGGTCACGGCCTTTGGTACCCAGCTGGCTGTGGTGATTGGCGGTGGCAACATTTTCCGTGGGGTCGCCTTGGGCTCGAACGGCATGGACCGGGCCACTGCCGATTACATGGGCATGATCGCTACTGTCATGAACGCGTTGGCACTTCAGGACGCCATTCGTCAAAAGGGCCTTGAGGCCCGTGTGCAGTCTGCACTTCGTATTGATCAGGTCGTCGAGCCCTACATCCGCCCGAAGGCGATCCGCTATCTAGAAGAGGGCAAGATCGTGATCTTTGCTGCGGGCACAGGCAATCCGTTTTTCACAACCGACACCGCGGCCGCATTGCGCGGTGCCGAGATCGGCGCAGAGGTGGTCCTCAAGGCAACCAAGGTCGATGGCATATATACGGCCGACCCCGCCAAGGACCCGCATGCCACCCGTTACGATCAAGTCAGCTTCGACGAGGCCATTTCGCGTAACCTTAAGGTCATGGACGCCACTGCGTTCGCGCTCTGTCGTGATCAACGACTGCCCATTCGGGTCCTGAGTGTATTCAAGCCCGGTGCCCTCTTATCCGCAGTTCGCGGTGAGTCTGAGGGCACCCTGGTCCACGTCTAGACCGCCCAATAGAGGAGAGCACCACATGAATCCGCAAGAAGTGAAACAAGGGGCTGACCAGAAAATGGCGCGCAGCCTCGAGTCCCTCAAGACCAATCTCTCGAAAATCAGAACGGGCCGTGCGCACCCGGGTTTGCTCGAGAACATTGAGGTGGACTACTACGGCAGTCCCACCCCCCTCTCTCAGGTCGCCAATCTCACCCTTATCGACGCCCGAACGATTGGCGTTGCGCCATGGGAGAAGAAGATGGTGGCGGTTGTTGAGAAGGCCATCCGTGAGTCTGACCTTGGGCTCAATCCCGCAAACAGTGGCGACCTCATTCGCGTCCCCATGCCACCCCTCACCGAGGAGCGCCGCAAGGAGCTCACCAAGGTGGTGAAGTCAGAGGGCGAGGAGGCCAAGGTGGCTGTCCGCAACATTCGTCGGGATGCCAACGAACAGCTCAAGAAGGGCGTCAAGGACAAGCTCATCTCTGAAGACGACGAGCGTCGCGCACAGGATGACATTCAAAAGCTTACAGATCGCTTTGTCGCGGAGATCGACAAGGTCGTGGCTCAGAAAGAATCTGAAATCATGACGGTGTAGGGCGCTCATGCCGCGATCCAAAGTCCAGAGCTCAACCCTGGTAGTCCCTGAGGTCGGTGACATGCCAAGGCATGTGGCCGTCATCATGGATGGCAACGGTCGTTGGGCAACCAATCGCCTGCTGCCTCGGATGGCCGGTCATGAACGGGGGGTTGCCGCACTTCGGGGCGTGGTCGAGGCCTGTGCGAAGCGCGGAATCGAGGCGCTCACGGTGTTTGCCTTCAGCTCCGAGAATTGGCGCAGACCAGAGGAAGAGGTGAGCTTCCTCATGGGCCTATTTCTGCGAGCACTTCAGCGCGAGGTGCGTTCCCTTCACGCGGCCAATGTTCAGTTGCGTGTGGTCGGTGATCTCACGGCGTTCAGCCAGAAGCTCAGAGAAGCCATTGAGGCGGCCCAGGCCAAGACTGCGGGTAACACGGGGTTGGTGCTCTCGGTGGCGGTGAATTACGGTGGGCGTTGGGATCTTCTCTCGGCCATGCGGCGCATGCTTGATGAGCAGCCGGAGCTTGCCCAGCCTGGCAAGGCCATCACAGAAGAGCATTTGGTGCCGTATCTCTCCTGTGCCGACCTTCCCGAGCCCGATCTATTCATTCGGACCGGCGGTGAGACCCGCATCAGTAATTTCATGCTCTGGCAACTCGCATACACGGAGTTCTACTTCACGGACTGCCTCTGGCCGGAGTTTGGCGAGGCCGAGTTCGAAATGGCCCTAGAGGCCTACCGAGGTCGCGAGCGGCGCTTTGGGCGTGCACCAGGGCAGGCCCGTGTCGCTGCCCGTTCATGCTGATCACCCGCGTCATTACCGCGGTCGTTCTCCTAGGTTTACTCATTCCATGGGCGCTCTGGTCGACACCCCTCGGGTTTGCGGCTGGGTGCCTTGTGATTTGCGCCTGGTGCCTCAAGGAGTGGTGCGACCTCCTTGCACTGCCCGCCGGAGCGCAGTGGCTCGGCCCCGTTGCGCTACTGGTTGGGGGTCTCGTCTGGCTGCTTGACGGCTGGGTTCTGCCCTCCGACCTCCTGCCGTGGCTCTGCATCCCAGCGGGCCTTGCATGGCTTTTCTGGGTGCCCTGGCGGATCAGTCTCGTGCGCTCACCCCGGGGCTGGCTTGGTCTTTTATTCGCGTTGCTTGCCTGCCTTGCCGCGTTCATCAGCCTCTGGGAAGCGCGTATGCATGGTCTGGGCTTCTTGCTGTCCATTCTGCTTCTGGTCTGGATCGCTGATACCGGTGCATATTTCACAGGCCGCGCATTTGGGCGGCGAAAGCTCGCCCCCTCGATCAGTCCTGGGAAGACATGGGCTGGCGTATTCGGTGCGGTGGTGCTCAACCTCGCTTATGGCGTTTCCGCAACACTCTACTGGCCCGAGAGTTGGCCGAATCTCATCGGCTGGAACTCCGGATGGCTGGGGCTTGTCGCCTCAATCCTGCTCATCACCTTCGTTGCAGTCTGGGCGGACCTCCATCAGTCACTTCTCAAGCGGATGGCAGGCGTGAAGGATTCGGGCCGGCTCTTGCCTGGGCACGGCGGTGTATTTGATCGCGTGGACGCCCTGATTGCCGTTGTTCCCGTTGCGTTACTGGCATCATGGTGGGCAGATACGGGCGGCTATTAGCCCCCGACAGGAGCGCTTGGGAGGCCCTATGCAGACCATTACCGTACTCGGAGCGACTGGCTCAATCGGGGAGAGCACGCTCAATCTCATCGAGCAACATCCCGAGACATTTCGTGTCTTTGGACTCAGTGCGAATCAAGATGTCGAGGGACTCCTCGCTTGCGCAGAGCGTTTTCGCCCTCAGGTTCTCGCAATGGCTTCGCCCCAAGCTGCCGCGGCCTTGAGAGCGCGGCTGCGTGAGCACGCGGATGTCTCGCTGCGCACGCTCGAGGTGTTGGAGGGTGAGAGCGGGCTGTGTACCCTGGCGGCCGGTGATGGTCCTCAGAAAGTGGTTGCGGGCATTGTGGGCGTTGCAGGGCTGCGCTCTGTCTGGGCGGCCGTGTCTCATGGACAAACGGTTCTGCTGGCAAACAAGGAGGCCCTTGTATGTGCGGGCGGGCTCATGGCCGCCTTATCTCGTCAGCACGGGGCACAAATGCTGCCTGTGGACAGCGAGCACAACGCCATATTTCAGTGTCTGGGGTCTGGATATACCTGTTTCGAGCGTCCCCAGCATGTTCGTCGGCTGCTCCTCACGGCCTCGGGCGGTCCCTTTCGCACCTGGGCCGCCCATGAGATCTATGGGGCAACCCCAGCGCAAGCCATCAAGCATCCCAATTGGTCCATGGGTCAAAAGATCTCAGTCGACTCGGCCTCATTAATGAACAAGGGCCTTGAGCTGATTGAGGCCCACTGGTTGTTTGCGATGCCGAGCGCACAAATCGACGTGGTGGTCCATCCGCAGAGCGTCATTCACTCGATGGTGGAGTTTGAAGACGGCTCCACCCTTGCACAACTCGGTTCGCCGGACATGCGCACCCCCATTGGCCACGCCATGGCCTGGCCGGCGCGCATGAGCACTCAGGTCAAATCCCTGGACTGGACGCAGCTCAAGCAGCTTGACTTTGAGTGCCCCGATCTCGACCGATTCCCAGCCTTGCGGCTTGCCCGCGCTTGTTTAGAGTCTGGACTCGCTGCCACCAATGTCCTCAATGCGGCCAATGAGGCCTGCGTGTCCGCTTTTCTCGCCCAAGAACTATCCTTTGGAGCCATGGTCGAAACCATTGAAGAGACAGTCAGTCAGCTCGCGCCTCGTCTGACAAGTCCCACCCAGCTAGAGGATGTCTTCATGATCGATCAGTCAGCACGCGCCTTGGCCTCGGATCTCATCCGCAAACGCACACATGGGGGCTAAGCAGCCATGATGCTGGTCTGGTTTCTGTTGGCCGTTGGGCTCTTGGTCTTTATCCACGAGATGGGCCATTACCTCGCAGCCCGCTCAGTTGGGGTTCATGTCGAGCGTTTCTCTATTGGGTTCGGTCGTGTCTTGGTGCGATTGAGAGATCGGCGCGGCTGTGAATGGGCACTCTCCATGCTCCCTTTGGGGGGCTATGTGAAGCTGAATATTGATCAATGTTCGCTGGGCGCACGGGCGTGGGTGGTCGCTGCGGGGCCACTGGCCAATTTTCTTTTTGCCATTGCGGCCTATGCCTTTCTCGCCGCGCTACCGAGGGAGGAGCCCAGAGCCATTCTGGCTGCTCCTGCACTGGAATCCCCTGCCGCACGGGCGGGGCTGCGTGCAGGCGATGAGGTACTGGCGGTCAACGAGAGGCCCGTTGCGCACTATCAGGCATTGCGTTGGGCACTACTCAAAGAGGCGGTTGCTCAGGGAGACCTGAACGTCTCATTGACCGTGCAATCGCGCGGCGCATCCCCCAGGACGGTGACATTGCAGGTACGCCGTGATCCATCAAAACCAGACGCGGGGCCTGAGGAGACGTTACAGCGAGCCGGCCTCCAACTGCAGTCCATGGCGGTGCGCATTACCCAGGTCTTGGTCGGCTCGCCCGCTCAACAGGCCGGAATTCAAGAAGGGCAGGTCATTCTCGCGCTCAACGGTCTTGCGCTTGAGCAGCCCTCCACACTCATTCAGGCGGTTCGGCAAGCAGGAGCAGAGCCCCTTATTCTGGACCTGGTCTCCGTTTCGAAGCCGGATGGACCTGGGCAGCGCATGGAGGAGGTGCCAGGCAGTACGCGCAGGGTTGCACTCCTGCCCGCTGCCGGGCCAGATGGGCAGGTTCGCGTGGGCCTCGGGCTTGCGCCGGTTGTGCAGACCGTTCGCGTAGAGCAGGGAGTCGGTGAGGCCGTTGTCGAGGGTTTTACACGAACCTTTGACATGGCAAGTCTTTCGCTGACGGCCCTCGGCCGCATGCTGACAGGAGACCTCTCCTGGCGGCAGTTGAGCGGTCCGGCCACCATTGCAGATGCCGCCGGTCAGAGTGCCGATCGCGGCTCGCTCGCCTTTTTTGGATTCCTTGCGCTGGTGAGTGTGAGTATTGGCATTTTGAACCTGCTGCCGGTTCCCATGCTCGATGGTGGACACCTCCTGTATTATGCGATCGAGTTTGTGAGGGGGCGTCCGCTCTCAGAAGGCGCGCAGCGCTTAGGTCAGCAGCTTGGCCTTGCTGCAATTCTCTCGCTCACGGGCCTGGCTTTGGCCAGCGACCTGCTTCGTTACTTCGGCACTTAAACTCATGTCCAATCTGTTGCTCCGCAGTTCCCTTCCGCTGGCTATCGCCGCGATGTTCTCCGCCCCCGCTGCGCAGTCTCAGGTTCAGCTGCCAGCCCCCAGTGTGGCCGCCCCTCCTGTCAGCGCATCCGATAGCGTCACCCTGCGCGATGTCCGTGTCGAGGGTCTCTCCCGCATCGAGCCCGGTACGGTTTTCTCCTATCTGCCTGTGAAGGTCGGCGACAGGGTCAATCAGGAGAGCATTGCAGCTGCGGTTCGCGCACTCTTCGCCACAGGTTTCTTCAAAGATGTCCAGGTTGCGCTGGATGGTCAGGTGCTGGTGGTGATTGTCGAGGAACGTCCTGCAATCGGTGCACTCGAGGTCACTGGGGCCAAGGAGTTCGAGGCCGATACGCTTAAAAAGGCGTTGGGTGACTCGGGTATTGCAGAGGCAAGAATTTTTGATCGCGCCGTTTTGGAGCGCGCTGAGCAAGAGATTAAGCGTCAATACCTCGGGCGTGGAAAGTACGATGTCCAGGTACAGACCACCGTGACCCCACTCGAACGCAATCGGGTGGCACTCTCCATTGCCATCGATGAGGGTGAGGACGCGCGCATTCGTGAAATCCGCATCGTTGGGGCCAAGCGTTTCTCGCAGAGCGAATTGCTCAAGGAGTTTCAGCTCTCTCCGTCGAATTGGTTTAGCTGGTACACCAAGGCGGATCAGTATTCCCGCCAGAAGCTCTCAGCAGACCTTGAGGCACTCAGAGCCTTTTATCTGAACCGTGGATTCCTCGAGTTCAATATTGATTCCAGTCTGGTCTCGCTGTCTCCCGATCGCAAGGAGGTCACCATTACGCTTGTGGTTCAGGAGGGGGACCCGTACCGATTGGGTGAGGTCTCGCTCACGGGCGATATGCTGGGGCAGGACCAGACCTTCAAGGATATGGTCAAGCTCAAAAAGGGTGACCTGTACGTCAACGAGCAGATGCTCGATCTCACCAAGCGCATGACCGATCGCCTCGGCGATCTGGGTTACGCCTTTGCCAACGTCACGCCGGTGCCCCAGTTAAACCGGGAAGCCAAGACCGCAGACTTTATGCTGCAGGTAGACCCGGGCCGACGGGTTTATGTCCGACGCATCAACATCTCAGGAAACGCAAAGACGCGTGATGAAGTGATCAGACGTGAAATGCGCCAGATGGAGTCATCATGGTACGACGGTGAGCGTTTGAAGAATTCTCGCAATCGAATTGACCGACTCGGCTACTTCAAGAATGTTGAGCTCGACACCGAGCAGGTTGCGGGGGCAGGCGATCAGGTCGACGTCAACGTAAAGGTTGAAGAGCTTCCTCTGGGCAGCTTCACCTTTGGAGCAGGCTTCTCCAGCACTGAAAAACTCGTCTTTTCGGGGTCTTTCAGTCAGCAGAACTTCCTGGGTTCTGGCACCAGTCTCAGCTTGGAGGTGAACACCAGTCGGGTCAGCCGAGTCTTCTCCGTGAGCTACGGCGACCCTTACTACACCGACGAGGGGGTGTCTCGCGCTATCGACCTCTACACAAGAACGTTCAATGCAGACGAGCTCACCGCGCTCGCGGATTACAAGCTGCAATCGACTGGCGTTGGCGTGCGTTTTGGTGTGCCCTACACCGAGGATGATCGGGTGTTCTTTGGTGCCATTGCCGAGAATACGAAAGTGGAGGGTCAACTCTCGGCGAACTGGAGTTCCTTCATTGAGGACTACGGAAATGACGCGAACACGGTCTCTCTGACGGCCGGCTGGTCAAGGGACACGCGAGATTCTGGACTTGCCCCGACCAAAGGCCACTACCAGTATGCAAACCTTGAGCTTGCCACGCCTTTGGGCGATCTCGAGTATGTGAAGGGTAGCTATGGTCTGCAGTGGTTTCTGCCGGTCACCAAAACCATCACATACGCCACCAACCTAGAGACTTCCTTTGGCTTTGGCTTGGGCGGGCAAAAGTACCCGGTCATCAAGAACTTCTATGCCGGTGGTATTGGCTCCGTGCGTGCGTTTCAGTCCAGTGGTATTGGTCCCCGAGACGAGCTTGGTAGCGCTGTTGGCGGAAACAGGCGGTTTACGCTCAATAACGAGCTGCTTTCGCCCTTGCCAGGTATGTCAAACGATAAGTCCATTCGTGTCTTTGCATACTTGGACTTGGGCAGTGTCTGGGGCCAAGACGACAAATTGGCGTTTGATGACATCCGCGCCTCAGCGGGCTTGGGGCTGACCTGGCGCTCCCCAGTGGGGCCCCTTAAACTCAGTTTCGGCACGCCGCTCAAGAAGAAGCCGACCGACACCACCCAACGCTTCCAGTTTCAAATTACAAATGGCTTCTAGTGGCGATCAAAGCGCCTGTGGCCTGTGAGACACTCTTTCTGACTGCTTAATTCAAGGACTTTTGCACCATGACTCGTTTCCTTCCCTTGCGTTCACTCTTTGTTGCGGCATCGACAGGCCTTGTGCTTGCTGCCATGCCGGCCTCCGCTGCTGATGCAAAAGTCGGATTTGTGAGCACCGACCGAGTCTTGCGTGATTCAGCCCCCGCAAAGGCCGCGCAAAAGAAGCTTGAGACCGAGTTCGCATCGAAAGAGAAGGAGCTCCAAGAGCTGGTTGCGCGTCTGCGCGGATTGTCCGAGAAGCTCGAGCGCGATGCCCCTACGATGGCCGAATCCGAGCGAGCGAAGCGTCAGCGCGAGATTGCCGACATGGAGCGTGACCTCCAGCGCCGCCAGCGCGAGTTTCGTGAAGACCTCAATCAGCGCCGCAACGAAGAGCTTGCAGCCGTCGTTGAGCGGGCGAATAAGGCGATTCGTCAGATTGCTGAGGCCGAGAAGTACGACCTGATTTTCCAAGAGGCGGTGTTCGCCTCACCCCGCATTGACATCACGGACAAAGTGATTCGTGCCTTGAATGGGCCAGCAGCCAAGTAACTTGCTGCTCTCTGACGTGGCCCTTGCTTTAGGGGCCCGTTTCGAGGGTACTGCCGAATTTGTTTTACGCCGGTTCGCACCCCTTGTCTCTGCGCAGGAGCAGGACGTTGCCTTCGTCGCGCATGAGCGCTACATCCCCGATTTAGCGGCCTCGAATGCTGGGGCCGTTGTCGTGAGGCCAGAGCATGCCGCGCTCGCAGCGCGTTTTTCAGCGCGCGTTCTGGCGGACAACCCCTATCTATTCTTCGCGCAGGCCGCAGGCCTTCTGGCTCGCCACCAGCGAGGGCAGACTGGGGCAGCCACCGTCATTCACCCCAGCGCAGTCATCGATTCCACGGCAAAGATCGGTGAGTCTGTTCGCATTGGGCCTGGCGCTGTGATTGAGGCAGATGCTGTCATTGGTGCTGGAGTGGATCTTGGTCCTCATGTGGTGGTGGGCGAGGGCGCGCGTATTGGCGAAGACAGTCAGCTTGGGGCGCGTGTCACGGTGTGTGCTGGAGTGGTTATTGGGCAGCGGGCGGTTATCCATCCCGGGGCCGTACTCGGCTCAGACGGATTTGGATTTGCTCCCACGCCCGAGCGCCATTGGGTGAAGATTCCCCAGACCGGGGGCCTGGTGATTGGCAATGATGTGGAGATTGGCGCGAACACCACCATTGACCGCGGTGCGCTAAGCGACACGCGGATCGGGCACGGCGTTAAACTCGACAACCAGATCCAGATTGCACATAACGTCATCATTGGCGATCACACCGCCATTGCCGCCTGCGTTGGGATTGCGGGCAGTGCACGTATTGGCGCCTACTGTCAGATTGGCGGGGCAGCTGGTGTACTTGGGCACCTCGAAGTCGCTGACGGCACGGTTATCGGCCCGATGAGCCTGGTCATGTCCTCCATTACAGAACCAGGTAAGTATGTGGGCTTCTATCCCTTGCAGCCCGAAAAAGAATGGCAACGCAGCGCTGCGCGTGTGCGACGCCTGTCAAAATCCTAGTCTCTTGAACAACGAATCACACACTATGACTGCACCGACACCCGCGCTCGATATTCAAGCCATCATGGATACGCTTCCCCACCGTTACCCCTTTCTGCTGGTGGATCGGGTGCTGGAAGTCGTGCCAGGGGAGCGCCTGCTGGCCCAAAAGAACGTGAGCATCAATGAGCCTTTCTTTACCGGCCACTTCCCAAACTACTCCGTGATGCCAGGGGTCCTGATTATTGAGGCGCTCGCCCAGGCTGCTGGCATTCTCTCCTTTAAGACCATCCAGAGTCAGGCCCAGGAGGGGCAGATCTATTTTTTCGCTGGCATCGATAACTGCCGGTTCAAGCGGCCTGTTGTTCCAGGCGATGTGCTCATGCTGGACGTGAGCATCGAGCGCCATGCACGAGGGATTTGGAAATACAAGACGAAGGCTTTGGTGGACGGACAGCTCGCTGCAGAAGCGGACCTGATGTGTGCTTTGCGTGAGGTTCCCAAGAGTGCCTAAGATTCATCCCTCGGCCATCGTCGATGGCTCTGCGCTGATTCACGAGGGTGTCGAAATTGGGCCGTTTGCCATCGTTGGGCCTCATGTTGAATTGGGTGAAGGTTGCAGCGTGCATGCCTATGCCCAGATACTCGGGCACACCCAAATGGGCCGGGACAATGTTGTTCATTCGCATTGCGTCATCGGTGGGGCCCCCCAGGACAAAAAGTATCAAGGCGAGCCGACTCGTCTTGTCATTGGCGATCGCAACACCTTTCGCGAATGCTGCACGGTCAACCTGGGTACGGTCCAGGATTCTGGCGTCACGGAGATTGGCAACGACAACTGGATCATGGCCTATGTGCACATTGCACATGACTGCCGCGTGGGCTCGCACACCATCATGGCCAATGCAGTTCAATTGGCAGGACATGTCCATGTGGGTGATTGGGCCATCCTTGGCGGTATTACGGGAGTGCATCAGTTTGTTCGTGTGGGGGCGCATGCCATGACGGGAGCGGGGACCACGCTTATTCAAGACCTCCCTCCCTATGTCATGGCCACGGGTAATCCTGCGAGCCCCCATGGCATCAACGTCGAGGGCCTCAAGCGCAGAGGATTCTCCGATGAGGACATCCAAGCCCTGCGCAGAGCTTACAAACAGGTCTATAAGTCTGGAAGCACGCTTGTGGAGGCGCTCTCGGCGCTCGCCCCAGAGGCGCAAGCGCGCCCATCCGTAGCCTTGTTGCATCAATTTCTCTCGCAGCCAGGGCGCGGGATTATTCGTTGAGCGTGTGAAGCGACTTGGACTTGTCACGGGAGAGGCCTCAGGCGATCTGATTGCGCGCGATGCCTTGGCGGCGCTGCGAACACGCATGCCAGAGTTGTCTCTGGAAGGGGTTGGCGGGCTGCCACTCGCCGAACTGGGCATGGCGTGCTGGGCACCATCGGAGCAGTTGGCCGTCAGGGGCTATGTGGAGGTGCTACAACGCCTTCCTGCCCTTTTAAGACTGCGAAAGTCGCTCACGCAACGGTGGGTGTCTCAGCCTCCTCAACTCTTTTTGGGCGTCGATGCGCCTGACTTCAATCTGGCGCTGGAAGCCCGGCTGCGTGCGCGGGGCATTCCCACTGCGCATTTGGTGAGCCCAAGCATTTGGGCGTGGCGCCCAGAGCGGCTTGCCAGCATCGCCGCGGCCGTCGATCACATGCTCTGCCTCTTTCCTCATGAGCCAGCGCTCTACGCGCACACGCATGTGAAGGCCCATTACGTTGGTCATCCACTGGCCGATCTTGTGCCGCAGTCTCTCAACCCGACCCAGGCCCGTCAGCAACTGGGCCTCTCTCACACGGATGGGCGACCCGTTCTGGTGCTCATGCCCGGGTCTCGCCAGGCGGAACTGGCCCGACTGGGCCCCATATTCCTTCAGACCGCCTTGGAATTTTCGAACTCCCATCAGATACTGCTCCCAGTGCCGTCTCGCGCTGCGCGTCTGCAGATTGAGGGCCTGGACGGATATCGTGCGCTCCTTGAAAGAGGGCTTCAGGTTGTCGGTCCCCAGAGTCCAGATGCGCGTCGACCCGCGTCGCATCTGGCTCTCGAGGCGGCCGATCTCGCATTGGTTGCAAGCGGGACTGCGACCCTTGAGGCAGCGCTTTATCAGGTGCCTCAGGTCGTAGCCTATCAAGTGCCGTGGCTCACGGAGCGACTGATGCGCCGAAAGGCCATCGTGTCTCGGGTGAGCCTGCCCAATCTGCTGCTCGGGAGAGACTGGGTGCCGGAGTACCTTCAGCAGGACTGTGAGCCCCAGTCCCTCGCGCGCGCGCTCCGAGCCTGGGAGGACAGCCCCGAACGCGTTCGTGACTATCGCGAGGTCACGCTGGAATTGCTGCAACAGCTGCGTTGCAATGCGGCCCAGCAGGTGGCTTTGGTGCTTCAGGAGTGCCTGTCTTGATTGGGGTTGATGAAGCGGGACGTGGCCCTCTGGCCGGACCCGTCTGCGCAGCCGCGGTGGCGCTGCCGGCGGATGTGTCTGACTGGGGCCTGGCCGACTCCAAAAAGCTGAGTGCACGGCGTCGTGAGTCCTTGGCCAATCGCATTCAATCCGAGGCGCGCGCCTGGGGGATTGGCTGGGCGAGTGTTGGTGAGATTGATACGCACAATATTCTTCAAGCGACGCTGATGGCCATGCATCGCGCGGTGATGGACTGTGTCCGGCGGCTTGGGCGCATCGAGCACATCAGGATTGATGGATCGATCCACCCTGCGCGGCATCTGAAGACGCTGGATTGGCCTTGGCCAACGGACACCTTGGTCGGCGGTGATGCGCTTTGTGCAGAAATTTCTGCCGCTTCGATTCTCGCCAAGACGGCCCGTGATCGCGAGATGCGTCGCCTCGATCTCGTACACCCCGGATACGGCTTTGCTCAACATGCAGGCTATCCCACGGCGGCGCATCGCGAGGCCATTCGGACACTGGGTCCAAGCCCCGTGCATCGCGCCAGTTTTCAACTCTTAAAGGCATAAGGCTGCGAGGTATGGAGTCGATCGCATCAGAGCAGAATCTGCGGTTTCAGCACTGGCGGCGTGTGAGCGATTCTGCTCGGGCTCGCCGTGAGTCCGGAGATATCTGGCTGGAGGGTGCCCGACTGGTCAGAGAGGGTATCCAGAGCGCTCAGCGCGGTGAGGTCGATGCCAGTCAGATGTGCCTGATTGTGGAGGCGGATGCCGCCTTGCGCCCCGACACGCGAGCGCTCGTGGAAGCCTCACTCGCCTGTGGTGTGCCTGGCGCGATCCTTCCCAATCGGCTCTGGTCGCGTCTTTCGCAGGTTGAGCAGTCTCAGGGCATGGGTCTGCTGATGCCCAAGCCTCTGCCGCCTCTCGGCCTGGATGAGGCACTTCGGGCCAGCGGTTCATGGCAGGACTGGATCGTGCTCGATGGACTGCAAGACCCAGGGAATGTGGGCAACTTGCTTCGTACGGCTGCCGCAGCCGGGCTCAAGGGGGCTGTGCTGATCAAGGGTACGACGGAGGCGTTTTCTCCCAAAGCCCTGCGGGCTGGAATGGGAGCGCAGTTCTTATTGCCCATTTTTGAGGGTGTCCTGCGCGAGACTGGGCGCTCGCAGCTGGCAGCTCATTCGGTTCGGGCCGTCCTAACCCTGGCCCCACATGTACCAGGAACGCGTACCCTCTGGACATGCACGGAGCTTGGCCAGCCTCAGAGCGTCGCATGGGTGATGGGGCAGGAGGGCGCTGGGCTCGATCCTCAGTGGACCAAAGACTCAGACTCCATTGGGGTGTCCATTCCCCAGTCCGTGGCGCTCGAGTCGCTGAACGTTACAGTTGCAGCAGGTGTCTGCCTATTTGAACGTGCGCGGCTGCGCGCGGCCGCTACCGACCTAGCGCAAGGCTAGAGAGGATGGTTGTTGCAATCTCCTCAATAGACTTGGTCGTGGTCGAGAGCCATGGGATGCCGTCTCGTTTCATCATGCGTTCTGCCGCATCGACCTCATAACGGCAGTTCTCGAGGGCTGCATACTTAGATCCTGGTCGGCGCTCATTGCGAATATCGGAGAGGCGCATCGGGTCGATCGTGAGGCCAAAGCACTTGCGCAGGTAAGGCGCAATTGCGGCGGGTAGGGCATTGCGCTCAAAGTCATCTGGGATCAAGGGGTAGTTCGCCACCTTAATGCCGTATTGCATCGAAAGGTAGAGGCTCGTCGGTGTCTTTCCACTCCGTGAGACCCCGAGCAGAATGACTTCGGCCTGGTCTAGGTTGCGGGAAGACTGACCGTCGTCGTGAGCGAGGGAGAAGTTAATGGCCTCGATTCGGTTCTTGTAGGCATCTGAATCGGTCGCATGATGAAAACGGCCAATCGTATGGCTCGATTTCACGCCGAGTTCCGCCTCTAGAGGCACGACGAAGGTCTGAAAGAGGTCGAGGTGAAGGGCCTCCGCCTGCTTGATGCGTGCCGAAATGGCTGGATTCACCAGCGTCGAGAAGACGATGGGCTTACGGCCGTCCTCCTCTCCCTGCTGCGCAATGACCAGCGAAGCCTGATCTGCCTTGTCAATGGAGTCGATAAACGGCAGGCGTCTGAGCTTGAATTTGAGCTGGTCAAACTGCGCCAGAATGGAGGATGCAAGGGTCTCGGCGGTAATTCCCGTGCCGTCTGATACGAAGAAGGCTGTCCGTCCCGCAGCCTGAACCTGCTGGGTCATTTAAAATCCCCCTAACCGACATATTTTTTACATCTTAGGGGAGTTTTTATGAATCAGCTTGGAAGCCGTCTTGTGGTTCCGTTCGAGGAACTGCGCATGACGGACGTCGACGCGGTCGGCGGCAAGAATGCCTCACTTGGAGAAATGATCAGTCAGCTGGCTGCAGCCGGCGTTCAGGTTCCGGGTGGGTTTGCAACCACCGCACATGCCTTTCGTGAATTCCTGCTTCACGGCGGCCTGGGCGAGCGCATCGCCAAGCGCCTCGAAGGCCTCAATACCGAAGATGTTCGTGCGCTGACCGCCTGTGGTTCTGAAATCCGTCAATGGATTGTCGAGACCCCTCTGCCGCCAGCACTCGAGTCGGACATTCGTGCGCACTATGAGCGAATGGTCCAAGGGGATACGGGTGTCTCGCTTGCCGTTCGTTCATCGGCCACTGC
>JBJOHF010000064.1:0-3792 GCA_046047855.1 Pseudomonadota bacterium | reverse complement strand
GGCAAGAAACCCGCTCCACCGCGGCCCACCACAAAACGTCCGTTGGTTTAGAGCACGCCGTAAGAGAGCACCGACAAGGTGTCGGGCTCTCGCAGATCAGTGGGCATGGCAGGCGAGGCCTGCATCCAGACTGCGACACCAACCGCCAAAGCCACGGCAAACCCGGCACCAGCCACCATGGGCCACCATCCCATTCGACCCTGGCTGCTCACACGGGCTGCAGCCAGCTGGCCCGAGAGCGCAACGACACGCGTCGGCTCGGGCTGCTCGGCCAGGGCCTCTACCAAGCGCGCATCGAAGCCGTGTGAGGGCTGGGCGTCGCTCAAGGCCTGCAACGCTGACTTGAGTGCTTGGTCACGGGTGGGGTCGAAGGTGTTCATGGTGCGGATCCTGATTGAAGAGCAGACTTTAACGCCTGCTTGGCCCGGTGCAATAGCTGGTGGGCCGCATTGGGACTGAGTTCGAGTATGCGTGCAATATCGGCTGGCGTTGCGTCTTCATAAGCCCACAACACCAAGGCCACCCGCTGACGATCGGGGAGTTTGGCCAGAGCCGCCTCAAGTGCTGCAGGCGCGAATGCTTCGGGCGTTGGGGCTTGCTGGGCCGTGCGGTCGTCGATGAAGTCATTGAGTTCATCGGGCGACCAACTCGACTCTCGCCCACTTCGTTTGAGCATCCGCAGCGACTCATGGGCAACGATATGGTGGAAATAGCTGCTGAGTTGCGCACGCCCTTGATCCTCAGCGCGTCCCCGCCAAAGCCGAATAAAGGCCTCTTGGACGGCATCTTCGGCAAGGGCCCGGTCCTGCAGCAGCCGAAACGCCAAGGAGAACGCACGCGGCCTGAGATGCGACACCAGCTGCTCGGCGTGCTTGCGCGCATCTCGGCCTGCACTGGCGCGCGCGCGATCCAACAGACGCCATCCTTCAGCGCGAGAGAGGCTAACGGGCACTGCAGTCACGACGGTACTCCACCAGACGCCCCTGCTCATCCTTTACGGGAATATCCGTGCAGCCCACAGGAGGGACAGAGGGAGAAGACTCCACCACGATGGGTGCGATCACGGTTTTTACGGGCTGCACCGAGTAGAGGGGAGAGTGGTAGCTGAGCAACGAGGGAGGGGGAGCGGCCACCCAAGTGACCGCAGGCGACCGGTGCTTGTGACGATGCCAGTGCCGCTCGCGGACTCTCACCGTGCCATGCACCACCACCGGATGGGCTACAGGCCCCGCATAGACCAAAGAGGAGTGAACCGTTGGGGTGTTGAGCGACCGCACCAAAGAGACACCCGCCAAGGCGGTGAGTGCACCTTGCTCACGCTCACCCCAGGCGAGTGCGGGCTTCGCAAGGAAGAGAATGCCGACGGACACAAACCCAAGCCGCAAGAGAGACTGTAAAGGCATAGCCATGGCGCCGCCCTATTGCCCGGGTGGGGACGATGGCGCGGGCGGTGCAGGTGGTGCAGGTGGCTTGGGCGGGCGGGGCATCTCTTTGAAGAGGCGCTCGCGCTCCTCGGGACTGAGCTTGGCCCAGATGCGACGCCGCTCTTCTTGAAGCACACGGCGCTCTTCAGGGGACATCCCTTCAATGATGCGGCGCCGCTCTTCGCGCCACTTCTGACGATCTTCGGGAGACATCTGCTTCCAGTCCCCGCGGGCCTTTTCAGTGAGCTGCTTGCGCAGCTCAGGCGGCAGCTGCTCGATGCGGGCGCGCATTTCGGCCTTTACCGCTTGACGCTGTTCGGGGGTGAGGTCTTTGATCTGGGCACGCAAGGCTTTCATACGCTCACGCCGCTGCTCAGGCGTGAGGGACAACATGTCTTGGGGGTTAGGCAAGACCAGACCAGGGGGCAGTGCAACCGGAGCAGCGGGCGGGGGCGGAGGAACCTGCGCCCAGGCCTGTGCAGTGATGGCCAAAAGGGCCGCGGCAAGAGAGGTTCTGAACAACATGGTGGGGACTCCAAATGAGTGAGGTAACCCTTAAACCCGCCCACAACACCAAACCTTACGCTAGACCTTGTAATAACCCCGATACCAATCCACAAATCGCTGAATGCCCGTGCGCAGAGGCGTGTATGGGGCGAATCCCGTGAGCGCCTTGAGCTTTTCGGTCTCTGCATAAGTGGCGGGGACATCGCCCGGCTGCATAGGCATGAGCTGCTTCTTGGCAGTCATGCCCAGGGCATCCTCGATTGCTGCGATGAACTCGGTGAGCGGCTCAGGGTGATGATTGCCAATGTTCAATACGCGGTGCGGTGCGGTCTGCTCAAATGCAAAATCGCTGCCCGCAGGCTCGGCCATTGGTGGCTGGTCGAGCACACGCACAACGCCCTCCACGATGTCGTCCACATAGGTGAAATCGCGCTGCATCTGGCCATGGTTATAGACCTCAATGGTCTCGCCCGCCAGAATGGCCTTCACGAACTTAAAGGCGGCCATGTCGGGTCGGCCCCAAGGGCCATACACCGTAAAGAACCGAAGCCCCGTGGCGGGAATGCCAAAGAGGTGGCTGTAGGTATGCCCCATCAATTCATTGGCCTTTTTGGTGGCCGCATAGAGCGAGACCGGCCGGTCAACGTCTTGATCTTCTGAGAAAGGCAGTTGTGTGTTGCCGCCATACACGCTTGATGAGCTGGCATAGACCAGGTGTGCCCTGGGCGCACCTGGGCGAATCTGGCTGCGCACACCTTCCAGGATATTGAGAAAGCCAGTGATGTTGCTGTCGATATAGGTATGCGGATGGGTGAGCGAATACCGCACCCCCGCCTGCGCGGCCAGGTGGACAACGCCATCGAAACGATGCTGACTAAAGAGCCGCTCCATCGCGCCGCGGTCTTCGAGCGAGGCCTGTACACAGGTGAAGGCCTGCGCATTGGGGTGGGCGGCAACGCGGTCAAGCCGGGCCTGCTTGAGGCTTGGGTCGTAGTAGTCGTTCAGATTGTCGAGGCCAATCACGCGATCGCCCCCACTGAGCAGGCGCTCGCTTACAAAACTGCCAATAAACCCGGCTGCACCGGTGACAAGGATAGTTCTCATGCGAGCCAGTCCCTCGGTTTAATCACCTCATAGAGCTTGGCCTCGGGCGAACCCGGCTCGGGCGCCCAGTCGTACCGCCATTTCACGATGGGTGGGAGGCTCATCAGAATGCTCTCGGCACGCCCGCCGCTCTGCAGACCAAAGTGGGTGCCGCGATCGTAGACGAGGTTGAACTCCACATAGCGCCCACGCCGATAGGCCTGAAAGTCTCGTTCACGCTCTCCGTAGGGCGTGTCGCGACGGCGCTGAGCAATGGGTAAGTATGCGCTCACCACACTGTCGCCCACCGCACGCGTCATCGCGAAACTCTGTTCAAAACCCAGCTCTGCAAAGTCGTCAAAGAAAATGCCGCCAACGCCACGCGCCTCGCCTCTGTGCTTCAAGTAGAAGTACTCGTCGCACCACTTCTTAAACCGGGGGTAATACGCTGCACCGAAGGGGGCGAGTGCCTGTTGGCAGGTCTGGTGAAAGTGAACCGCATCTTCCTCAAAGGGGTAGTAGGGGGTGAGGTCCATGCCACCGCCAAACCACCAGATGTCCTGCTCACCCTCGCGCACGGCCTTGGCCACCAAGACCCGCACATTCGCATGCACCGTTGGCACATAGGGGTTACGCGGATGAAAGACCAAGGACACACCAATCGCCTCAAAACCCCGCCCCGCGAGTTCGGGGCGATTGGCCGTAGCCGAAGGGGGCAGCCTGTCGCCACGTACGTGCGAGAAGCCCACGCCCGCGCGCTCCATGAGGTTGCCCTCTT
>JBJOHF010000063.1:0-13410 GCA_046047855.1 Pseudomonadota bacterium | reverse complement strand
GCCTGAGACTCGTCGAGCGACTTGCTAAAGGGCTTGTGCCAAGCAATCTCTTCACGGGCACGCTTGGCCCAGTATTCGCCATAGTTGGCCTCGGCCTCGGCTACAAGCGCGTTGTAGGCCTGCATGCTGCCGATGCGGGCAGTTTTGGCAAAATCCTGCGGCGGGTCGAATACACGGTTCTCGTGCAGGACCGACTCGATCTGACTCGATGACATTGGGGGTCTCCTCTGATTGATTAATAATTCTTTGGTAAAACTCTACGACATTTCCTAAGGCTCAACAAACATGAACCCTCAAGATCCGCTTCAAAATGGGCGTCTCGCTCCTCTTCCCCGCCTCATTTTTGCAAGCCGCTGGCTCCAACTGCCGTTATATCTTGGCCTTATCGTGGCACAAGTGGTTTATGCGTACCACTTCTGGATTGAGCTGAGCCATTTGCTCCACGGCGTTTTCGCACCGGCAGAGGGCCAGGCGCCCATGACGGAGGCGGCCATCATGCTCATCGTGCTCGGACTGATCGATGTGGTCATGATCTCCAACCTACTCATCATGGTGATCGTCGGGGGCTATGAGACCTTCGTGTCTCGCATGAATCTTGATCGGCACCCTGATCAACCCGAATGGCTCTCGCACGTGAATGCCTCCGTGCTAAAGGTCAAGCTGGCCACGGCAATCATTGGAATTTCGTCCATTCACCTGCTCAAGACATTCATCAACGCCTCTCAGCTCGACGAGAAAACCTTAATTGCGCAGACCGCCATTCACATTGCATTCTTGCTCTCGGCCATGGCCATTGCGGCCTGCGATCGCATCATGCTCAGCGACGACCTTGCGGCGCTCAAGCACAAGGGTTCCACACATTCACATTAATCCCAGGAGGGACGACCATGGCAGTCATTCAGCAGGACGACTTCATCCAGAGCATCGCTGATGCATTCCAGTACATCAGCTACTACCACCCGGTGGATTACATCACTGCACTGGGTGAGGCATACGAGCGCGAGCAGAGCCCCGCCGCACGAGACGCCATTGCGCAGATCCTCACCAATAGCCGGATGGCTGCAGAGGGCCATCGCCCCATTTGCCAGGACACAGGCATTGCAACCGTGTTTCTAAAGGTCGGCATGAACCTGCAATGGGGAGGCGCCACCATGACCGTAACGGACATGGTGAATGAGGGTGTGCGTCGCGCCTATCGGAACCCCGACAACCCCCTGCGCGCCTCCGTTCTGGCGGACCCAGCGGGCACCTCAAAGAACACCAAGGACAACACCCCGGCGGTCATCCACACCGAGATCGTGGCCGGCGACGCGCTTGAAGTCATCTGCGCGGCAAAGGGCGGCGGAAGCGAGGCCAAGGCCAAGCTGGGGATGCTCAACCCCAATGACAACATTGTGGAGTGGGTGCTCAAGACGGTGCCCACCATGGGCGCGGGATGGTGCCCCCCTGGCATTCTCGGCATCGGTATTGGCGGCACCCCCGAGAAGGCCATGCTCATGGCCAAAGAATCCCTCATGGCCCCGGTCGACATTGCCGAGCTCAGAGCCAGAGGGCCCAAGACCCGCCCCGAAGAAATGCGGCTTGAGCTCTACGAAAAGGTCAATGCGCTTGGCATCGGTGCACAAGGCCTGGGAGGCCTTACAACCGTGCTCGACGTCAAGATCATGGACTGCCCCACCCATGCTGCAAATCTGCCCGTTGCCATGATCCCGAACTGTGCCGCCACGCGGCACATTCATTTCCACCTCGATGGCTCAGGCCCTGCAGTCTTCGACCCGCCTAACCTGGATCAATGGCCCAAGGTGCAATGGACTGCCAATGCAGAGAAGTCACTTCGGGTGAACCTCGACACCCTCACCCGCGACGAGGTTCAGACCTGGAAGCCCGGTCAGACGCTTTTGCTCTCCGGAAAGCTGCTCACGGGACGCGACGCGGCACATAAGCGCATTCAAGACATGCTTGGCCGTGGCGAGAAGCTGCCCGTCGACTTCACCAACCGGGTCATCTATTACGTGGGGCCAGTCGATGCGGTGGGAGATGAAGCGGTTGGCCCTGCGGGTCCCACCACATCCACCCGCATGGACAAGTTCAGCGAGATGATGTTGGGACAGACTGGCCTTATCGGCATGGTCGGTAAAGCTGAGCGTGGGCAGGCCACCATCGACACCATCAAGAAGTATGGCACCGCCTACCTCATCGCGATTGGTGGGTCCGCCTACCTGGTGAGCAAGGCGATTCGCTCTGCCAAGGTCCTTGCCTTTGAAGACCTCGGAATGGAGGCCATCTACGAGTTCGACATCGTCGATATGCCTGTCACGGTCGCTGTGGATGCGCGCGGAGAGTCCGTGCACGAGAGCGGACCCCGTGAGTGGAAGGTCCGCATCGAGCAACTCCAAAAGGCAGCTGCCTAGGCGCGGTTAATCCTCAGAGGGCAGCAATTCCGGCCTTCGCAATCTGGGCGTCCTCGTTCGATTTCACGTTCGAGACGCCCACCGCACCAATCACCACGCCATCGACCACAACCGGGACCCCCCCTTCCAGCAGGCCCTCGATCTCGGGGACGGTCAGGAAGGCGGTGCGGCCGTTATTGATGACCTCTTCATAGAGCCGGGTCTCACGCCGACCGAGTGCTGCTGTTTTCGCCTTGTTACTCGCGATGTAAGCAGAGATCGGTGGCGCGCCATTGAGGCGCTTGAACCAGAGCGGATGTCCGCCGTCATCACAGATGGCAATGCTGACGTTCCAGTTGTTTTTCTCGGCCTCCGCAATTGCAGCGGCGCCCATGCGCTCGCAGTCCTCTGCGGTCAGTGCTTGACGAACCATCATGGCAAATCCTCCGGATCAAAGTGAAAGGGTGTACGCGCAATGATAGATTGCGAAGCGCCCCCTCAAATGCATTTGAAAATCGTTCTCACTTGGGTTAAGATTTGCCCGACACCCCCACCCCACTCAATTGAAAAGAGATTGCACCCATGAAACCCCTTCGCCGCCTGACCCTGACCACAGCCTTGGCCTGCAGTATTGTCGGCCTCAGCCCCAGCCTGCAGGCGAATGAACGTGTCCTGAACCTCTACACCGCCCGGCACTACTCGAGCGACGAGGCGCTCTACGCTGCATTCACAAAGCAAACCGGCATCAAGATCAATGTCGTTACGGCGGGAGACGAGCCCCTACTCGAACGGCTGCGCAGCGAAGGCAACGCAAGCCCCGCAGATGTATTGCTTCTGGCCGATGCCTCACGACTGGAGCGGGCTGCGCAAGAGGGTCTTTTCGCACCCGTTCAATCCAAAGCGCTCGAGCAGGCCATTCCAGCCGCCCTTCGCAACCAAAATCTCTGGTTCGGTTTCACCACACGGGCACGCGTGATTGTCGTCGACCCTCTCAGAGTCAATCCCGAGCAGGTCAAGACCTATGCGGACCTCGCCAAACCGGCGTTCAAAGGGATGGTCTGCAGCCGCACCGCAGCACATCCCTACATGCTCTCGCTGATCAGCGCGCAGATCGCCCATCTCGGGCCTGAGAAAGCCAAGGCCTGGGCACAAGGCGTCAAAAATAACCTTGCCCGCCCGCCCAAGGGTGGCGACACCGATCAGATCAAGGCGGTGGCCTCAGGGGAATGCGCCATTGCTATCACCAACACCTACTATTACGCGCGCCTCATGCGCAGCAAGAAGCCCGAGGACAGGCAGGTTGCCGCCAAAACACGCTTGGTGTGGCCCGATCAGGACGGGGTAGGCACGCATGTCAATATCTCAGGTGGTGGCCTCGTCAAGTCAGCCCCGAACCGAGCCAACGCCCAGGCCTTTCTCGAGTTCCTGGCCAGCCCTGAGGCGCAGGCACAGTTCGCCGAGGCCAACAACGAATGGCCTGCACGGTCTGGCGTGAAAACGAACAACCCCGAGCTTGAGAGCCTTGGCACCTTCAAGGCAGACCCTATGCCCGTCGCCCAGTACGCCTCAAAGGTGCGAGCCGCCCAGGAACTCGTGGACCAGGTCGGCTGGCGCTAAACCTCCGAGAGGAAGGAGAGGATTGGATCCATCTGATCCTCGCTGAGCAGGGTGGGGGCATGCCCCACCCCCGCAAACTCCAACAGCGTGGCCTTTGGGCCACGCCGAGTCATCTCCTCGGCAACGGCCCGGGGCAAGAGGTCACTCTCTGCCCCTCTCAACAAGAGCGTTGGGCACGTTATGGCTTCATACAGCGGCCAGAAGTCCGCGTCAGGCGTCGGACCGGTTGCGGCGAGTAACGCCGCCTTAAAGGGTGCGGCAATGGCGGGGTCGTAATGCAGCCGCCAAGAGCCGTCCTCGGTCGATCGCAACACGGCATCGGTCAGAAAGTCCCACTGTTCCTGGCTATGCGCCCCAAAGGTCACGAGCCGGCTTCGGACCATCGCCCGCGCTGCCTCCAGCGTATCAAAGACGGGAGACTCGCCCACATACAGGCCAATGCGATCCAACGCAGCCCCCGCGAGCATGGCTCCTGCATCGTTAAGCACCAGGCGCTGAATGCGAAGCCCTGCAAAAAACGCCTCCCGCTGCGGATGCCCGGCCGCTACCATGGCCATGAGACCGCCCATCGATGTGCCCACCCACGCCACGGGTGGGAGCTTGAGCTGCCTCGCCATCTGGGCAACATCAGCGACATACTGGCCAATGTGATAGTGCTCCGCCGCCTTGAGCCAGTCAGATCGCCCCCGTCCCACCACATCGGGCATGAGGACGCGATAGCCCTGCGCAACGAGCCTGTGCGCCAGAGGAAGGAAGTCATCAGATACCCGTGTGAGGCCGTGCACGCAGATCGCAACCCGTTGGCTTTGAGGGTCACCGGCCTGCTGCACCCGCATGACATGTGGCCCGGCGGGGCTTGCGCTTTGGATCTCAATAATCTCGGTTGAAATGAGGCTCTGCATCGGCGACGGTCCTTAAAATGGAAAGCTGGCAGGCTATGCTAGCGCGCAGTCAAAAACCATACAGGAGAACCAAGATGTCATCGCTCAAAGGCAGAACCGCACTCGTCACCGGATCGACCAGCGGCATCGGACTGGGTATCGCCCAAGCGCTCGCTGACCAGGGCGCTCAGATTGCGATTAATGGATTCGGCGAGGCCACCCTCATAGCCCAAATCCAAGAAGACCTCTCACGCCGCTCCGGTCATCCTACGCGTCACTACGGCGCCGACATGTCGAAGCCGGCAGAGATCGCGCACATGATGCAAGCAGCGGAGCAAGACATGGGCGCCATTGACATCTTGGTCAACAATGCGGGCATTCAGCATGTCTCCCCCGTTGAAGACTTCCCCATTGAAAAGTGGGACGCGGTGATTGCCATCAACCTCTCGTCCGCTTTTCATACCATCCGGGCGGCACTGCCTGGCATGAGGCAGCGAGGCTACGGCCGTATCCTCAACATCGCCTCAGCCCACGGGCTCGTGGCCAGCGCCCAAAAGGCGGCTTATGTTGCGGCCAAGCACGGTATTGTTGGACTCACCAAGGTGGTGGCCTTAGAGACTGCCCAGTCGCCCATCACCTGTAACGCCATCTGCCCGGGCTGGGTGCTCACGCCCCTCGTTCAGAAGCAGGTCGACGCGCGGGCGGAACGCGAGGGTGTTTCTCTGGAAGAGGCCAAACGAGGACTGCTCCTCGAGAAGCAGCCCTCAGGTGAGTTCGTGACCCCCGAACAACTGGCTGGCTTAGCGGTCTTCCTGTGCTCCCCCTCGGCTGATCAGGTTCGAGGGGTCGCCTGGAACATGGACGGAGGCTGGGTCGCGCAGTAAGTGCCAGAATCGTCGCTGGTCGGATGCACGCTCAACGGCCAGCGACTCGCCTTGCCAACGTAATCGCAGAGCCCCGTGGAGGTCGGTTCTCAGAAACGGAATGCCCCGCACCTGAAGCCGCCCGATCACTTCGGGGTGGGGATGTTGAAAACGTCCTTCAAAGCGGGACTGGGCGAACACCCAGTCGGGCTTGAGCGTCTCGAGCGTGTCGTTGCTGAGGGAGCCACGACTGCCATGATGGGGGGCCATAAACAGCAATGGCCCGCGGGGTGCATGCAGCCAATTCTGCTGCGAAAGCCAGTCCGCCTCCGCCTCAGAGGAAAGGTCGCCAGCAAGTATCAGTCGCCGACCGGCCACATCAGTCACCTCCAGCACACAAGAGTCGTCATTGCCCGAGCGAGGCTCCAGCCTGCGATCCGCAAAGGGATAGAGCACTCGAAAATGCACGCCATTCCAAGCCCAACTGACCCCCCACTCGCAGCGAACCGCTTTCGTGGGCGAGGTATATCCCCGACCCAAGAGCTCATGGGGCTGAAGGCTCGTGACCAGCTCGGCCGAGGGACTGGCCGCCAAGACGTCTGCCATGCCAGAGGCATGATCATCGTCATCGTGCGAGATCATGAGTAGGTCCAACCTTCCAACGGCGTCTGCTTGTAGCTGCGGCAAAACAATTCTGCGAGCGGCCGTGGACGCTCCCATGGTGGGGCCAGTGTCATAGAGCATGGCATGGTCTCGCGTACGAATGACCACAGCCGTGCCCTGCCCCACGTCCAAGGCCGTGATCGACACCTCTCCCTCAGGGGGGCTGGGCTCACCCCCGACAAACAAAAGAAGCAACAGACCCCATCCCAAGCGCCTGACCTGAGGCCGAAGATGCGGGCGGGACGGCTGCAGGGCCCAGGCAACACCGCCACAGGCCAGCACACTCGCCCAGAGCGGGGGCGCGTGCCAGCTCGCCACGGCCCAAGGGTGGTCTGCCATCCACTTGAGCAGGCCCATGAGCCAGCCAAAAATGCCATCCGCCCAGATCAGGGGTGAGGCAAGGCCCCAGGCTGCAAGCGGCGCACCGACCAAGGCGAGAGGCGTGACCAAATAGGTCACGAGGGGAATGGCAATGGCATTGGCCAGTGGGCCCACCACCGAGATCTGGTGAAAGAAGGCAACAGTCAGCGGTGCGAGTCCAATGGTCATGGCCCATTGGGCGCGACCCGCGTCCCAGATCCCATCCCAAATGCGATTGCGAACCGCATGGCCATCTTTTTCGCGATCGGGCTGCGCAAAGAGGAGCCAGACCGCGAAGAACGAGAGCCAGAAACCCGGCGCGAGCGGTGCGGTGGGCTCGAGCACCAACATCACCAAGAGGGTAAGACCCAACACCCCTCCGTGACCCAGCGAGCGGCCCGCCAGCATGGCAAGCGAGGCGGTGCAGACCATGATCGCCGTGCGCTGTGCGGGGAGGTTAAACCCCGCAAGCAGGGCGTAACCCAGTGCAGCGAGACTGGCAACAACTGCGCCCACTGGCGGAAAAGGGGCCCAGAGCGCGAGGCGCAGCGGCGCGACGGAGAGCAAACGCCAGAGCAGCTTAAACAGCAGTCGGGCCGCCACTGCAAAAAGCGTGACGTGCATCCCCGAAATCGACACCAAATGAGAAATGCCTGTCTGAGCGAAAAGCGTCCAATGCTCGGCCGAGATGACCGCTTGATCACCCACCACCAGGCCCGACATCACGCCCCAATATGCCCGTCCTTCGAGGGTCTGCTGAATCAACTGGCGGGTCTTGAATCGCACGCGGTCGATCTGAGCGAGCGGCCCGGGATCATCCGCTAGCCGCACTGCGGAGGGGTCTCCTCGCCCAGCACGCACGCTTCCCTGAAGCATGAGCCCCTTACCGAAAGCCCAGGTCTCCGGGTCAAAGCCATGGAAGTTGCGCGTCCCAGAGAGATTCTTGAGCCGAACGGGGATACGCCATGACTGGCCCGGCTCAAGGGGCACTGGCGGTTTTGCCCAGGCCAGACTGATGGTGGCCCCAGGGCGAGGCCCATTGAGGAGTCTGGCCTCGGTCATCCAGACGGGATAAGCACCCTGCGACTGATTGGGCAAGCCCTCCAACACCACATCAATCACCCATGACTGGCCCTGCTCCTCTGCTCCGATGCGCTGGCTCAGGGTATGCTCGGCGCGCCACGCCAGCTGCGCCGCAAAGCCATGCCCAATGCCCAACAAGACCAAGCAAGGCAGAACCCTCCCTCCAAGCCACGGGCGCTTTGGCATTTGCCGTGCCAGGGCCCAAGTCACCATGAGCCCAATGACCAGAGCGGAACCACTCGCCCACCACCACCCGACTGGCGGCAGCTGACGCAAAAGCAATAGCGCGCAGCAACCGACCAGGGCGGCCACAGCCGCCCAGCCAATAGAGACTCTCATGGCGCTATGCGCAGAGGCGCTTGAGCTGGTCCTCTAGGGCAGGAAGCGCAATGCAGGCTGCCTGCGATGTGGCATGGGCGACCTCGTCCTCCGAGATCCCACGCAGCTGCGCGAGGCAGCGCGCCACCCCAACCACCTGCTCTGGGGTGTTCTGCTGCCCCGCTTGTAGCCAGGCAGGCGGAATATCAGGGCTATCGGTCTCTAGTACGAACGCCTCGAGTGGGAGCTCTTGGGCAAGCCGGCGAATACGACTTGCGCGTTGAAAGGTCATTGCCCCTCCAAGGCCGAGATGGATGCCCTGACGATGATAGGCATGAGCCTGTTCAGGGCTGCCGTTGAAGGCATGGGCAATACCCCGACGAATGCCAAAGCGACGCAGCCCAGCGAGCACCTGATCTTGCGCTTTGCGAACGTGGAGTACCACAGGGAGGTCATAGTCTCTTGCGAGTCGAAGTTGCTCATGAAAGAGGCGTGTCATGCGAGTCCGATCGAGTCCGGGAACAAAAAAGTCCAGTCCAATCTCGCCAATGCCAGCGAGGCGCGGATCGTCCTGGACAGCCAGGAGCTCAGTCTTCAGAAGGTCGAGGGCGTCGTCTCCTAGACGATCGAGGGAGCACGGATGAAGCCCAAGTGCGTACACAGATCTGCTGGACGTATGCGCCCATTTACGCACCTGGGAAAAGTTCTCGGGCGCCACAGCAGGAATAACGACAGCAGCCACGCCCGCCCGCTCAGCCTGATCAAGGCATTGGCCGGGCAGGTCCAGAAAATCCAGGTGGCAGTGAGTGTCAACAAGCACCCAAACACTCTACACTTGCGCCAGCCATGAAAGCCTATCTCAAGCGACGCCTTCCCACTCCCGAAGCGCTGCAGTCCAACCGATTCCTGCGTATTTTTGGGCCCGCGCTCATTCATCCTGGTGTCTGGCGCCTCACACGCCGCTCGGTTGCTGGCGGCGTAGCAGCAGGCATGTTCTGCGGTCTGCTTCCCCCTCCCTTTCAGTTCGCCTGTGCTGCGCTGGTCGCCATCATCGTTCGGGTCAATTTGCCGGTGGCGGTATTCACAACGCTGTATACGAACCCGCTCACACTCATTCCGCTCTACCTGCTTGGGCTTCAGATTGGTCTATGGCTCTTTGAGCGCCTTGGAATACCCACGGGGGGCAGCGCCCAGCCTGGCGACGTGTCGCCACCACCCAGCTTCGATTTCACCGCGCCCCTTGACTCCCTCGGCGCGCTAGCCGCCTGGCTTACTAGCCTCGGTTGGCCCTTGCTGGTCGGCGTGCTGCTGATGGCAGTGACCTTGACGATCTTGGGCTACGCGGTGGTCTATTGGGGCTGGGCCCTCAAGGCCTCGAGACAGCGGGCGAAACGCGCACGCAAGCCTCAGCGGGCCATGCTCGTCTCGGAATTCGAGAGCACCAAGGACCGGTCGCACCGACCGCCCAACTGAGGGTCGTGTGTCACCACCACAAGGCTTGTGGCTTGGGTGCGCACCCCATGCATGAGACAGTCAAACACCATATGCGCGGCCTCTCGATCGAGATTGCCTGTTGGCTCATCGGCAAGCACCAAACGCGGATGGGTCACCAATGCGCGCGCAATCGCTACACGTTGACGCTCACCCCCTGAGAGCTGGTAAGGCCGATGGGTCAGGCGCTGTGCAAGGCCCACGCTGACAAGAACAGCCTGAGCCCGTTCACGCGCCTCCGCAATAGGAACTCGGCGAATCCGCAACGGCATTGCGACATTCTCAAGCGCGGAGAACTCCGGCAAGAGGTGATGAAACTGGTACACAAAACCGATCTTCAGGTTTCGAATCTCAGCGCGCCTGGCTTCGCTTGCAGTGCCGAGAGACTCCCCATCAATCTGGACCTCTCCCGTGCTGGGCTGGTCCAACCCGCCCAAGAGCTGCAACAGGGTGGACTTTCCCGCGCCCGATGGGCCCATGATGGCAAGGGTCTCGCCAAGCCCCAGACTCAAGCTGACGTCCTGGAAAGGACGAACCAGGCGTCCAGCATCTTCATACTGACGGGAGAGCCCGCGGGCTTGGAGCACCTGCGCTGCGCTAGTCATGCCGGAGCGCCTCTGCAGGTTGCACACGGGAGGCCTGCCAGCTGGGATAGAGGGTGGCCAAAAACGAGAGCACCAATGCAGTCAGGCTGATCTGCAAGACATCCAGAAGGCGCAGGTCGGAGGGAAGGCGTTCAATCAGGTAAATGCCCTTGGGCAGCAACTGAAAGCCCATGAGGGACTCAAGCCCAGCCACGAGCGCATCGATCTGCCATGCGCCTATGCTGCCCAAGAGCGTTCCGCTCAAGACGCCCAACACACCCAGGGCTGCCCCTTGGATCATGAAAATCAGAAGGATGGACCTTGGCTGAGCGCCAAGGGTTTTCAGAATGGCGATATCTGACCGTTTGTCCATCACGGTCATGACCAGCATGGAAACCAGGTTAAATGCAGCTACCGCAATAATGAGCACCAGAATGACAAACATCATGCGCTTCTCGAGCTGCACAGCTGCAAACCAAGCGCTATTTTCACGGGTCCAGTCGCGAACCTGAATGGTGGGTGGCAACTGGGTAGATAGCAGCGCAGAGACCCAGGGTGCCTCGTGCAGATTGGCAAGGCGCGCCCTCACTCCCGTAATGCCCTGATCTCTGAAAAAGGCCTGTGCGTCAGCCTGAGATACAAACACCATACCGCTGTCGTATTCATAGTGGCCCGAAGAGAAAATACCCACGACCTCGAACTGCTTCATGCGAGGCAGAATGCCCGTCAACCCCGCGCTGGGTTCTGCAGTGACCAGCGTTATGGGGTCTCCAATGGCAAGCCCTAGGTTGCTCGCCAGTTCGCTGCCCACCACGGCTGTAAATCGCTGCTGATCCAGGCGTGAAAGCGCCCCCGCACGCAGGGTGGTGAGCCCCTCACTCACCCCAGGCTCTTGGGTAGGGTCAACGCCCCGAACCAACACGCCTTGAAGCCGATCGCCGCGGACAGCCATGGCCTGCCCACGCGTGAATGGCGCGGTGGCGATAACCCCATCGGTCTTAAGCAACGCCTGCTGAGCGAGGGCGATCGAGGCCTCGCTGGCGTCGGAGGTGACAAGCTCGAGATGGGAGAGAACCCCCAGCATGCGATCTCGCACCTGAATCTGAAAGCCATTCATGACGGAGAGCACCATGATGAGCGCTGCCACTCCCAGTGCAATGCCAACCGTCGACATCAGAGAGATAAAGCTGATGAAACGCGTTGACCGCGCCCAGCGGCCCGCTGTGATGTATCGAAGTCCGACCGAGAGCTCAAAGGGCATGCGCGGAGTTTGCCATACTCACCCCATGCGAACGCCCTCCTCAACCGGCAGTATTTGGATCGTCGACGATGGACTCATCAGCGCCTCAGAGGCAGAGGTGCTCAGACAGCGTCTGCTCAACCAATCCCTATCCCGGCCCGCACAGGACGCGCTCAGAGGGCTCATGAGGGCCGAACCGCGCCGCAGTCATGCGCCGCTCTGGCCCGGAGTGATGCAGAGCCTATCGGAATGCCTCGGGCAAAAGCCAGACGCCCTGCCTTGGGCAGCCTGGTCAGCCGAGGCAGATGGCCTTCAGCCCGAACCAGGCGAGCACTGGGCTTTTCTGACGACGGGCCACCTGCACATGACGCCCCAGCAAGTCCGTCTGCTGCCATGCCCCGCTCCAGCTGACGAGACCTGGCAGGCGGCACTGGAGGCCGGACTTCGAGAGGGTTTCGAGATCCCAGCGTCCGAGCAGCAGGCCCTCAGGCTCAGGCGGGGGGACAGCGGGCAGCTCTACCTCTGCCTTCAAACGCCCCTGGCCGTAGAGGCCATGCATCCGGCGCTACTCATCGACCACCACCTGCCGGATGTCTTGCCAGAGGGCGTGCATGCGCGTGCCTGGAGGCGAGCGAGCCAATTAGCCTGCATGCTGACCTACGACTGGTCCCGCGACCATGGTTACCCCGACACACTCTGGCTCTGGGGTACCTGCGGTGTCCGAGACAATGCGAAGATGCTGGCTGCCGCCGCTGCCCCAGCCCCTAGCCCCTTGTGGCTCGCAGGCTATGCGCGCGCCTGGCGGGAGATGCGCCAGGAGCCCGAACCGCTTATTCACTGGCTGCCGCTCCCCAGCGAGCCGGCCCCAAACCAAGACATGGTGGCCTGTTGGTCAGATCACTGGTCAACCTGCCTCACCGAGATCGCGGCGCAAGGAGATGCACTGCTCATCGCGGGCCTCAAGGCGCAGGCGAGTGCTTGGGCATTTGTGCCTACTCCAGCCGCAGCCTGGCAGCTCGGGCTGGGACGCGCACCGGGCCTCCATGATCTTGCGCAGCTGCTGGCCACAACCGAATCCGAATGAGACATCGCATCCCCCTGAAAGACCGGCCCTTGAGCCCTCAAGCGATGGAGCATCTTGTGCAGGCGGGCCAAGACCCTGTCATTGCTGCTCTCCTTGCCCGCCGGGGGATTGAGCGCATCGAGTCACTGGATCCCAGCCTGGTGAGACTGCCGCCTCCACGGGCACTCCTTCATGCGGATGCCGCCTTCGAGGCCATTGGCCAGGCCATTCTCCTCAAGCGACGGATGCTCATCGTGGGGGACTACGATGCAGATGGGGCGACTGCGACGGCCGTTCTGATGAGAGGCCTCACCCGCCTCGGCGCAACCCCACGGTTTCTGGTGCCTGATCGCATGCGCATGGGCTATGGCCTGACACCCGCCTTGGTCGCAAAGGCGGCCCAATCATTCGGAGACACGGCACCGGACTGGCTCATCACGGTTGACAATGGCATCTCCAGCCTCGAGGGGGTGAAGGCTGCACAGGCGCTTGGCATGCAGGTGCTGGTCACGGACCATCACCTCCCTGGACCATCGCTGCCCGACTGCCTCATCCTGAACCCCCATCAGCCTGGCTGCAGCTTCCCCACCAAGCATCTCGCGGGTGTCGGTGTGGCCTTCTACTTGGTGATGGGTGTTCGCGCTTGGATCACCCAGAACGCGCCCGATCACTTCTCCGGTGATCCACCGCGCATAGACGACCTGCTTGGCCTCGTGGCCTTGGGCACTGTTGCCGATCTGGTCAAGCTCGATGATACAAACCGTCGGCTTGTACGCCAGGGGCTCGCCCGCATTCAACGACGACAGGCCGGGCCGGGCATTACCGCCCTGCTCGAGGTGGCAGATCGGGACCCCGCG
>JBJOHF010000062.1:0-6124 GCA_046047855.1 Pseudomonadota bacterium | reverse complement strand
AACCCAGGCCGACATAGCTGGTCATCCCAAGCGTTGGATGCCGTCGCTCTAGCCGAGCAAATCCGCTGGCCAGGGTCTGGGAGCTAGATCCCTCAAATGCACCTGTAGTGCTGTTGTAACGCTCGCCTTTCCACTGATCAAACCTGAGTCCGAAATTCAGATTATCGCTCTCACGAATAACTGAAGTGGCCTCCGTAAAAACTCCATGAAAGCTGCTCTTATAGTCGTCAATCCGGGCGAGTGTCGTATAAGTCAAGGCCTGCGCGAGGCTGACGTTCATACCCCCCATAGGCATTTTCCCCCGGTAGGTGTGTGTATCGACTCGGGTGTCGACTCCGAATGTCAAACCTGTACTCTTTGCCACCGCCATGTCGACTGAAGCGCGAATACCCGAAGTATCTCGATCAACATTCATGACTGAACAGGCAGTGTCTGCTCCACCCACTCCCGCACAATTATTTGTGCTTCTCAACGAATAGTTATCCATCACGTGATCAATGTAGGAGTGGTAGACCCGAGCACTGACCTTCTTCACGCGCTCTGAGACATTCTTCTTCTCCAACGAAACCCCGTAGCTCTGACGATCAAAAAGGGACCCGTCCACACTTCGATCTGCATAGGCGGCCTCACCACGACTGACGGTGGCATCCACATCAATGCGGGTGTTGGAGTCGATCTTGTAGCCACCCAGAACCGTTGCGCTCTGGCGCTCATAGGCCGAATGCACCTCATAGCCAGCCCCATCCTTGTAGTTGTCTGACTCAGCGTGTGTGAGGGTGGCAGAGAGGTTGGTTTTGTCTGAAACAGCCCTCGCATTGCCCACCGCATCGAGTCGCCCGAACGAACCACCCAACACACTGGCAAAGCCACTCACACCCGGCTTCAATTCCTCCCGGTTGTGATCAAACAACACCACACCCGCGGAATTGCCGTTGCCATAACGAACGGTCTGCGGGCCCTTGATTACCGTGACCTCATCGTAGCTCTCCGGGAAGACATAGGCCGTGGGCGGGTCCATGCGAGAGCTACAACCCCCATGAAACTCCATGCCGTCGAGCAGAATGTTCAATCTCGAGCCAGCAGAGCCGCGCAGAACGGGGTCACCATCGGTACCACCCTTGCGAATCAGGCTAAAACCAGGAATGTTCTTTAGGAAACTTGCACCGTCGTTGGCCGGAATAGGCTGTTGGGGTGCCTTTGGGTCGAGCACCACCTCGAGGGGATTGGTGCTGGCGGGGGCCGTCACGACGACCGGGGGTAGTTGAATGGAAGCATCACTGTTGCTCTGTGCTTGAGCATTCAACGTCAAACCACCAGTTGCGGCACTCACCGCAACCACGAGCTCTTTCAATCTCATTGTTCTCTCCAATGTGTAGACACAAGGTCCATGCGACAAGGTCACGTGGACGACTCACCCGGATTCGGGCGTCAAGGCTGTCTTAGAGGAGAGTTGGTGGTGCTCTGGAACGTGAATGCGCCCATGCGAAAAGTGGCCTCGGCGCCCGAAGGAACAAGGGTGGCAGGAGCTGCGCCCTTGACATCTGCACATGCTGCACCGCCACGGTTGGAAGGGGAACTACTGGCGATAAATGGCAGTAAGAGCAACCATCGCTGTGGGCCGGCGGCAGTTGTGAATTGGTCGGGTCGACAACAACCTGAATGCCCTCGGCAGTACAAATCTCGAGGCCCTGTTCAATTCCTCGCTCGGCGGCCAGGATAGCGGTGACAGATGGCGCCGAAACAGCAACGAGAATGGCGAATAAGGCCACTCTGGATGCGCGCTGGAAGACCCGATGAAGTTGCATGAGCCCCTATGTTACGTCACGGCGACCCCAACATCGTCAAGTTCACAAGATTGCGGAGGCATCCCCCCAACCCTTTACGCGGAATCGCCTCAGGCTTTATGAACATGCATTCATAGGTGCAGTCGATCATTGCCGAATGCCTGCCCATCAGTCTCAATACACCCTAAACATCTCTCTGCATCCCCATGAACAAACGAGATTTCTGTCGGCGTATCACGCTTGGCTCGGCCGCATTGGCCACGGTCTCAGCCGTCACAGCACCAGGACTCACTCGGACAGCCCTGGCTTCCGAATCAGTGGCCTCGAGATCGGGCACTGGCTTTCGAGACGATGCAGGAAGGTCTATTCCGTTAACAGGCCGCTACAAGCGCATTCTGGCTGCTGGGGGACCAGCTGCCGTATTTGCGTATGCAGTGAGCCCGACCGGGCTGGTGAGCTGGCCTAGAGCCCTTCGTGAAGAGGAAAAGCCTTTCCTTCACCCTTCGGTTCGAGAACTGCCAGGAACGGGCCTGCTGACTGGCCGTGGCGGCGAGGTAAACCTCGAAGTCGTGCTCAAGAACAAGCCAGACCTGATTCTCGACATTGGGTCCACTGCACCCGTGTATGTCGATCTGGCAAATCGGCTCGAGCGTCAGACGGGCATACCCACGGCCCTGCTGAGCGGCAGATTCGAGGACTCGGCGCACACTCTCCAGAAGCTTGGGGTGTTGCTTGGCCAAGAGCGTCGCGCATCCGAGCTTGCCACCTACACCAAGAAACTCCTCGAAGATGCCAAGGTCTTCTCTCAATCCATCGGCATTCAAGAGCGCCCGCTGGTCTATCTGGCCAGAGGCGCTGATGGCTTAGAGACAGCCACGCCCGGCTCTATCAATGCTGAAATCATTGAGCGTGCTGGTGGCATGAATGTTCTGAATGCCCTGGGGCCAGCACCAAGAAGCATTGTCAGAGTTTCTATGGAAACCATTTACCGCCTGAATCCCGAAGTCATCATCACCTGGGACAAAGCCTTTTATCAGCAGATCTTCCAGAGCCCACGCTGGCAAAGCATTTCGGCTGTCGTGACGAAAAGGGTGTACCTCGCACCCTTGCTACCCTTCGGCTGGATCGACCGACCCCCAAGCATTAATCGCCTGATCGGGATTCCATGGCTGCAGGCCAAGCTTTTCCCAGGGCGGTCTCGTGGCGACCTTCACGATGAAACAGGCAAATTCTTCCGCCTCTTCTATGGTGTTGAACTCACATCCAAGCAGCTCGATGAACTGCTTGGGCCTACCTAACAAATCATGCTCAGTCGCAGCACCACGATCCGTGGTGGACCCGTCGTGCCATTCCTGCTCCTGGGCTTGCTGGCCTGCATGGCTCTCCTTTGCATGACCATTGGGCCATACAACCTCAGCGCGACAGAGGTCATTCAGACGGTGCTTCAGGGGCAAGCCACAGGGACTGTATCCACCGCCCATCTGGTCGTCTGGGAGATCCGCCTACCACGCGTCTTGGCTGCGGTCATCTTTGGCATTGCGCTGGCAATGTCGGGAGTGGTTTATCAGGCCCTGTTTCGAAATCCGCTGGTGTCTCCAGACATTCTGGGGGTCTCGTCCGGCGCAGCACTCGGGGCGATTGCCGCAATTTTTCTCTCCTGGCCTGTCTGGGCCATCTACGTCAATGCATTCGTAACAGGCCTCATCGTGGTTGCCTTGGTCTGGCTCATTGCCTCCAGAATCAAGGGTACCGATCCGCTGCTCACCATGGTCTTGATTGGCATTGTGATGGGAGCGCTCGCTGGATCCGCCACGTCCCTACTGAAGATCCTGGCCGATCCCTACGACCAGCTGCCTGCGATGACCTTCTGGCTTCTTGGGAGCCTCTCTGGTGTTGCAAGGCAGGAGATCGGCCTTGGGGTGGCACTCATTCTCATTTTCGCCCTGCCGCTTGTCCTGCTTCGTTGGCGTCTTAACCTCCTGGTGCTGCCCGATGATGATGCACGCTCCATGGGAGTTGGCCTAAAAGCACTGCGGTTGCTGGTTGTGGTCTGCGCGACGATGATGACGGCCTGCGTCGTATCAATGGCCGGCGTTGTGGGATGGATCGGTCTTCTGGTGCCCCATGTGGCGCGTTTGTTGGTGGGGTCATCGCTTGCCCTGCTTCTGCCGACCAGCGCCCTGCTTGGGGCCTGCCTATTGCTGGGCATCGACACGCTTGCACGAACCCTGGGGACCACCGAAACACCTCTTGGGGTCCTCACAGCAATCATTGGGGCGCCTGTCTTCATCGCCGCCCTTATTCATGCCAGGCGGCCGTCGGCATGAACTGCTTCGGGCCGCTTGAGGTCTGCGGGCTGCTCTACGGCCATCGCAACAGGCCGATCAACAAACCTTTGACCATTCACTTGGAGGGCGGGTTCATCTACGCCCTGCTCGGTGCCAACGGGATTGGAAAGAGCACGCTACTTCGGACACTTCTTGGACTACACCCTCGAATTGACGGCGGCATCAAGGTTTGCGAGCAGCCCCTAGAGGCTCTCAACGATCAGCAACGAGCCAAGGTAATGTCATATGTGCCTCAGGCCCATGCAACAGGCTTCGGCTATACGGTTCTCGACATGGTGTTGATGGCCACATCTGCCAATCGGCCGGCATTCTCTGCGCCGTCTGGGTCAGATGTCGCCAATGCAGTTGAAGCACTTCGCATGACTGGTGCCGACAACCTGACTGACAAATACTTCGACGAACTGTCCGGTGGACAACGCCAACTTGTTCTTATCGCACGCGCTCTACATCAGGGGGCGCATTTTATTCTGCTGGATGAACCTTGCTCCCACCTCGACTTTGGAAACCAGCACCGCATACTTTGTCTGATGCAATCTCTCTCCGACCGGGGGCATGGCGTGATCTTCACCACCCACGACCCCCGTCATGCTGAACAAATTGCCCACCGGGTTGTGATGCTGCACCTTGATGGATCGCTAGAGATTGACGATCCAATGTCATGCATCAGCCCAGCGTCGCTCTCACGACTCTACGGTCTTGAGCCCAACGGGCACCTGCCGTATTCGCGGCTCCGCTGACACCAAACCCGCAAGCATCTCCGCAGTGCCTGCAGAAAGTGTCCATCCCAGATGGCCGTGCCCCGTGTTGTAGAAGACATTTGGCTTCCTGCCCGGCCCCACCCTGGGCATCATGTTGGGCAGCATGGGCCGAAGCCCAGCCCAAGGCACCACCGAGCGAGTATTGACCCCTGGAAAGCAGGACTGAACCCATTCGATCAAAGGACGAATGCGATCGGCTCGAATGTCTTTGTTAACGCCATTGAACTCAGCAGTGCCGGCCACCCGAAAGCGACTCAGGCCGAGCCGGCTTGTAACCAGCTTGGTCTCATCATCCAGCAGGCTCACCGTGGGTGCAGCCTGCTGACTGGCGGGGTCGTCCAGGTTAACGGTAATCGAATAGCCCTTGACCGGATACACATTGAGGCGGTCTCCAAGCTGCGCCGCAAGGCCTCGGCTCCCCACGCCTGCACAGACCACAATGTTGTCAAACGACTGTGTTTCGGTCTGCCCACCGTGGCGCATGGTCACCATTGCGCGCTGGCCGTCTGATGAAACCTGCAGAACCTCTCGGTCGTATAGGACGGTGACACCCCGCCGCGCCGCCGCCAGAGCCAGGCCATGCGTGAACTTATGGATGTCTCCGGTGGCGTCGCTCTCAGTGAAGTAACCGCCGTAGAACCTGCCATTGAGGGTGGGCTCAATGGCCTTCATCTCTGTTGGCGTTACCGCACGGCGGGGCAGCCCGCCTTTTGCGAGCAGGTCAGACACGCGCCCTGCATGCTCAAAGCCCGCCTTGTCTCGGTAGATGTGAAGAATGCCCTCTGTCCTGAGGTCGAAGTCAATGGCCTCTTCCCGCGCCCAGCCAAACAGGTGCTCACGTGCGGCGATGGCCATCTTGGCTGTGGCAATGGTATTGCGCTCGTAGCTCGGAATGGCCGCCATGAACTCGGCGAACCAAGAGAACTTGTGCCAACTGGGTGCGGGATTCACCAGCAGCGGTGCATCTCGCTTAAAGAGCCACTTCATGCCCTTCCAGACGGTGGCCCAGCTGTTCCAGACCTCTGCATTTGAGGCGGACAACTGGCCACCATTGGCGAAGGATGTTTCCATGGCCGCGTAGCGATTGCGCTCAATCAATGTGACATGGTGCCCGTGCCTGGCCAACGCATAAGCCGTGGTGACACCCGTGATGCCGCCGCCAACAACGACAAATGACTTTTTCATTTGAAGGTCTCCAAAACGTCGAGGGTCGTGGTCGACTCGCAACATGCGA
>JBJOHF010000061.1:0-16237 GCA_046047855.1 Pseudomonadota bacterium | reverse complement strand
TAGTGCAAAAACTAATGCACCAAGCACAAACCATAGAAGAGTCTTTGTAGTCTCCCCCTAGATTGAGACATTTCTGAAGCGGACTTTTCTGTTGTTTGGCAGTATTGGACGACAGGAGGGTAATCGTCCCCTAGGTTAGGTGGGGTGGGAAGTAGAATTTTCTCGTTAAGAGGGGGTTCTACGGATGAAGAAGTCACGGTTCACGGATAGTCAGATTGTTGATGCTCTTAAGCGGGTGGAAGCGGGTCTTGCGGTACCCGAGTTGTGCCGAGAGTTGGGGATCAGCACGGCGACGTTCTATAAGTGGCGCTCGAAGTTTGGCGGGATGGACACTTCGATGATGGCTCGCATGAAGGAGCTTGAGATCGAGAACGCCAGGCTTAAGAAGATGTATGCCGAGGAGCGCTTGAAGGCCGAGATTCTGAACGAGGCGCTCACAAAGAAGTGGTGAGGCCTGATGTTGCAACCTCGCGCCGACGTGAGAAGGGCCAAACGGGTTTTTTCAGAGCGGGGAGTATCGATTCGGCTCGCTTGTGTGATCTTCTCGGTTAGTGAGACTTGCTACCGGTATGAAGCCAAGAAGAACGCCGAGAACGAGCAGGTTGCGGACTGGCTACTGCGGTTAACGGATAACTACCGCAACTGGGGCTTTGGTCTGTGCTACCTCTATCTGCGTAACGTGAAGGGCTTCAAATGGAACCACAAGCGGATCTATCGGATTTACAAGGCGCTCGAGTTCAACCTTCGGATCAAGCCTCGCAAGCGGCTCACCCGGGAGAAGCCTGAACCTCTGGCTGTGCCCGAGGCGATTCATCAGGTCTGGTCGATGGACTTTATGCATGATCAACTCTCTGACGGCAGAAGCTTTCGACTACTCAATGTGATTGATGACTACAACCGAGAGGGTTTGGGTATTGAGGTGGACTTCTCGCTGCCCTCTGAGCGGGTCATCAGGGCCTTAAAGCAGATCATTGAGTGGCGAGGCAAGCCACTGGTTATTCGGTGCGACAACGGACCTGAAAATGTCAGTGGCGTTATTCAGAACTGGGCCGAAGCGGCTGGTATTGCCTTCCAATACATCCAACCAGGCAAGCCTCAACAGAACGCTTATGTCGAACGCTTTAACCGAACTGTGCGCTATGAGTGGTTATCGCAGTACTACTGGACAGACCTTGATGCGGTTCGAGATCACGCAACTCGCTGGTTCTGGTCATACAATCATGAGCGCCCAAACATGGCCTTGGGCGGAATCACACCAAAACAGCGGTTGGCCATGGCCGCTTAGCTCTACTTCTCACTCCCTCTAAAAAAGGGAGGATTACCTAGTGACCCTGATGTCCGAAGCACAATCTGCTTGTCGACATACCACTCCTTGGCAAATCGCTCGGCGTCCTTGCGAACTTCCTGCTTGGTCGTCTTTTTGTACATCTTCCCGTCATGAAAGAGTCGAACATGCCAATAACGACTATCGGGGGGTCTGAACAAGCGAAGGACTGTCGGATAGCCCTTGATGGTGTGGGTCGACATCTGGCGAGTCTAATTCCTACACCTGTCAGTGTCATTCAACAGGTGTAGAAAAAGAAAAACCTGTTAAGTAAAACTTAACAGGTTTGGATCGACTTTCTGAGGCCAAAAACCTCGTAAGCCATTGATTCTATTGGTGCCGGTGAAAGGAATCGAACCCTCGACCTTCGCATTACGAATGCGCTGCTCTACCGTCTGAGCTACACCGGCAACACGTCCATTCTATCAAAGCCCGTTAAATCTCCCGCTTCGACATCAGGGACACAATGTGATCAGCCTGCCGAAGGGCCAACGCCACAATGGTCAGCGTGGGGTTCTCCGCCGCACCGGTGGTGAACTGGCTTCCATCGGAGATGAACAGGTTCTTGATGTCATGACTGCGGCCATAGGCATTCACCACACCATCCTCTGGCTTGGCGGCCATACGGCAGGTGCCCAGGTTGTGGGTGGAGGGATAAGGCGTCGTGGGGAAGAACCGCGTGGCACCCGCCGCCTCATAGACCGCCATGCCTCTTGCATAGGCGTGGTCCCGCATCTTGATGTCATTGGGGTGATCATCAAAATGAACGTTCGCCACCGGCAGACCATGCTTGTCCTTGGCCTTGTCGTGCAGGGTGATCCGGTTTGTCGCCTGAGGCATGTCCTCACCCACCAGCCACATGCCAGCCATGTTCTCGTAGGCCTCCATGCCTGTGGTGAACTCGCGGCCCCATGAGCCTGGATCCAAGAAGGCCGCCATGAAGGGAACCCCGAGAGACAGCGTCTCCATCTCATAGCCCCCAACAAACCCGCGCTTCGGATCGTGCTTGGCCTCGTCCTGAATGATGCCGGCCATGGTGGTTCCGCGCCACATCTTTACGGGGCGATCGAAGCTGGCATAGACCGAGCCGGTCATGTGGCGCATGTAGTTGCGGCCCACCTGGTCCGAGGAGTTCGCCAAGCCCTTAGAGAACTTACCCGAGGCCGAGAGCAGCAAGAGGCGGGGCGTCTCAATGGAGTTGCCCGCAACCGCCACCACTCGGGCCTTCTGGCGCTGGGACTTTCCGTCCTTGTCATAGTAGACGACGCCGGTGACCTTGCCGCTGTTGTCGTGCTCAATCTTGTAGACATGGCAATGGCTGCGCACCTCGAGATTGCCCGTCTTCTCGCCCTTGGGCAGTTCGGCATAAAGCGTGGACCACTTTGCGCCGCTCTTACAGCCCTGGAAACAGAATCCAATCTGCTGGCAGGCTGCGCGACCATCGCGTGGCTGGCTATTAATGGCCATATTGCCGGTGTGGACCATGGAGTAGCCAATCTTCTTGGCGCCGTATTCCATGACCTTGAAGTTGTTGTTGCCGGGCAGGCCTGGAATGCCATTCGTGCGCGTGACGCCCATGCGGTCTTCGGCCATGGCGTACCAGGGCTCCATTTCTTTAAGCGTGACGGGCCAGTCCAGCAGGTTTGCTCCCTTCACCTCGCCGTAGACACTCTTGGTCTTGAACTCATGTTCCTGAAACCGCAGCGAGGCACCCGCCCAGTGGGTGGTTGAGCCACCAACCGACTTCACAATCCATGCCGGCAAGTTCGGGAAGTTGCGCGAGACCCGCCAAGAGCCCGAGGTCATGCGCATATCGGTCCAGGCCAACTGGCCAAACGAAGCCCACTCATCATTGATGAAGTCCTCGATCTCGTGACGCGCACCCGCCTCAAGACACACTACCTTCACGCCCTTGAGGGCCAGCTGTGTCGCCAGAGTTCCGCCGCCAGCGCCCGATCCAACAATCACGACGACCGAGTCATCATCCATCCGAAATTTTGTAGTCATTTTTGTTCTCCCCTCGTGCTCAGAGCCAGGTCAGATCGTTGAAGCCACGGTTGATATAGCCACCCTTGGAGGCACTCTCGCCCTCATAGCCAAAGACTGGCCAAACCTCCTGCTGGTTATAGAGGCTCACCACCAGATCGCCCCGAATCGCCTGAAAAAACGGAGTCTTCTCAACTGCCTTCAGGATCTTGACGCGATCAATCTCCCAGCCCACGTGCTCATAATGGGCACGCTGGTGGGCCTTCTTCGCCCGAGCGTTGAGGTCGGCTACGCCCTTTTCTAAAATGGCCTTGAACTTCGCATCACCCGCTGCTTTCGAATCGATTCCTTTGATCGCGACGGCGTAGTACTTCGTCGCAATTCGGTCGTGGGGATAGATGTCGCGCGCCATCTGAATGAGTGTGCGTGCGGTCTCTGGCTTGAGCGCCTTGAGCTCAAGTGCCCAGGCCTCTGAGCTGTTCATTAATGCGCCGGCCGAAACGACCACCGACGCGGCCACACTGGCGCGAATGAACTCCCGCCGAGCGGGCTTCTGTGGCGTAAAGCGAATCACTTGCTCCATGGTTGTCTCCTGTTTTTTTGAATGGGAACGCTGTACTACCGGTAATGCCCATGACGCTCCAGCACCTCGATCTTGTAGCCGTCTGGATCCGTCACAAAAAAGAATCTCGCCACCAGTTCGCCCTGGTAGTTCATCGCCTTGATATCGCCGAGCGTTACGCCCAGGGCAGAAATACGCGCATGCTCTGCAGCGAGCTCATCAACACAGACTGCAAGGTGGCCGTACGCCGTGCCCTGTTCATATGGCTCCGCCCGGCCTTTGTTTTCCGTCAACTCGAGCTCGAAGTCATTCTCGTCATTGCGCAGATAGGTGAGCTTGAAGGTCTCGTAATCCAGCACATGGACTGGCTTGAGCCCGAACGCCCTCTGATAGAAATCCACGGAACGCTCGGTGTTCATTACGCGGATCATGGTGTGAATTGCCTTTGCCAAATGCCTACTCCCTTATTTCAGTGTTGTGAGGTAATCGATCACCAAAGCGCGGCGCTCCGGATTCCGCATGGCGTATCCCATGTTGTTTCCAGGCACGAGCGCACTGGGATCCTCTAACCAGCGATCTAACGTCTTGGCGTCCCATACAAGACCCGCCTTGTTCAGTGCAGCGGAATACACATAGCCTTCGACCTTTCCAGAGGACCGGCCAACGATGCCTCTGAGCAACGGACCGGACTTCTTGGGCTCGTCAGAGGACACGGCGTGGCATGCGGCGCAGGCACGCTCGAAGAAAACCTTGCCCTCCGGATTGGCCCATGCTGGAGCGGCGGCCCATGCAAGGCCCAGCACAAGCACTCTGGAGATATGTCGCGTCATTGCCGCGTCACTCCACCCCTGAATGGGTGCCGCTCCGAGGCCCTAAAGTCGTCCTGGGAGGTATCAGTGTCCTCGGATTCGGCTGCTCCTCCCTGGAGCTTTCGGTTGAGATATCGCAGGCAGGTGACCCGCAGAAAGGACGCGAAGTTCGGCGTCTCGCCATTGGCCTGCATCACCTCTCTATGCAGCGTAGAGATGAGTGCATTGGTGGAACTGGCCTCGTCCTCGGCTATTCGCGCCAGAATCTCCCACACGAAGTTCTCCAGCCGAATGCTGGTGACAACACCGTCGATGCGAACGGTGCGTGTACGGGATTCGTACAGTATTGGATCTGCTTTTGCGTAAAACTCACACATAAATCTGTCCCCTTAATTGTGTTGAGGAGGGGGTATTTGTGCGAGCAATTCTTCCGTTGAGACAGTCTCTGCTGGTAATAGTCGGTTACATACCCGAGTAATCCCTGACCTCGGTAGCATGTGCACATGCAAAAGATTCCCACTTCCCGCGTTGTCGCCCGAATCACGGGCAGCCTCCCCATGGGGGGGGTGCAGCCCAACACGCCCATCTACGCGTTTGACGAGGCATTGTTTCTGCCCGAGGAACTCGTCGCGCCACCCATCCCTCCATCGCGCACCGACATCAACCTCGATGGTCAGCTTGCCTTTCTGATCTCAGGCGTACTGACACGCGCCCAATGCCAAACCATTGTGCGGGCCACAGAGTCATTGGGATATTCGGCCGCAGCTCCAGGCATTGCCACGCCGCCGGGGATGCGAATGAACCAATCGGTGCACTGGATTGCAGATGTGCGGCTCATGCAAGCCATTGCTGCACGGGTCATTCCCCTGGTTCCCCCTGAGATCGACGGTCGCGGTGTCCTCAGCACGCTGAGTCAGCGGCTCAACATGTACCGATACCAGCCCGGGGATCAGTTCCGGTTTCACATTGACGGTGATTGGCCAGGCTATGGTCTAGACCGAGAGGGCCTGCATATGGTGGAGTGGAACGAGGCGCGGTCAGCGCTCTCAATGCTGCTTTATCTGAACGACGCTGAAGATGGACTCGAAGGCGGAGAGACGCGTCTGCACAGCAGGCTCGGCACCATTGTCGATGTGAATCCAGTCGCAGGTGACGCGCTCTTCTTTCGCCACGGGTTCTCCCCGGACTCCGTTCAGCACGAGGGCTTACCCGTGAAGGCCGGAATCAAGCACCTGGCAAGAATCAATGTGATGTACGAGGAGCCCGCCGCGGGCTAGCTCAAGCCCTTGGGGAGTGGAAAGCGAATATGCTCCTCGGCGCCAGGCAATCGGCGCACCGCACCGGCGCCGAGTGCCTTCACTGCCTGAACCAGCCCCTGAACCAAAGCCTCCGGTGCTGAAGCACCCGCGGTAATGCCCACACGAGACTTCCCTGCCAGCCAGTTCGCGTCGAGCTCTGAGGCGTCGTTCAACAGGTAGGCAGGTACCCCATGGCGCTCAGCAACCTCGCGCAGGCGATTGCTGTTGGAACTTGAGCGACTACCCACCACGAGCACCACGTCGACCTGCCCACTCATGAGCTTCACCGCATCCTGCCGATTCTGCGTGGCGTAACAGATGTCACTGAACTTCGGGCTCCGAATGCTTGGAAAACGCGCCTTGAGCGCGTCGACGACAACCTTGGTGTCATCCATCGACAAGGTGGTCTGCGAGACATAGGCCAGCCGGTCGGGCTTGTTCACTTGAAGCGCCTGCACCTGCTGCTCGTCTTCGACCAGATAAATGCCAGAGTCGAGCTGACCCATGGTTCCCTCCGTCTCAGGGTGACGGGCATGACCAATCATCACAATCTCATAGCCCTCTGCCGCGAGCTTTCTCACCTCGACGTGAACCTTGGTGACCAGGGGACAGGTTGCATCGAAGACATCGAGCTCACGCTCAACCGCGTGCTGCCGAACCTTTCTCGACACGCCATGCGCGCTCATGATCACGCGGGCCCCCAGCGGAACCTCTTCGAGGTCTTCAATGAAAATGGCGCCCTTGTCACGCAGTTCGCGCACCACATGGTCGTTATGCACAATTTCATGGCGCACATAGACGGGCGCACCGAACTTCTCTAGTGCTCGCTCCACGATTTCAATGGCTCGATCAACACCCGCGCAGAATCCGCGCGGCTCGGCCATCACAATTTCAGCTGCGGTCTCAGCCATGACTAGAGCACTCCAATAATCTGTACCCGAAAATCTAAGGGTACCCCCGCCAAGGGATGATTGAAGTCGAAGATGGCCTCCTCCCCATCCCAGCCCTTGAAAACGCCCGCAAAGCGCCCGCCATCAGGACTCGGAAACTCAATCAGATCGCCAGGCTCAAGGGGATCTGCGGGATCCGCATGTGCGTCCATCAGGGATTTGGCCAGACGTTGAATGAGCTCTGGATTTCGAGGGCCAAACGCATCGTCTGGACCCAGGCGATAGGACCGCTCCTCCCCCTCCTGCAAGGCAAGCAGGCAGCGCTCGAGGCCTTCCGAGAACTGGCCCAGTCCCATCTGAAGCGTGGCGGGCTTGTCTCCGAAGGTGCTGAGCACCACCTGACCGTCATCGAGTGCAAGGCTGTAGTGAAAGGTGACGTGGGAGTTCACATGGATCATGGATGCGGCATCCTTCTTGAGGGCTAATCGTCTCGGCCTAGGAGAGCCGGTGGGCTTTGCTGCAGCGGTCCGAGCGAGTCTTTGGCATTTTAAGCGAGGCAAGGCGATGCAAACAGAAATTGGCCCCAGAGAAAAAATGGCCCGATGGGGAGCCGCCCAACTCAGTGATGCAGAACTCTTGGCGGTGCTCTTTCAGACAGGCCAGCCCGGTGAGAATCACCTGCAGCAGGCCCAAAGGCTGATTGGGGTGTTCGGGAACTTGGGCTCGCTGATGCGGGCACCGCAAGGTCAGCTGCTGGCACAGAAAGGGATTGGGCCTGCACGCGCAAGCCTCATCTTGGCTTATCGAGAACTGACGCGGCGCATCACGGGTGCACTGCCCAGAGGCACCCAGATTCAACGACCCGCCGACCTTCGGCCCTGGATCGTGGAGGAGGTCGGTGGGCTCAACCACGAGGCATTTGGGGTGGCGTTCCTGGACACGCACCAGCGCCTGATCGCCATCGAAACCCTCTTTCTCGGCTCTCTCACCCAAACCAGCGTCTATCCACGGTCCATCGCCAGTCGGGCACTGCAACATAATGCCGGTCGCTTGGTCCTGTTTCACAATCACCCATCGGGCGAACCCAGTGCCAGTAGGGCCGATATTCAGCTGACGCAGCGGCTCCAAGAGGTCTTTTCACATCTTGAAATTTCCATTTGGGAGCACCTGGTCGTCGCAGATGGCGAGGTCTACGGTATTTTGCAGCCGAGCATCAGAGACTTGATTTAGGCCGGGCAGACGGCTAAACTCTTGGATTACCCGTCGTTTAGACGACATCTGTTTCGTTAAAAAGGATTACAGCCATGGCACGTGTATGCCAAGTGACCGGCAAAAAACCCATGGTGGGGAACAACGTTTCTCACGCCAACAACAAGACCAAGCGTCGCTTCTTGCCAAACCTGCACTACCGCCGGTTCTGGGTTGAGAGCGAAGGCCGTTGGGTTCGTCTGCGAGTGTCCAATGCAGCCGTGCGAACCATCACCAAGAACGGCATTGAGTCGGTGCTCGCAGACCTGCGTGCCCGTGGCCAGGCTTAAGGAGAAACAGCATGGCAAAGGCCGGACGCGAAAAAATCAAGCTGGAGTCCACCGCTGGAACGGGGCACTTCTACACCACCACCAAGAACAAGAAAACCATGCCTGAAAAGATGGAGATCAAGAAGTTCGATCCCAAGGCACGCAAGCATGTGATGTACAAAGAGGCCAAGATCAAGTAAAGGCCTGGTACAAAAGTCGTCCCCAAGCCCCGCTGTTGCGGGGCTTTTTATTTCCAGTGCCGCTCAGTGTCCGTGCAGCAGGCTGGTCGCCAGCGCGGCGAGCCCAACCCCAAGCAGCATCAACAGCGGCTGCTGCCAGGCCGCCTTTCGTTGACCGCCATGATGATGAGAGTCCGCCTGCGCATGGAGCTGGGGAATAAGGTCAGACAGGGCAATGTAAATGAAGTTTGATGCCGCAACCGTCAACACAAATGGCAGCCATCCCGCTGCCTCTGCCAACAAGAAGTAGCCAGCCAAGCCGCCAACCAGCGAACCAACGCCCGTCAGCAGGTTGAAGAACAGGGCGCGGGCACGCGTAAACCCACTATTGAGCAGCACAAAGAAATTGCCAATCTGCTGAGGCACTTCATGCGTCGCAATTGCTGCAGCCGTCATGACACCCAGGAAGGGATCCGTTCGAAATGACGCTGCAATGAGCACACCATCGGCAAGCGCGTGAATGGTGCTTCCAATCAGCAATGTAAATCCCCCGCGCCCGGCCGTCTTGGCATCGTGACCATGCTCGTGGTGGTGCCCGTCATGCTCATGATGATGGTCATGGCGCAGCAGAGAAAGGCGCTCAAGAAAGAAAAACACCAAGAGCCCCGCCAAGAGCGTAGCCGTCATGGTGTGAACATCCACCTGGCCCAGGTGAAGGCTCTCGGGGAACAAATGCAGGAGGGCGGTGCCCAACAACATGCCCGCCGAAAAGCTCACCATGCGATCGACGAGCCGTGACAATCGGCCAAGCGAGACAATCGCCGCCAAGAGAATACTCAGGAAGGTCGCGGCCACACAGGCCAAGAGAATTGAAGTCAGGGTTAGCACGCCGAGAGCATAATCCGATTGTCACGTGTGTCGGGCCACAATGCAGAAAAAGTTTGGAGCCAACCATGTTCGAATCACACGACGACCCCATCGCAAATCCAAATCCAGGCATCCATTTTCAGGATGTACTCGAGGCCAGCCTCAATAGCCCTGCCCGTCGCCAGGTGCTGCGTGGCGCTGTGGGACTGAGTGCAGCAAGCCTCTCCCCGTTGGCCGGAGCGGCGGCTCCCAAATCCATTTCCGCCCTCGGGTTCCAGGCCACCGAGAAGCTCATCACCGATGACGTCATGCTGCCACCGGGCTACAGCTATCAAGTCGTCCACGCAACAGGCGATGCAATGGACTTCCAAGTGCCCAGCTTTGGTGCGCTTGGACTCGAGACCGATGACTTCAGCCATCGCATCGGTGACCAGCACGACGGCATGGCGCTCTTCTTCATCAATGCAGATGGGCAGTACACCCAGCAGGACACCGGACGCGCACTCCTGTGCGTCAATCACGAGAGCTCTGCCCTCTCTGTCTTTCTGCATGTCAAAGGACAGACCAGCAGCGGCAAGTCGGGACAACGCTTCGGCGGGGCGGGCTGGGACGGCGGCGTGCGCCCATTGGAGGAGGTCCTCAAGGAAATCAACATCCATGGGGTATCCATCTCAGAAATCCAACGCACCCCCAAAGGCTGGCAATTGGTGCGCGGGTCGCCGTTCAATCGGCGCATCACACCCGAGACCCAGGCCCGTGTCGCAGGCCCCAGGACCCACCTCAAGGATATCCAGGCACGCCTTGCCACCAAGCGTTTCCCCAAAGGAGACAGAAGCCGGGGGACCATCAACAACTGTGGCATGGGTCAGACCCCTTGGGGTACTTACCTCACCTGTGAAGAAAACTTCTATGCCTACTTCGTGAGAACACGAGGTGCATTGCCCGATGTAAAAACATCACGGGCATTCCTGCGCTATGGCGTCTCCATGGAACTGGTTCAGGCTGGCGCTCGCAATCGCAGCCAGGGCTGGGTGAGCGTGCGCGGCACGCAGGACGACAGCCGCTTCGAACGCTGGGACACATCCATCACAGGTGCCCGTCCCGAAGAGGACTATCGCCAGGAGCCCAATACCTTTGGCTATGTCACTGAGATTGACCCCTTCGATCGCACGAGCGCCATCGTCAAGCGCACGGCACTCGGACGATTCGTCCATGAGGCGGCAGTCTTTGCCCGCCCCGTAAAGGGACAGCCCCTGGCGGTTTATATGGGCTGCGATGGTCGAAACGAATACATTTACAAGTTCGTAAGCAAGGCCGTCTGGGACCCATCCGATATCGGCGGTGGTCTTGCAGCTGGCGACAAATACCTGAATGAGGGGCAGTTGTTCGCCGCAAAATTCCATCAAGACGGACGCGGTGAGTGGCTTCCACTGAGCCTCTCCAACCCATCCATCTCCGCGTACCCAGACTTCCCCTTCACGAGCCAAGCAGATGTCTTGGTGTTTACACGCATTGCCGCCGACGCCGTGGGCGCAACCGCCATGGACCGTCCCGAATGGGGAGCGGTGAACCCTGCAAACGGGGAAATCTATTTCGCGCTCACCAACAACAGTGACCGCTTCCGGCAGCCGCACTCAACCAACGCAGCCAACCCGCGTGCCTATCGCGATTCAGACGGCAAGTCCTACAGAGGCAACCCCAATGGCCACATCATTCGGTTCCGAGAGGACCGTGGCCTGAACACCGCCACAGGCTTTCAATGGGATGTCTTCCTCTTCGGCGCAGAAGAAGACAACGCAAATGCAAATGCATCACGGCTGACCGCAGCCAATAGCTTTTCTTCACCTGACGGCATCTGGTTTAGCAAAGCCACGGGCATCTGCTGGATTCAGACTGACGACAGCGCCATGACCGACGAGACCAACTGCATGCTCGTGGCGGCTATTCCCGGAAAAGTGGGCGATGGGGGCCCTCTCACGATGAACAATGAGTTGGACGGGTTGACCGGTGTCCAGCAGACATTCGTGGGGGCCACCCTGGGGGCCGATCAGCTCAAGCGCTTTATGACGGGGCCGATGGGGTGTGAGGTCACCGGACTATGCGAAACACCCGATGGCAAGGCGCTGTTCGTCAATATTCAGCACCCGGGCGAGAACACCAAGGTCGAAGAGATGCTCAATGAGAGCTATCAGAGCCGCTGGCCGGGGAACCGAGGCTATGGCCGCCCCGGTCGCCCCCGCTCAGCCACCATCGTCATCACACGCGACGACGGCGGTCCTATCGGGCTTTAAGCGTCTTGCCGAACCAGGCGAGACAGCGCTTCCAACCATCTTCCGCCTCAGCCTTACGGTAGCTGGGGCGGTAGTCGGCGTGAAACGCATGCGGGGTGTCCGGATAGAGAACAATGTCCGACGCCTTTGCTGCCTCCCCACCAAAGGAGAGGAGGGTCTTCATCTCATCCACGTCAGAATTGGGAATACCCGTATCAGCCCCGCCGTAGAGACCAAGCACCGGCCACTTAAGCTTCTCGGCAATATCGATCGGGTGAAAGGGATTGGCCTCGTTCACGGTGCTGCGGATGCGACCGTACCAAGCCACCCCACCACTGAGTTCACCCAGCTCAGCAGCTGCGAGCCAGACAATACGGCCACCCCAGCAAAAGCCGGTAACACCCATGCGCCCCTTGGCCCCGCCCTGCTTCAGCGCAAACGCTGCAGCCGCGCGAACATCCCCAAGCACTTGGCGATCGGTCGCCTTGCTCACAATCTTCTCGAAAATCTCAGGAATGCTCTTGAGCTGCCGAGGATCGCCCTGCCGGTGGAAGAACTCAGGGGCCAACGCAAGATAGCCCTGCTTGGCAAAGCGGCGGCAGACATCTGCAATATGTTCGTGCACGCCGAAAATCTCATGGGCCACGATGACGGTCGCAAGCGCAGTCTGCCCAGCCGGCTTGGCCATGTAAACGGGAATATCGCCAGAGTCGGTGGGCATTTTGGTCCATCCAGCATCCAGGCCCTGGGTATCGGTGGTGATGGTCTGCGCCTGGAGCGGCCCCGAGGGTGCCACCGTAGCAGCGAAACCGGCCAGGGCTGAGGCCTGCAGAAAGCCACGGCGACTGCCGGGCAAGAGGCTGGGATTGGGCGGGGTAAGGGAGTCTATTTCTTTCTGTGCTGCAATCGTCCAGTCATTCACGGCCAACGCTCCTATGGGTTGAGAAGAGGGTAGGACTAGTGTGCATCATCCCAGTTCATTCCGACGCCCACAGAGACCAGCAGGGGCACGCGCATCTGAGCGACCTGCTCCATGACCCGAGGCACCAGTTGCTCAACAGTGGCGAGCTCATGGTCGGGAACCTCCAGAATCAGCTCATCATGGACTTGCAGCAGCAGCCGCGACTGAAACCCCCCTGCGGTGAGCTGGTCATGAACCTGCACCATCGCAAGCTTGATCAGATCGGCTGCCGTGCCCTGCATGGGGGCATTGATCGCAGCGCGCTCGGCCGCCGCGCGGCGTGGTCCGTTTGGTGATCGAATTTCATCGAGCCAGAGGCGACGACCGAACACAGTCTCCACGTACCCCTGTGCCTTTGCGAGAGCCTTGGTCTGTTCCATGTAACGCGCAACACCGGGATAGCGGTCGAAGTAACGGTCGATATAAACCTTGGCGGCGTCTCTCGGAATATCTAGATTCTGGGCAAGGCCAAACGCACTCATGCCATAGATGAGTCCAAAGTTGATGACCTTTGCATACCGTCGCTGATCATCAGTGACCTCCGCCAGGCCGACACCGAAAATCTCTGCGGCTGTCGCGCGGTGCACATCTTGGCCCGTCTCGAAAGCCGTCACCAGACCTGCGTCTTCGGAGAGATGCGCCATGATGCGTAGCTCGATCTGAGAGTAGTCTGCAGAGAGCAGCTGGAAGCCCGGAGGAGCAATGAATGCTTGCCGGATGCGACGCCCCTCCGACGTGCGAATGGGTATGTTCTGCAGATTGGGCTCGCTCGATGCCAGGCGGCCCGTAACGGCCACAGCCTGAGAGAAGGTGGTGTGAACGCGCCCTGTGGTCGCATCAATCATGCGCGGGAGCTTGTCTGTGTAGGTGCTCTTGAGCTTGGAGAGCCCCCGCCAAGCCAGCAGCGCCTTGGGCAAAGGATAGTCTTGAGCGAGTTGCTCGAGCACATCTTCATCGGTGCTTGCTGCACCTTTGGCGGTTTTCTTAATGGGCTTATATCCAAGCTTCCCAAAGAGAATTTCGCCCAACTGCTTTGGAGAACCCAGGTTAAAGGCCTCGCCTGCCAGGGCATGGGCCTGTTCCTCCAGACCGCGAATCGAGACTGCAAGCTCCTGGCTTTGCTGGTCGAGCAGCGCTGCATCGACCAAGATGCCAGCCTCCTCCATGGCCCACAACACGCGCAGGCTTGGCATCTCAATGTCTTCATAAACCTTACACAGACTGGGCTGCGATTGGATCTGCGGCCAAAGCACCTGATGCAGATGCAGTGTGAAGTCTGAGTCCTCGCCCGAGTACTGGGTTGCCACATCAATCGAGACCTGCTCAAACCCGATACGAGCGGCGCCTTTGCCCGTCACTGCATCGTAAGAAAGCCCAGACCGACCGAGGTGCCGGTCAGCCAAAGACGCCAAGTCATGAGAACGATGGGCCTCCAGCACATAAGACTGAAGCAATGTGTCGTGCGCAATGCCACGCAGTCGAACGCCCGCGCGGAGGAGTACATGCGCGTCGTACTTAAGGTTCTGCCCGACCTTCGCCCTACGCTCGTCCTCCAGCCAAGGCTTGAGCTGATCGAGCACCCAGTCTCGCGAGAGCTGATCTGGTGCGCCGGCGTAAGCGTGGCCCACCGGCACATAGACAGCATGACCGATCTCCCAGGCAAACGAGAGCCCGACCAGATCTGCAGCTCGGGGGTCGATTGATGTGGTCTCTGTATCGAACGCCACCAGATCGGCCTGCCAAAGCTGCTGCAGCAGGCCCTTGAATGCCTCCTCGGTCAGTATGGCCTCATACCGACCTTGAATCGCGGGCTGAGGGGTCGCCTGATTGATGTTCTGGGTCGGGGCCCCGACGGCGGTACCTTCATCAACCAGCCCCCGCAGGCTTCGCCCGAGGTCGAGTTGCTCCCGCAGGCTCCGCAAGGCCTCTGCCGAGGGGGCCGTCGGAATCAATGTATCGAAGCCTGGCACGGCGTCGCGCAGGTCTGCATCGCACTTTACAGTCACCAAAACCCTGGCCGTTGGAAGCCATTCAAGGGCTTTTCGCAGATTCTCGCCAACCACGCCCTTGACCTCTGCAGCGCAGGCCATGACCGCCTCCAGGGAGCCATACTCCGCAATCCACTTGGCAGCGGTCTTCGGGCCCACCTTCTCCACCCCGGGCACGTTATCCACGCTGTCACCCACCAGGGAGAGGTAATCCACAATCTGCTCCGGGAAAACCCCAAACTTCTCCATGACGCCCTGCCGATCCAGATGCCTCGGAGGCCCACCGTCGCGGGTCATGGTGTCGACCAGCGTGACCTTATCGGTCACCAACTGTGCAAGGTCTTTGTCTCCGGTGGCGATGAGCGTTTCGAGACCAAGCGCGCTCGCCTGGGTCGCTAGGGTTCCAATGACATCGTCGGCTTCGAGGCCTTCGATAACGACAAGGGGCCAGCCCAATGCGCGCACCGCCTCGAAGATGTAGGGCAGTTGCGTGCGAAGGTCATCCGGCATCGCCGAACGATTGGCTTTGTAGTCAGGGAAGATCTCATCCCGAAAGGTCTTTCCGGGTGGATCAAAGACACAGGCCGCATATTGGGCTGGAAATTCATCACGCACCCGCCGAAGCATGTTCACCATGCCGGTCACGGCCCCCGTGGGCAACCCGGACTTGCTGCGCAGGTCGGGGAGGCCGTGGAAAGCGCGGTAGACAAAGCTCGAGGCGTCAATCAGAAGGAGGCGGTTGGCAGACATCCAAGGATTATGCGGCAGAGCTTCAGTACACTACGGGGCATGTCCGAAACCCCCACTGAAGTCACGCATTTCCTGCGTCAAATCATCGAAGCCGACCTCGCAGCAGGCCGGGTCGAAAACGTCATCACCCGGTTCCCACCCGAGCCAAATGGCTACCTTCACTTTGGCCACGCCAAGTCGATCTGCCTGAATTTTGGGCTCGCCCAGCGTTTCGCGGGCCGCTGCCACCTCCGGCTCGACGATACGAACCCAGCCAAAGAAGAGCAGGAATACGCAGACGCCATCGAAGAGATGGTGCGTTGGCTGGGGTTCGATTGGGGGGAACACCATTATTTCGCCAGCGATTATTTCGAACAGCTGTACCAATTCGCAGAGGCACTGATTCTCGCCGGCCATGCCTATGTGGATTCGCTGCCGGCAGACGAGATGCGGGCACTTCGCGGAACCCTCACCCAGCCGGGGGAGAACTCTCCTTTTCGGACGCGCAGCGTCGAGGAAAACCTCGACCTTTTTCGGCGCATGCGCGCCGGCGAGTTTCCCGATGGGACGCATGTGCTTCGGGGCAAAATCAACATGGCCTCGCCCAATATCAACCTCAGAGACCCGGTGTTTTATCGCATTCGTCATACCGAACACCACCGCGCAGGATCTGCTTGGTGCATCTACCCCCTCTATGACTATGCCCACCCGCTCTCGGATGCGATTGAGGGCATTAGTCACTCCATTTGCACCCTGGAGTTCGAGGACCACCGGCCCCTCTACGATTGGCTCGTAGACCGGGTTCGAGAGACGGGCCATCTCGCGGGCCCTCACCGGCCGCACCAGTACGAGTTCGC
>JBJOHF010000060.1:0-12592 GCA_046047855.1 Pseudomonadota bacterium | reverse complement strand
CCCAGCCCGGCCATCACGGCTTGTTTGATCGTCTCGTTGCTCGACATCTCGATGGTCGACATCGGCCGAAAGCGATGCTCCTCAAAAAAATTCTCCATCACGGCGCGCGTGCCGGAGCCGGCCTCACGAACCAGGACTTCCTCCTGGTCAAGGGTGCTGACCGGGATGCGTTTTTGCTTGGTCAGAGGATGGTTGGGCGCGGCGATAAACGCATGAGGATGGTTGGCAAAGGGCTCTGCCCGAACGTCTAGATCACGCGGTGGCTTGCCCATGACCGCAATGTCGATCTCTCCTTCACGCAGCAGCTTGATGAGCTGGTCGCGGTTTCGAACCTGAATCACCACTTGAATACCGGGATGGTCTTTTCGAAATTCAGCGAGTAACTGGGGCACGAAATATTTGGCCGTGCTCACCAGGCCGATGGTCAGGCTACCGGTCTCGATGCCCTTGAGCTTGGCCATCATGTCCTCGGCCTCGCGAAGGCTTTGCAACACCCTTCGGGCATAGACCAGGAAGTACTCGCCAGCACTCGTGAGCGCAATGCCACGACCCTTTTTGGCAAAGAGCGGAATGCCCAAGTCTTCCTCTAGGTCGCGCATCTGCATGGAGATGGCCGGAGCTGTCAGGTGCATCTCTTCGGCCGCCTTTGCAAAACTCGATAGGCGAGCTGCCGATACAAAAATCTTGAGCTGTCTGAGTGACAGATTCTTCATGCGTTTTCCCTCCAACGTTCTGTTTTTTCGGCACTTTTGCTGTCGTATAGAAGGTAAGTGCTACTTATTGTTTGAGTCAGCAAAAGTGACTTTACCTTAATTGTCAGGGTTTCTACAGTTAACTCGTCGTAACGCCTACACAGAGGAGACAAGACATGGCGAAAGAGGAACGCGTCACAGATATCAAAGAGCGCTACAAGGGTGGCGTTCTCAAGTACAAGCAGATGGGCTACTGGCGCCCAGACTACGAGCCCAAGGCCACGGACACCATCTGTCTGTTTCGAATCACCCCACAAGAGGGTGTCGATGCAGAAGAGGCTGCCGCTGCCGTAGCCGGTGAGTCGTCAACCGCCACCTGGACCGTGGTCTGGACCGACCTGCTCACAGCCCACGAGAGCTACCAGGCCAAGGCCTACCGCGTGGACAAGGTGCCCAACACGGGACCTGGTACCAACACCGAGCAGCAATACTTTGCCTATGTGGCCTACGACCTGATTCTGTTTGAAGACGGTTCGATCTCCAACATGACGGCCTCGCTGATCGGCAACGTCTTTTCGTTCAAGCCCCTCAAGGCCGCACGTCTGGAGGACATTCAGATTCCCGTGGCTTATGTGAAGACCTTCCGTGGTCCTCCCACCGGCATCATTGTGGAGCGTGAGCGTCTGGACAAATATGGTCGTCCCCTGTTGGGCGCCACCATGAAGCCCAAGCTGGGTCTGTCTGGCCGCAACTACGGTCGTGTGGTCTACGAGGGTCTGACCGGTGGTCTGGACTTCACCAAGGACGACGAGAACATCAACAGCCAGGCCTTTATGCACTGGCGTGATCGCTTCCTGTACTGCATGGATGCGGTGAACAAGTCTCAGGCCAACACGGGTGAGGTCAAGGGTCACTACCTCAATGTGACGGCAGCCGACATGGAAGAGATGTACGCCCGGGCCGAGTTCGCCAAGAGCCTGGGTTCCAACATCGTGATGATCGACCTGGTCATTGGCTGGACCGCGATTCAGTCGATGAGCAAATGGTGCCGCGCCAACGACATGATTCTGCACATGCACCGAGCTGGTCACGGCACCTACACCCGTCAGCGTAACCATGGTGTCTCGTTCCGCGTTATTGCCAAGTGGCTTCGCCTGGCTGGTGTCGATCACCTGCACACCGGTACCGCTGTGGGCAAGCTCGAGGGCGACCCCATGACGGTTCAGGGCTATTACAACGTCTGCCGTGACACTTACACCAAGCAAGATCTCTCTCGTGGTCTGTTCTTTGACCAAGATTGGGCGGATCTGCGCAAGGTGTTGCCGGTCGCATCCGGTGGTATCCACGTGGGCCAGATGCACCAGCTGATCTCGCTATTTGGTGACGATGTGGTGCTGCAGTTTGGTGGCGGCACGATTGGCCACCCAGAGGGCATTCAGGCCGGTGCCATTGCCAACCGCGTGGGCCTGGAATGCATGATCAAGGCCCGCAACGAGGGCAGAGACATCGTTGCAGAGGGTCCGGACATTCTGAAGGCTGCGGCCAAGTCTTGTAAGCCACTGGAGACCGCGCTCGAGACGTGGAAAGGCGTGGAGTTCAACTACACCTCGACCGACGCGCCTGACTTTGCCACCACGCCGACAGCGTCCTAATTAAGGAGACCACAAATGCGAATTACACAAGGCCAATTTTCATTTCTGCCCGACCTGACCGACGAGGAGATTCGTCTTCAGGTGGATTACGCCATCAGCAAGGGCTGGGCATTGTCTGTTGAGTGGACAGACGATCCACATCCCCGCAACACCTACTGGCATATGTGGGGCATTCCCATGTTCCAGATCAAGGACGGTGCTGCGGTGGTGTTCGAGGTCAACGCCTGCCGGAAGGAGCATGGCCAAAACTACATCCGGGTCAATGCATTTGATAACACCCGCGGCGTGGAATCGATCGTGATGTCGTTTATTGTTAATCGTCCCGCTGAGGAGCCTGGCTTTGGTCTGGTGCGTCAGGAGGCACAGGGCCGCATGATTCGTTACACCACGCACTCATACGCGACTGACAAGCCTGTCGGGCAGCGGTACTAAGGAGCGGCCGTCATGAGCGAGCAGCCAAATCAGGTGGATCTCCAGGCCATCCTGGAGGAGGCGCAAGTCATGACGGTTCTCGACGAGCTCGATAAAGAGCTCGTCGGGCTCAAGCCCGTCAAACAGCGCATTCGTGAGACTGCGGCATTTCTGGTGGTGTCACGTGCTCGCGAGAAGCTTGGCCTTGAAGCGGCCACGCCCTCTCTGCACATGTGCTTTACCGGAAATCCGGGCACAGGGAAGACAACAGTTGCCATGAAGATGGCCACGATTCTTCATCGCCTCGGATACGTGCGCAAGGGACATGTTGTCAGTGTCACCCGCGACGACCTGGTGGGCCAGTATATTGGTCACACTGCGCCCAAAACCAAGGACATGCTGAAGAAGGCAATGGGTGGAGTGCTCTTCATTGATGAGGCTTACTACCTGTATCGCCCCGAAAATGAGCGTGACTACGGACAAGAGGCGATCGAGATCTTGCTCCAGGTTATGGAGAACAATCGAGATGATTTGGTCGTCATCCTTGCCGGCTATAAAGACCGGATGGATACATTCTTCAAATCCAATCCCGGTATGAGCTCACGCATTGCACATCACATCGATTTTCCCGACTATCAGGACGACGAGTTGTTGCAGATCGCAGACACCATGGTGGAGGGTATGCATTACACCCTCGATGCGGGCGCGAGAGTCGCCATGGCGGAATACATTGGACTTCGGAAGGCCCAGCCGCATTTTGCCAACGCACGATCCGTTCGAAACGCGCTTGATCGCGCCCGGCTCCGGCAGGCAAATCGGGTCTTTCAACTCGCGGCGAGTGGTCAGGCAAAGGCCGATGCCACTCTGCTGAGCACCATCACAGAGGCAGATATTCGCGCGTCTCGTGTCTTCTCTGGGGGGCTGGACAAGTAGTTTTAACGAAGTTTTCTTATTACAAGGGAGAAGAGGCTATGCACCTCGGACGGACAACACTTTCAAAATTTCTGATTCAGCAGACCAAGGACAAGTCTCACCATCCAGACCTTTCAGCCTTGTTGGTTGATATTGCGGCTGCAGTGAAGGCCATCTCGGCTATGACCGCAAAGGGTGCCCTCGGCGGGGTCCTCGGAAGCCTCGAGACCCAAAATGTGCAGGGTGAGACACAAAAGAAGCTTGACGTGATGAGCGATCAGGCCTTTATCAATACCTTTTCTTTGGGGGGTCTGGTTGCAGGGTTGGCCTCAGAGGAGAATGACGATCCAATCTTCTTTGCTGATCGTGCGGGTGAGGCCCAATACCTGGCTGTATTCGATCCGCTCGATGGGTCCAGCAACATTGACGTCAATGTCTCTGTGGGCTCCATATTCTCCATTCTGCGTGCGCCAATTGGCACGGAATTGAATGTCTCGAGCTTTCTCAAGCCAGGTGTTGAGCAGGTCGCTGCTGGTTATGCCATTTACGGCCCTTCCACGATGCTCGTGCTCACGGTCGGCAAGGGGACGCATGGATTCACCCTCGATCGTGAGGTGGGCAACTTTGTACTGACCCACCCCAGTATTCAGATTCCCGAGGACACCAGTGAATTCGCAATCAATGCCAGTAACGAGCGCTTCTGGGAGCCCCCAGTGTCGCGCTATGTTGAGGAGTGCAAGCAGGGCAAAGCGGGCGAGCGGGGGCGGGATTTCAACATGCGCTGGATTGCCAGCATGGTGGCTGATGTCCATCGCATTCTGATGCGGGGGGGCGTATTCATGTACCCCAAGGACACGAAAGATCCAAGCAAGCCGGGGCGCCTGCGTTTGATGTATGAGGCAAACCCCATGAGCTTCGTTATTGAGCAAGCGGGAGGGGCCGCCTCTACTGGCCGCGGGCGCATTCTAGAGGTGCAGCCCGAGCATGTTCACCAGCGTATTCCGGTTGTGGTGGGTTCACGCAATGAAGTCGAGCGTATTCAGCGCTATCACGTAGAGCATGATCGCGGAGACGATCAGAAGTACAGCTCTCCTCTATTCAAAGAGCGCTCGCTCTATAACGCATAAATCAAACATAAAAAGGGAGACCTCAACCATGTCTATTAAGCACCCCATCGTCGCGATTACCGGTTCTTCTGGTGCTGGCACCACGACAGTGATGAGCAGCTTCAAGCATATCTTTCGCCGTGAGGGCATTCAGGCACAGATTGTCGAGGGTGACTCCATGCACCGCTACAACCGTCTTGAGATGCGCGCAAAGATGAAGGAAATGGAGGCAGCGGGCAATCGACATTTCAGTCACTTTGGGCCCGAAGCGAATCTGCTGAGCGAGCTAGAAGCCATGTTTAGCACCTATGGTGCGAGTGGCACCGGTCAGGTGCGCCGCTACCTTCATGATGTCGAAGAGGCCACCCCATATGCGCAAGATCCTGGGACGTTCACGCCCTGGAAGGAGATTGAACCAGGGACTGACCTCATGTTCTACGAGGGGCTTCATGGCGGGTGGGCATCGGGCGATGTTGATGTTGCCAAGCATGTCGATCTGCTCGTGGGCGTCGTGCCGATTGTGAACCTTGAGTGGATTCAGAAGCTGCAGCGAGATCAGAAGCTGCGTGGCTACTCACAGGAGGCAGTCGTTGACACGATTCTGCGTCGCATGCCCGACTACATCAACCACATCATGCCGCAATTCTCTCGCACCCACGTTAACTTTCAGCGCGTCCCCACAGTCGATACGTCCAATCCCTTCATTGCGAAGGACATCCCCTCACCGGACGAGAGCATGGTCGTGATTCGGTTTGCCAACCCTAAGGGCATTGACTTCCCGTATCTGCTCTCCATGTTGCACAACTCCATGATGACCCGGCCGAACACGCTGGTCATTCCAGGGGGAAAGATGGGTCTGGCGATGCAATTGATTTTTACCCCCATGATCCTTCGGCTCATGGATTTGAAGCGACGCGCCTAACGGGCAAAGGAGAGGCCATGAGCCTAGTCATTTTTGATCTAGATGGAACCCTCATCGAGACCGCTGGGGAGATTGGACTGGCTGTCAATCGCACGCTGGCAGAGTTCGATGCAGGCACCGTACCCGATGCAGATATTCGGCGCTGGATTGGCCATGGGACCGGCTGGCTGATGAAGCAGGCCTGGACGGACAAGGTGGGCGATCCTGATGAGACGAATTGGGACGCCGTGATGTCTCGGTTCATTCATCACTATTTTGAGACTGCGGGCAGTCAGAGCCACCCGTATCCGTTTGTCATGGAGACGCTCGAGAAGCTCAGGGCGCTCGGGGTTCAGTGCGCCATTCTGACCAACAAGGAGGGGCGCTTTACTGAGCGAGTCCTTCGTGCACATGGTCTCGATCAGGGGCAGTTCGCGCGCGTGATCTCGGGTGACACACTGCCAACCAAGAAGCCTCACCCGGGAGGCATACATCACCTCATGGCAGAGCTTGGGGAGAGCACGGGGACCACGCTGTTTGTTGGCGATTCAGAAATCGACGTGGCCACTGCAAAGGCAGCCGGTGTGATGTGCTGGGCAGTGCCCTATGGCTACAACCATGGGCGGCCCATTTCTCAGGCGGACCCCGATCGCATCGTAGACGACATTCGCCCAGTGGCGAGCTACTTCACCGCACTTCATTAAACCGTTCACAACAACTAAAACCAACAGGAGGAGACCACCATGGCCTTGATTTCATTGCGCCAACTCTTAGACCACGCTGCGGAGCATGCCTATGGCCTGCCAGCATTTAACGTGAACAACATGGAGCAGATACACGCCATCATGCAGGCAGCCAACGAGGTTGACAGCCCCGTCATTCTGCAAGCTTCGGCTGGGGCTCGGAAGTATGCGGGCGAGCCGTTTCTGCGTCGTCTCGTAGAGGCAGCAATCGAGCAGTACCCTCATATTCCGGTCTGCATGCACCAAGATCACGGCAGCTCACCAGCAGTCTGCCAGGCGTCGATTCGCAGTGGGTTTTCCAGCGTCATGATGGATGGTTCACTCAGAGAAGATATGAAGACGCCATCGGACTATGCCTACAACGTCGATGTCACCCGCCGGGTTGTGGAGATGGCCCATGCGGTGGGTGTCTCCGTCGAGGGTGAGCTGGGTTGCTTAGGCTCTCTAGAGACGGGAACGGCAGGCGAGGAGGACGGGGTTGGTGCCGAGGGCGTACTCGATCATTCTCAGCTTCTGACGGACCCAGATGAGGCTGCTGACTTTGTTGCCAAGACTCAAGTCGATGCGCTGGCCATTGCAATTGGAACCAGCCATGGTGCGTATAAGTTCAGTCGCCCACCCACGGGCGATACGCTGGCCATTGGTCGGATCAAGGAGATTCATGCGCGCATCCCCAATACACATCTCGTGATGCATGGGTCTTCGAGCGTGCCGCAGGAGTGGCTGGAGATCATCCGCAAGTACGGTGGTGACATCAAGGAGACCTATGGTGTGCCGGTCGAGGAGATTGTTGAGGGCATTAAGCATGGCGTTCGCAAGGTCAATATCGATACCGATATTCGTCTGGCTATGACCGGCGCCATGCGCAAACTCATGGCAGAAAAGCCCGAAGAGTTCGATCCACGTGCCTTCTTTAAGGTTGCAACCGCGGCCGCGAAGGGTATCTGCCAGGCGCGTTTTGAGGCCTTTGGGTGCGCAGGACAGGCTTCAAAGATTCGCGTGACGCCTATGGACGGCATGGCCGTGCGCTATGCGAAGGGTGAACTGACAGCGGTCGTTCAATAGGATGTCTCAGTCCGATCGATCGCTCATCAGCCTTCTGCCATCGGGCCTGAGGGCGGTCCTATTCGATGTGGATGGAACGCTGGCAGAGACCGAGCAGGAGGGCCATCTGCCGGCCTTCAATGAGGCCTTTAGGTCGCTCGATATTCCCTGGGTCTGGTCAGATGAAGACTACGCATGGCTGCTCAAGACAACGGGTGGGCTCGAGCGCATGCGTGTCTATGCGGAGCACTTAGGCCAGTCTGCGTGGCTTGAGGGCGAGGGCGCAGAGCGCCTGAAGTCCGCCCATCTCCTCAAGAACAAGCGATATGCAGAGCGGGTCGCCAGTGGTCTCGTGAGTCCTCGGCCTGGGGTTGTGGCGTTTATCCAGGCTTTGGTGCACGCGGGTATCGATTGGGCCGTCGTTACCACGACCAGTCGTGCGAATTTTGAGGCTTTGTATGCGCACGCACTCAAGCCGCTTGACGTTCCGCCGCCAGCCTTAACAGTCTGTGGTGAGGACGTCACAGACAAGAAGCCTCACCCGGAGGCCTATTTACAAGCGCTGGCCCGACTCCGCCTGCAGCCTGAGGCCTGTATGGCCGTTGAAGATGCTCCGAATGGGCTTCGCGCAGCAAGAGGGGCGCAACTGCGTTGCTTGGTGGTGCGCTCGGTCTACTTTGCCGATGCTGAATTTACGGATGCTTGGGGGGTTCGGGAGTCATTTCTCCCGTGAGTTTTCGTCTGGCCCTGCGGATGCCCAGGGCCAGAGATCCAGCGATGATTGGGACCGAGAGCGCGCCTATGATCTCTGGCGAGAGTGGAACCCCAACGTCCTTGAGCCCTTTGACAACTGCTGAGACCAGTCCCACCCCGTAATAGGTCAGGACCACGAGTGATAGTCCCTCGACGGTCTGCTGGAGGCGCAACTGAAGCTTTGCACGTCGGTCCATGCTGGCGAGCAGTGACTGTGTTTGCCGCTCGTTAATAAATTCGATGCGGGTGCGAAGGATCTGGGTCGTTCGCGAGATTCGATCGGAGAGTTCATTGAGGCGCCTGCGCGTCCATTGGCAGGTTCGCATGGCAGGCTCAAATCGTCTGTCCATGAACTCGGTAAGCGTCTGCACGCCCGGTATCGCTTGTTCACGGAGCTCCTGGATGGCACGCCGAGAGAGCTCGCTGTAGGCCTCACTCGCGGTGAATCGAAGCCCAAGTGCACTGACCCACTGCTCGACCCGTGCAGCAAGGCTCGAGACGCCCTTGAGCAAACGTTCGTCTGTAGAGACGTCGGCTTGGCCTGTCCGCTCGGCTTGGAGCGTCTCGGCCATATCCGCGGAAATCTGGGCTAGCTCACGTTCTGCTTGGCGCAAGGACTCGCCGAGCGCCTTGGCCTTTGGGAAGGCGAGCATGGCCATCATGCGATAGGTGTCCATGTCGATGATGCGCTGGGCAACGCGCCCTGCCTGCCGGGAGCCCATGCCTTGGTGCGTCACCAGAAAGCGAATGAAACCCTCGTCATCGGTCTGAAAGTCTGTCCAGACCTGCGCGCGTTGAGAGGCCAGAATAGTGGAGCCAATCAGGGTGTTGCCATCAAAGCGGGCAGCAATGCGCGCGGCATCGTCTGTAGACGCCGCCGACTGGATGACGAGGTCAATGGCACTCATCCTTTGCCCTGCCTGAGCGCTCCAAGGCCTTACACCGATCTCGTGTAGCCGGTCACTCAGGCGCATCCAGCAGGCTGCACGGGTATCGGCAAACGTCTCGTGAATGCCGAAGCCCTGTTGAAAGTAGAGCGTGATGGCACAGAATTCGCCGTGCAGCTCCCACTTGAGCAAGATGCGTGCAGGGGCGGGGCTGAGTTCGACAACACGGACAGATTGACCGTGCTGCGGATGGGGGATGATGCGAAGCGCCCTGCAGATTGCATCGATCCACTCGCGCTGGCTCTCCCGCTCGCCGGGCCGACTCAGGAGCAGTGACTGGCTGATCACACGTTCGTCGGGCCAGAGCGCTATGGGAGGGCGTGCATGCACCTCCTGGTGCAGGTTATCGCGATCTGGGTGGTCGGGATTGAAACTCATAGATTCTGACGCCAGGCCGCCTGCGCAGCCAGAATGAGGTCCTCAAGATATGCGCTGTAAAAGTCAGGAGAACTATAGCCCAGAAGGGGGTCGCCTATTGGCTTGAGGTCGGGGTTTACGGCAACCAGGGTGGGGGCCAGTCTGAAACGATGCTCCCGCGCCCATAGCTTGGCGTTGACCTTGGAGAGCGGGCCTCGCGTTTCGATTGGGGTTGTGTCAGAGAGGTCAAATTCCAAGACGCGAAGCTGAGGGTGACCCTCCTTCATTCTCGGAATGAGCTGCTCTCGGATGAGGAGCTTGCAGTACGGGCAGTGCTCAAGCGTGACAAGCACCAAAGGGACGAGGGCCCCACGAGAAGCCTTTGCTTGCCCTTGGAGCTTCAGCCATTCGCTTGGGGAGGAGAGGAGGGGGTGAGTAGGCATCGGTCAGTCAATGGGCTTGTGCATCGCGTCACATCTCGTTCTTGACTATATGCTTCTATAGGAATATTTTCACGCCTTATGTCAAAACTTTCTGCAATTCAGCAGGCGGACGAAGCTCAAATGGGCTCCATGGCTGCTGGCATCGTCGACTCAGATGCCCACGATCGAGATGAGCTTGCCTTCATCTTCGATCGAGCCGCCCAGTACTTTGCGCTTTTGTCAGAGCCAGCGCGCCTTCGCATTATTCAGGCGGTTTGCAACGAAGAGCGCAGCGTGCAGGACGTTGTGGCGCTGACGGAATTGCCACAGCCGAATGTTTCTCGTCACCTCAGCCTGTTGTACCGCGCGGGTGTGTTGTCGCGTCGGCGCGAGGGTACGTTCGTGTTTTATCGAATTTCAGATCCGTTGTTAACAGATTTATGCCGCTCGGTGTGTGTGCGGTTGGCTGGAGAGCGTTCCTAAGTCACCCTCAGAGGTGGTGTGGTTCTGGTGTGTGTGGGTTTCCAAGTGCGGTTAGATTGGGGAGATTAAATTGACTCGTTTGCAAAAGACCCTTGGGCGTCTGGTAAAGGCGCCTGAGAACTTCCTTTCGAAGGAAGATGCCAAGACGCCGGCTGAGATGCGTCGTAAGTTTTTGGCGGCTTCCGCCGCTACAGCGGGCGCTGCGCTCGCGTCTGCGGCATCGGCCGCGTCCAACCCAGTGACAGGGCAGGGGGATCCCAACATCCTTACCTTGCCAGACCATACAAAGGGACTGGGCATGCCGGTCGCAGCGAATGGATACGGGGTTCCGTCTCAGTACGAAAAGGGCCTACAGCGTCGTGAGAGCCCCGGTCTGACTCGGGTCTCGGCTGCCTCTGTTGCCTTTACCCCCTTGCAGGGCACCTTCGGCATGATCACGCCCAGCGGCCTGCATTTTGAGCGTCATCACCAAGGTTGGTGGGACATCGACCCTTCCAAGCATCGCCTCATGATCAACGGCCTGGTGAAGAACCCCAAGGTCTACACCATGGACGACCTCATGCGTCTGCCCAGTGTCTCGCGTATCCACTTCATTGAGTGCGGCGCAAACACTGCCATGGAATGGGGCAACGTGGCCGTACCGACCGTGCAGTACACCCACGGCATGGTTTCATGTTCAGAGTTCACGGGCGTTCCGCTCTCGGTGCTGCTCGAAGATGCAGGCTACGACAAGAAGAACGGGAAGTATGTGTTGGGTGAGGGTGCCGACGGTTCTTCGATGACCCGGACCATCGCAATGGATCGCGCGCTCGATGACGTGATCGTGGCCTACGGCATGAACGGCGAGATGCTGCGTCCTGAGAACGGATACCCGTTGCGTCTGGTCGTTCCCGGTATTCAGGGTGTTTCATGGGTCAAATGGCTCCGTCGCATCGAGGTAGGCGATCAGCGCTGGGCGACCAAGGACGAGGCCGTGCACTACATTGACCTCATGCCCGATGGCTCGCATCGTCAGTACAGCGGTATGCAAGAGGCCAAGTCGGTCATTACCAGCCCATCGGGCGGGCAGCTTCTGCTGGACAAAGGCTTCTACAACATCACGGGTCTGGCTTGGTCGGGCCGCGGACGCATCAAGCGTGTCGACGTCTCTGTCGATGGTGGCAAGAACTGGCGTACGGCTCGCCTTGAGGGCCCCGTGCTCACGAAGGCCTTTACCCGCTTCAACATCGACTGGGTTTGGGACGGCGCACCGGCCATTCTGCAGTCTCGTTGTATCGATGAGACTGGGTATGTCCAGCCAACCGTTCAGCAGCTGCGTGCGGTGCGTGGCACCCGCTCGATTTATCACAACAACATGATCCAGTCCTGGAAAGTGGCTGAGACCGGGGAGGTGAGCAATGTTCAAGTTAGCTAAATCTTTTGTCGTCGCGGCAAGCCTCCTGGCTGTTGGGGCGGTTCAGGCGGCTCCTGCCAGCAAGTTCTCTGGCATTGGGCGCACGGCCACGCCTGCTGAGGTGAAGGCTTGGGACATCGATGTGCGTCCCGACTTCAAAGGGCTACCCGCCGGGTCGGGCTCCGTGGCCAAGGGACAGGATGTCTGGGAAGCCCAGTGCGCGTCTTGCCATGGTATTTTCGGCGAGAGCGGTGAGGTATTCACGCCGATTGTCGGGGGTACATCGCTTGAGGACATCAAGACCGGAAAGGTGGCCAACCTCAAGCGCCTAGACTATCCTCAGCGTACAACGCTCATGAAGGTGGCAACGGTTTCCACACTGTGGGACTACATCAATCGTGCGATGCCATGGACGAGCCCCAAGTCGCTGAGCACCGAAGAGGTCTACTCGGTGGTTGCCTACATCCTGCATATGGGCGATATTCTTCCCGCAGACTTTGTGCTGTCGGACAAGAACATCGCTGACGTACAGGCGAAAATGCCCAACCGGAACGGCATGACCACAAACCATGGGCTGTGGGACATTAAAGGCAAGCCCGATGTGAAGAACGTGGCCTGCATGAAGGACTGCAAGAAAGAGGTGAAGATTACTTCCTTCTTGCCCGGCTCGGCCGTAGATAGCCATGGCAATCTCATCGAGCAAAATCGCCCGATCGGGCCAACCCGGGGTTTGGACACCAGCAAGCCCAAGAGCAATTAACCTTGCATTCAACCAG
>JBJOHF010000059.1:0-10813 GCA_046047855.1 Pseudomonadota bacterium | reverse complement strand
TCCCGCGACTCGTGACCCGGTGCAGCTCGAGGCCGTGGCCTATGCAGATCTCATGCAGAGACTCGCACTCGGCGCAGATGCCGATCCGACAAGCGCGCTCTGGACGAATCTGGATTGGAAGCGGCTAGACGATTGGGGGCGCACGCGAAGCCCCGAGATAGCAGGAGCGCGCGTCTGGGTATGGCCGCTCGTCTTCTGGCAGACTTCGGGTTCCATGGATGGACTCACCAGACATCTCCCCAAGCCACCTGACGATGCAGTCGACAAACACGTCGGCTACGCCTTGCAATGGCTGCTGTTCTGCGGCGTTGCCCTCTTCTTTGCGTGGCGTCTCTCCCGCCCCGAGGCACAAGCATGACAAATGACGTGAACCCCTCTACAGCGGCGCTTCCATCCGTTCGACGGTCCAAGAGCCGCCTCGCGCTGATCTTGGTCATTGCAGTCTGTTTGGCCCCGGTCCTCGCCTCTTATTACTTTTATTATTTTGCTCCTCCCGACGCGAGAACCAACAGCGGGACTCTGATCCTTCCGCCCGCGGAGGTGCATGCCACAGCGGTTACCATAGACGTACGCCCCGCGGCGGAGTCTGGATTCCTCGATGTGCTCGCTCAGCGGGCTCGGAAGCCAGAGGCCTCGGCTACTTCCGGCGCATTGCTTGCTCAGGGCCAGTCCGCCACCCTCGGCGACTTTCGGGGCCGTTGGCTCATGGTCTGGGTGGGCCCATCGGCCTGTGCGCAGGACTGCCTCGACGCACTGCTTGAGATGCGGCAGATTCGGCTCACGACCGGTCGTGACCGAGATCGTGTTGAGCGGGTCTTCATTCGCGTGCCAGCAGATGCGTCAGTCGGACCTTTGCCTGCATTGCCTCAAGGCCTTGAGGGTACCTGGGTACTGCGTGCTGCGACGGACCCGCTGAGCACTTGGGTGAGTCGCCTGCCCGCAGACAGAAGCGAACAAGCAGCAAAGGGTCTGTGGCTCATAGACCCCCAAGGTCATCTCATGATGCACTTCTCAGCCGATACGGATCCCGCGAAGATCAAAAAAGATCTCATTCGCCTCCTAAAGGCTTCACGGATTGGCTAGGAAGGCGCTGTGACCACTCTGAGCCCTGTGCGGCAGTACATCTCACTGACCAAGCCTCGCGTGAACATGCTGATCGTGTTCTGTGCGGTTATTGGCATGCTCCTCTCGGTTGACGGCCTGGTGCCCTGGCAGCCGCTCATTCTCGGAACCTTGGGCATCGCCTTGGTCTCTGGCGCAGCCGCTGCTATGAACTGCCTGGTCGAGTCCCACATCGATGCAAAAATGGCGCGCACGGCCTGGCGCCCCCTGCCCTCAGGCCAGCTCACGGTCCCTCAGACGGTGTTTTTTTCGCTGCTCATCGGTGGGCTTGGCATGGCGGTGCTCTTTTGGGGGGTAAACGCCCTCACGGCTTGGCTCACCTTGGCTACTTTTGTCGGCTATGCAGTGATCTACACCCTCATTCTCAAGCCGCTCACGCCGCAGAACATCGTCATCGGTGGTGCATCGGGTGCAATGCCACCCGTGCTGGGCTGGGCCGCTGTGACCAACAGCATGCCCGCCGAGCCTTGGGTGCTGTTTCTGATCATTTTCGTCTGGACCCCACCACATTTCTGGGCCTTGGCACTCTATCGCGTCGACGATTACGCGCGCTCCGGCCTCCCCATGCTTCCCGTCACCCATGGATCTGAGTTCACGCGTCTGCACATCCTTCTGTATAGCTACTTGTTGCTTGCTGTCAGCACACTTCCGACTGCGATGGGCATGACCGGATGGTTCTACCTGGTGTTGGCGGTGGGCCTGGGTCTTCGATTTTGTCAGCTGGCCTGGCAGCTTCACAAAGCCTATAGCGAGACCCTTGCGCGAAAGACCTTTAAGTTCTCCATCTGGTATCTCACCTGGATCTTTGCGGCGCTTCTGGCGGACCACTATCTCACGGTTGCTGGGCTGCTTTAAGTCGCTCGGATTTGGCCTGCAAGGCATCTAGGCTCTCTGGATGGTCTGGATCAGGACTGATGCAGCCCTCTACCGGACAGACAACCTGGCACTGGGGTTCATCAAAATGCCCAACACATTCCGTGCAGAGCGCAGGGTGAATGACGTAATAGTCGGCACCCATCGAGATCGCCTGATTGGGGCAGACGGGTTCGCAGACATCACAGTTGATGCATTCAGCCGAGATAATCAGAGACATGTGCGCCTAGAGGCCAACCTCTTTGCCTTGCTGTTCTAGCTTGCGGCTGAGCCATTCCTCAACTGATGGAAATACGAACTTACTGACATCGCCACCAAGCTGCGCAATTTCCCGCACGATAGATCCAGAAATAAACTGGTATTGATCTGAGGGGGTTAAGAACATGGTCTCCACATCGGGCATGAGATAACGGTTCATGCCGGCCATTTGAAACTCATACTCAAAGTCCGATACGGCGCGCAGACCGCGAATGATCACCTTCGCCTCCTGGCTGCGGACAAAATCCTTCAACAACCCATGAAACCCATGAATCTCGACATTGGGATAATGCCCTAGCACTTCGCGTGCAATCTCCACTCGCTCAGTCAGTGTGAAGAAGGGTCGCTTGGAGCGGCTGTCTGCAACGCCGACGACCAGTCGATCAAAGAGTTTGGCCGCTCGGCGAACGAGGTCTTCATGGCCCCGGGTCATGGGGTCGAATGTGCCTGGGTAAATGGCGGTTGTGGTCATAGCACCTCCCTGTCTCCGCTCTCCGCGGCTATCACTTTTTCCGAGCATAACAAGCCCACCATCACCTGTCCCGCCTTCAGGCTTCTCATGGGCACAAGGCCTCGGGCAGGGGAATGGGGCGCGAGTGTCTCCACCCAGTGTTCGACAGGACGTTCAGACTCGATATAAACAAGGCCCCCGGGGCGAAGGGCTCGCGCCGCAGGCCCCAGCGCTCGCTCAATCAGACCCTGGCGAAAGGGAGGGTCAAGGAAAATAAGGTCTAGGCTCGCCTCGGCGCTTCGCTCGAGCTGGCTGATGCCATCGGCCTGGACCACTCGCATCTGCTGGGGGTCTGCCCGAAGGGTGACCGCCAAGCGCTGCATATCCATGCAGGCACTGCGATCCTGATCAACAAGCGTGACCTGGCGCGCCCCACGGGACCCCGCCTCAAACCCGAGTGCACCGGTGCCAGCAAAGACGTCAAGCACGTGAGTCTCTGACCAGTTTCGATCGAGCAGGTGCTCAAGCCAGTTGAACAGCGTCTCTCGCACACGGTCCGGGGTTGGACGAAGCCCCAGGCGATCGGGTACAGGGATCTGCCTACGCCTCCACTGGCCTGCAATGATTCGAACCTGACCCAAGACCTCCCCCCTCTACAATGTTTGGTGTTGTACCTTACATGAGCGAGGCACGAGAGGAATTCTAGGCATGCTGGGCATTAAGAACGTATTGGGCATTTCTGCGTTGAAGTCAGGGCTCGCGAAGACAAGGGACCGCCTCGCCCGTCTCATGGGTCGGCCTGTACTGGACGAGGCCTGGTTCGAGGAGGTCGAGTCCGCGCTGATCCTGGCCGATGCGGGCGGTCGGGTCGCTCAAGAGATTGTGTCAGAGCTGCGAGCCTCACTGAAACGGGATCCGGTTGCGGAGGGTGACGCGGCTGCACTTTCGCAGAGGCTGTCGAGTCTCTTGGCGGATCGCCTCACTCGGCTGGTGCCCGGTCCTTTGCCTGTTGAGCAAGACCTAGACGGAATGCCCCGGGTCATCATGATGGTCGGCGTGAATGGAGCAGGCAAAACCACAACCATTGGCAAGCTGGCGAATCAGTTCCAGGCGGAGGGCCGCAAGGTTTTGCTTGCGGCGGGGGACACGTTTCGAGCCGCTGCGCGTGAGCAGCTATTGGCATGGGGGGAGCGCAGCCTCGTCGAGGTCGTCTCCCAACAGGGGGCAGACCCCTCGGCAGTGGCTTTTGATGCCATCAAGGCTGGTCAGGCGCGCGGGGCCTCTGTGGTCCTGGTGGACACCGCGGGGCGATTACCCACGCAGCTGCACCTCATGGAGGAGCTCAAGAAAATCAAGCGCGTCATGGCTAAGGCGCAGAGCGGCGCCCCCCACGAGATTTGGCTGGTTGTCGATGGAGGGAATGGTCAGAACGCACTTGCGCAAGTAAAAGCCTTTCATGAGGCCTTGGGCCTCACAGGCCTCGTGGTGACCAAGCTAGACGGCACGGCAAAGGGCGGCATGCTGCTTGCGCTAGCTCAGCAGCAGCCGATTGCCGTCCCCTATATAGGCGTTGGCGAGCAGGTGGGGGACCTTCAGCCCTTTGATCCAAACAGCTTTGCTCAAGCGCTCGTGAGCGCCTGAGTGCGGCAATCGCTTAAGGCTGTTCGCTGCCCACGCAGTCGACGAAATACTCCAGCCCAGATTCACCCTCTTGAACCACGAGTCCGTGGATATCGGCCTCAAATCCCGGGAATTTGGCGTTAAAGTCGCGCGCGAACTGCAGGTATCCCACGATGGTCTTGTTAAACCGCTCGCCCGGAATGAGCAGTGGGATGCCAGGAGGATAGGGGGTAAGCAGACTGGTTGTGATCCGCCCCTCGAGGTGGTCAATGGCCACCCGCTCGGTCATACGGTGGGCTACACATGAGAAGGCCTTGGCCGGCTTCATGGCGGGCTCCATGTTCGAGGTGTACATCTCGGTCGTAAGCCGCGCAATATCGTGGGCCTTGTAGGACTCATGCAGCTGTTGGCAGAGGTCACGCAGTCCCACACGCTCGTACTGGGGAAACTTCGCACAGAACTCGGGAATGACACGCCACATGGGCTGGTTCTTGTCGTAGTCGTCCTTAAACTGCTGTAATGCAGTTAGCATGGTGTTCCAGCGTCCCTTGGTGATGCCGATGGTGAACATAATGAAGAACGAATAAAGGCCGGTCTTCTCGATGATCACGCCATGCTCGGCCAGGTACTTCGCCACCACTGAGGCAGGAATGCCACGCTCGGCAAACTCCCCGCGAATATTGAGACCAGGCGTGACCACGGTCGATTTGATCGGGTCGAGCATGTTGAAGCCAGGCTCGAGTGGTCCGAATCCATGCCATTCGTCGTTGGGCTTGAGCTCCCACTGCTCGCGGTGTGCCATGCCGTCGCTGTCAGCCTGGAATTCCTCCGGCCCCCAGACCTTAAACCACCAGTCCTGGTCTCCAAACTCGGCCTCGACTTTGCGCATAGCGCGTCGGAAGTCCAGGGCCTCAACAATGCTCTCCTCGACCAAGGCAGTCCCACCAGGTGGCTCCATCATGGCCGCAGCCACGTCGAGCGAGGCGATGATGGCGTATTGCGGACTGGTTGAAGTGTGCATGAGATAGGCCTCATTGAATAGGTCCCGATCGAGCTTTCGTGTCTCGGATTCTTGCACCAGAATCTGCGAGGCCTGTGACAGGCCCGCGAGCAGCTTGTGGGTCGATTGCGTGGAGAAGATGATGGGGTCGTGTGGCCGAGGGCGGTCACGACCGATCGCATGCATGTTCTTGTAGAAGTCGTGGAAGGTGGCGTGAGGCAGCCAGGCCTCGTCAAAGTGCAGGGTGTCTATGGTGTCACCCAGTACGTCTTTGATCATTTCAACGTTGTAGAGCACACCGTCGTAGGTGCTCTGCGTAATGGTGAGAATCCGTGGCTTTGCAACGCCTTTGGCCTTGGCTTTCTCCCAGGACTCACGGGCAAACGGGTTAGCCATGATCTTCGCTTCAATGGCCTCAGGCTGAAACTCACTCAGGGGAATGGGCCCAATAATGCCCAGATGATTTCGGGTGGGCATAAGAAAGACTGGAATGGCCCCCGTCATCGTGATGGCATGCAGCACACTCTTATGGCAGTTGCGGTCGACCACCACGATGTCGCCCGGTGCAACAGAGGCATGCCAGACCACCTTATTGGAGGTGGATGTGCCATTGGTGACGAAGAAGCAGTGGTCTGCGCTGCAGATCCGTGCAGCGTTGCGTTCGGAGGCAGCAACAGGGCCCGTGTGATCCAGCAGTTGGCCAAGCTCGTCTACCGCATTGCAGACGTCAGCGCGCAGCATGTTCTCGCCAAAGAACTGATGGAACATCTGTCCTACGGGTGACTTGAGAAAAGCCACGCCCCCGGAGTGGCCTGGGCAATGCCAGGAGTAGGAACCGTCTTGGGCGTAATGCAGCAGGGCGCGGAAAAAGGGGGGTGCAAGAGAGTCGAGGTATGACTTTGCTTCCCGGATGATGTGTCGGGCGACGAACTCTGGCGTGTCTTCAAACATGTGAATAAAGCCGTGAAGTTCACGCAATACGTCATTCGGAATGTGCCGAGAGGTCCGTGTCTCGCCGTAGAGATAGATGGGGATTTCAGCGTTGCGAAAACGAATCTCGCTCACAAATGCGCGAAGGTTCTTGAGTGCATGGGTGACCTCATCGGGCGAACCGGAGCCGAACTCCTCGTCGTCGATCGAGAGGACGAAGGCTGAGGCCCGCGACTGCTGCTGGGCAAACTGCGCAAGGTCTCCGTAACTGGTGACCCCCAATACCTCCATACCTTCCTTCTCAAGCGCTTCAGCGAGGGCGCGCACGCCCAGCCCAGAGGTGTTTTCGGAGCGGAAGTCTTCATCAATGATGACAATGGGGAAGCGAAACTTCATGGGGGGGCGCCTTTTTGAATGAAGGGCTGATGGTAGGACAAATTTGCGGCACTTTTTGTGTTTTAGCACTCTAAGAAGGTGAGTGCTAAAATATTGCCAAGGAGAACGCCCATGACCACCGCATCTCAGGCTCTGATTCTCAGCCAGCTCTCGCCAGGTGCAAACCTGGACGGATACCTGCGCCTGGTGCACCAGATGCCTCTGCTCAGCGCAGAGCGAGAGCAGACGCTGGCCTTGCGCTACCGCACGCAGGAAGACCTCGAAGCCGCCAAGGAGTTGGTGCTCTCACACCTGCGCTTGGTGGTTGCGGTTTCGCGCCAGTATCTCGGCTATGGGCTGCCGCAGGCGGATCTGATTCAAGAGGGCAATGTGGGCTTGATGAAGGCGGTTAAACGCTTTGATCCGACCCAAGGCGTTCGGCTGGTCTCCTACGCGCTGCACTGGATCAAGGCCGAAATCCACGATTACATCCTCAAAAATTGGCAAATGGTGAAGGTTGCCACCACCAAAGCCCAGCGCAAGCTCTTCTTCAACCTCAAATCACTCAAGCGCGCACTGGGCGCCGAACGAGGCGTTACGATGGAGCAGGCGCGTTCAATTGCAGAGTCGCTCTCCGTAAGCCCTGAAGAAGTGCTTGAAATGGACCGGCGTCTGGCGGGCGGAGACACCCCGCTAGAGACCCGTCCCGACGACACCGATGAGGTCATGGGACCGATTGCAACCCTGGCGGCAGAGCATGCAGATCCATCCGAGTTGGTTGAGGCTGCGCAGGAGACCGCATTGGCCCAATCCTCCGTGCGTCAGGCGCTAGCAGGCCTAGATGAAAGAAGCCGTGCCATTGTGATGGCGCGTTGGATGGGTGATGACGAAGGCAAGGGCCCAACCTTGCACGACCTTGCGAACGAATATGGGGTGTCTGCCGAGCGCATCCGCCAGATTGAGTCCGCAGCCCTGAAGAAAATAAAGGCCAGCCTAAGCTAACCCCTGTTCAGGTTAGACGTTGAACCTGAAGTGCATCACATCGCCGTCTTTGACGATGTACTCCTTACCCTCTAGGCGCATCTTTCCTGACTCTTTCGCGCCTTGCTCGCCTTTGCAGGCGATGTAGTCGTCGAACCCGATCACCTCAGCACGAATAAATCCACGTTCGAAGTCGGTATGAATGACGCCGGCGGCCTGAGGGGCGGTGGCCCCGACGCGCACGGTCCATGCCCGTACTTCTTTGACCCCCGCCGTGAAGTAGGTTTGCAAGCCGAGCAGGCCAAACGCGGCGCGAATGAGTCGGTTGAGACCCGGTTCTTGCATACCCATATCGGCCAGAAAGACCAATTTATCCTCGTCGGCCATATCGGCGATTTCGGCTTCGATGGCTGCGCAAATAGCGACCACAGGGGCCCCCTGGCGTGTCGCAAAATCGGTGAGACGATCGAGGTGAGGGTTATTGGTGAATCCGCGATCAGAGACGTTTGCTACATACATTGCGGGCTTCGCCGTGATGAAAAAGAACGGGCGAATGAGGCTGAGCGCCTCGGCATCAAGATCGAGCGCTCGAATGGGCAGGGCCTGGTCGAGCTGCGTCTGACATTTCTCGAGCACGCTCAGCAATTTTGCGGCCTCTTTGTCACCGGATCGGGCGAGCTTCTGGACCTTGACCATCTGCTTCTCTACCCCAGAGAGATCGGCCAGGGCCAGCTCGGTCTGAATGGTCTCAATATCTGCCAGCGGGTCGACCCGACCGTTTACGTGCACGACATTTTCGTCCTCAAAGCAACGAACAACGTTAACGATGGCATCCGTCTCGCGGATGTTCGCTAGAAATTGATTTCCGAGCCCCTCACCCTTGCTTGCGCCGGCCACAAGGCCGGCAATATCGACGAATTCAACTGTGGCGGGCATGATGCGCTCAGGCTTAACAATCTCGGCGAGCTGCCCAAGCCGTGGATCGGGCAGTTCCACAATGCCTGTGTTGGGCTCAATGGTGCAGAACGGGTAGTTCTCTGCAGCGATGCCCGCCTTGGTAAGGGCATTAAAGAGCGTGCTCTTTCCCACATTGGGCAGTCCTACGATTCCACACTGGAGTGACATGACTCTTTTCCTTAGGAGGGTGATACAGGGGCGGGCGCATGAAGCGCACGCTGGGCCACATCAAAGCGCCCTTGAATGAGATCTGGCAGCACTTGGCAACACCGATCAAGCGCCAATTCAATAGCAGTCAGCTCTGCGGACTGAGGACGGTGCAACACGAAATCGGCAACATCTTGTGCGAGCCCTAGGCTACGCGGATGTCCAATACCGATTCTCAGCCGCCAGAAGGCTGGGCTCGCCAGCGCACTTGCAATGTCGCGTACACCGTTATGACCACCATGTCCGCCGCCCTGTTTGAGCCGAATGGCTCCGGGGGGAAGGTCTAGCTCATCATGCACAACCAAGATGGACTCTGGCGGAATTTGATAGAACCGAGCCGCTGCGCTGACCGAGCGGCCGGAGTGATTCATGAAGGTCTGCGGCTGGAGCAGCCAGCAGCCTGACGCGGGCCCAGATGAAGCCTTACAAGCGAGGCCAGAGAGCTTGGGCTGAAGGCTGAGCGGTTGGGAGGCGGCGTGGGACAGCCGATCGATGAGCCAGAACCCAACATTGTGGCGGGTTGACTCGTACTCTCGGCCTGGATTTCCCAGGCCTGCGATGAGCGATAGGGCCATCGCAGGCAAGAGGGCTTAGGCTGCGGGCTTGTCTTCTGCTGCGCCGGCCGCACCACCCGCCTTTGTGGCTGTTGCCACAACGGGGTTGTCTTGACCGTGCAGGATGAGCGTTACACCCGCAGGAATATTGACATCCTTGATGTGAACCGAATGGCCCACGCTGAGCTTGGAGAGGTCGACTTCAATGAACTCAGGAAGATCCTTGGGCAGGCAGCTCACTTCAACCTCGTTCATCACGTGGCTGACGAGAGCACCCTCGAGCTTGACGGCTGGGCTGAGCTCTTGACCAACGAAGTGCAAGGGGACTTTGGTGTGGAGTGCGGCATTGGCATCGACGCGCTGAAAGTCCACGTGCAGGACTTGCTGCTTGTATGCGTGCATCTGGAAGTCGCGCAGCAGAACCTGCTCGGACTTACCGTCGAGCTCAAGCTCCAGAATGGATGAGTGAAAAGACTCAACCTTCAGCGCGAGGAGCACGGGGTTATGGTCCATTTCAATGGACACGGCAGGGGACGAACCCCCATAAACGATGCCAGGCAGTTTGCCATTACGACGGAGGCGGCGGCTCGCACTCGACCCCTCAATCGAACGGCGGGTGGCAACCACTTTGGTGGTGGAAAACTTCATAGCGCACTCCGCAAAATAAGTTAAAGAAGAAATGTCTCTCGGCTTGCCGCGACCAGCAAAGACCGAAAAGCCTTCTAGTATAACCGAGGGACGCTACTCCAGAAACAGGGAGCTGACTGAGTCGGATTTTGCGATGCGAATAATGGTTTCAGCCATTAAGCCAGCGCAACTGATGGCGCGGATGCGCCCGCAAGCCTGCGCCTCTGCACTCAGGGGAATGGTGTCGGTGACCACGAGCTCATCAAGGGCACTGTCCACAACTCGGTGCACCGCACCGCCTGAAAGCACAGGGTGTGTGCAGTAGGCGAGCACGCGGGTCGCACCGTTGGCCTTCAGTGCTGCCGCCGCCTTGGTGAGGGTGCCTGCTGTGTCGACCATGTCGTCCATGATGAGACAGGTGCGGCCAGATACATCTCCAATGATGTTCATGACCTCTGAGACATTGGCCTTGGGGCGCCGTTTGTCGATGATGGCCATCTCCGTGTCGAGCTCTTTGGCGAACGCACGTGCGCGCACCACGCCACCGACATCGGGTGAGACCACCATGGGGTTCGGGTAATCGTGCTTCCAGACATCTGCGAGCAGAATAGGCGCAGAGTAAATGTTGTCTACAGGGATGTCGAAAAAGCCTTGGATCTGGTCTGAGTGCAAGTCCATGGTGAGCACGCGGTCTACGCCCACAGACTGCAGCATATTGGCTACCACCTTCGCGCTGATCGGCACACGTGCGGAGCGAACCCTCCGGTCTTGTCGTGCATACCCAAAATAGGGAATGGCTGCCGTGATTCGCGCTGCGGAGGCCCTGCGAAGCGCATCGGCCATGAGCATGACTTCCAT
>JBJOHF010000058.1:0-11661 GCA_046047855.1 Pseudomonadota bacterium | reverse complement strand
ATGGATGCTGATCGGTTGCGTCGCCTGTTGGTGCTGTTTCGACTCGACTTTGCAGATCCGTCCGACATGCTGCAGCGGGTGGCTGGCAAGCCGGTTTATATGGCGATTGCCATGGATGAGGACAACCGTCTTCGAATCAAGCCGCAGAACCTCTTGCTCAACCTGCCAATGGCTCTCCGGTCTTAGCGTATTTCTTGGTGGGTTGAGGCCCAAGAAGCGCTGCCGCTGCGCGGGGCTGGCTGGCAACATGCTTGGATGCAAGGGAGGAAGTTCTCGGAGTACGACTGTAAATATTTCGTAAGAAATGTGAAGCCAGAGTGTCATTTGGGCACGAGACGATATTGAGGCTGTGAAGTTCCCAACCTTTCACTTATCCACGGAGTCTCAAATGCTCTCATCCTTCAAAGGCCGTCGGGCCGTATTGGCCGCCGCGCTGGCGGCATCCGCATCACTCTGGATGGCTGGTGCAGCTGCCCAGTCCAAAACCGAGCTGATGGTCTACACGGCTCTCGAGGCCGATCAGATTCAGGCTTACAAGCAGGCCTTCGAGGCCAAGAACCCATCGATCGAACTCAAGGTGGTTCGGGACTCAACCGGCATCATCACTGCAAAGCTCCTTGCCGAAAAGGCGAACCCCCAGGCCGACGTGGTTTGGGGCTTGGCTGCCACATCACTCATGCTGCTCGACAAGGAGGGCATGCTGCAGGGCTATGCTCCGAAGGGACTGGACCAGGTCAAGGCTTCCATGAGAGACGCCCGCCCCACACCCACCTGGGTTGGCATGGATGTCTGGTCGTCTGCCATTTGCTTCAACACCAAAGAGGCCGCTGCCAAAAAGCTTCCGAAACCAGCCTCTTGGGCTGATCTGACCAAGCCTGTATACAAGGGGCAGATCACCATGCCCCATCCGGCGAGTTCGGGAACCGGATACCTCATGGTTTCGGCCTGGATGCAGATGATGGGAGAGAAGAAGGCCTGGGAGTATATGGATAAGCTCCATCAGAACATTGGCGTCTACACCCACTCTGGCAGCAAGCCATGCCGACAGGCCGGGGCGGGAGAGTATGCGGTGGGTCTGAGCTTTGAGTACCGCGCCGACAAAACCAAGCGAGATGGCGCCCCCATTGATGTGGTCCTTCCCAAGGAAGGGCTCGGCTGGGACATGGAAGCCACGGGGATCATGAAAACCACCAAGAAGCTTGATGCTGCCAAGGCCCTTGCGGACTGGTCAGTGACTCGTGAGGCCAATGAGCTTTATGCCAAGAACTTTGCGGTCGTGGCCATACCCGGTGTCCAGCAGAAACTCGAGTTCATCCCTGCTGATCTTGAGAAGCGGCTCATCAAGAACGATTTTGCCAAGGCTGCAGCCGACCGCGAGCGCATCCTGAAGGAATGGAGTCGTCGCTACGAAGGAAAGGCTGAGGCGAAGTCTTAATCGGACGAGGTTCGCATCATGCTTGTGGCCAAAGGTCTTTCGAAGGCCTTTGGTTCATCCAAGGTGCTTCGGCAGGTCTCCCTGATGCTGGGGCCTGCCGATTTTGTTTGCCTGCTCGGGCCATCTGGGTGCGGCAAGACCACGCTCTTGAGAATTCTTTGTGGCATCGAGACTGTTGATGAGGGGCAGATTCTTCTGCGTGGCGAGGACATTACACGGAGTCCAGCGCAGGACCGTCGCTTCGGGGTGGTATTCCAATCCTATGCGCTCTTCCCTAATCTCACTGCAGAACAGAATGTGTCCTATGGCCTCACGCATCTGAGCCCCTCTGCTCGCAAGCGAAGGGCCAGGGAGATGCTGGATCTGGTCGGGCTCATCGACCTTTGCGGCCGTTTTCCAGCTCAACTCTCAGGCGGTCAACAGCAACGGGTTGCGCTCGCCCGAGCACTGGCACCCGAGCCGGCCATTCTCTTATTGGATGAGCCGTTATCGGCGCTTGATGCCAAGGTGAGGGAGAGCCTGCGCCATGAGATTGTCAATATTCAGCGCAGCCTTGGGGTGCCAACCATCATGGTCACGCATGACCAAGAGGAGGCACTTGCGATGGCGGATCGTGTGGTGCTGATGTCCGATGGCGTCATTGAGCAGGAGTCTTCACCCGTTGACTTGTATCGATCTCCGGAATCGATCTTCGCCGCCAAGTTTGTGGGCCGTGCAAACCTTGTTCATGCCTTGTACACCCATGGCGTTTATCGTGTGGGTCCATTCTCTGTTCCAGCAAGAGGCCCTGTTCCTGCGAATGACGGTGAGGAGGTAATGCTGGCCGTTCGCCCCGAGCGGTTTGATCTTCTCAATGGGGCCGGCGAGCCAGCTGTTGATCATCTAGCGCTCTATGGGCAGGTACGTTCTATTCGATTCGGCGGAGCATTCTGGAGCCTCGAATTGGACTGCCCGGATCTACAGCAGCCCATTTGGGTTGACCTTCGAAATGCAGGCCACACCGGATGCCCCTGGACGATTGGAGGCCCCATTGGGGTCTCTGTTCCCCATGATGCGCTTCATCCTGTCGGTCCTGTATGCCCGCATTAACAGTATTCGTTCCCGACCGCAGTCAGCAGACGGGGATCGCGCTGCTGCTGTTGATCGGGGGCATGACATTTGTCCTGCTCCCAGTGCTGACCCTGCTCGCCAGGAGTGTCTTTGAGGGGCAAGGAGCTTTTGTTGGGCTTGCCTACTTTGCAGCTTACTTTCAGACGCCAAGCCTTGTAGATTCCCTCGTTCGGAGTCTATGGATTGCTGCGGTGTCATCCTTGGTCACGACTGTCTTGGCCTTTCTTTTTGCATACTGTCTCTGCATGACCCGCATGCCCTGTAAGGGTCTTTTCCGAGGCCTGGCGCTGATTCCGCTGATGGCACCGTCGCTCCTCATGGCCATTAGCCTTGTCTACTGGTTTGGCAATCAGGGTGTACTCAAGTCCTGGCTCGGTGGCGTTTCGATCTATGGTGAACTGGGGATTCTCCTGGGATCCGTGCTTTGGACTTTTCCCCATGCCCTCATGATCCTCATGGCCAGTCTCACTGTGCGAGATGGACGACTGCCCGAGGCGGCAAGAAGCCTCGGAGCAAGTGAATGGCGAGTTTTTCGCACGGTGACGCTACCCCAGGCCCGTTATGGACTTCTGATGTCACTGATCCTGGTGTTTGTCCTCGTCATCACCGATTTTGGCGTTGCAAAGGTGATCGGTGGACAGGCCAATGTACTGGCCACCGACCTCTACAAGCAGGTCATTGGCCAGCAGAATTTCTCGATGGGTGCAGTGGTGGGCGTGATTCTGCTGATGCCGGCATTGGCCGCATTCTGGCTTGAGCGCTATGTGAGGGCCCGCCAGGCGGCTGCACTTTCGGCACGGGCTATTCTGGCAGCGCCCTCGCAGAGCCGCCTGCTGGCATTCATGGCGACGCTGTTCTGTGGGCTGATCAGTGTGGTATTCCTGGCAATGATCGGCATGGCAATTTTCGCGGCCTTCGCCACTTACTGGCCTTACAACTTGGAGCCCTCTCTAAAGAACTTTCGCTTTGATGACATGGATGGTGGTGGCTGGCAGACCTATTGGAACTCGACTCAAATGGCAGTCGGCACTGCACTGATTGGTGGTGGCCTGGCCTTTATGACTGCCTGGATCGTTGAGAAATCCGGGGTTTCGAGTCCTGTCCGTGAGGCGACGAATCTATTGGCCACCATGCCCATGGCCATCCCAGGGCTTGTGCTGGGACTGGGATACATTCTCTTCTTCAACCATCCGGCTCAGCCGCTCGGGTTTCTCTATGGATCGATCTGGATCCTCATCTTTTGCACGGTGGCTCATTTTTTTTCAACTGCACACCTCACCATGCTTGCAAGCCTTCGCCAGCTCGACAAGGAGTTTGAGTATGTCTCCGAGTCTCTTGGGCAGCCATTCTGGAGAACCCTTTCCCGAGTGACCCTGCCTGTCTGTTTGCCAGCCACTTTAGAGGTCTCAGGCTACTTTTTTGTCAATGCGCTCACCACGGTCTCAGCTGTGGTCTTCCTGTATAGCCCCGCCACGCAACTGGCATCGGTTGCCGTGTTGAATATGGACGATGCTGGTGATGTGGCCCCCGCTGCGGCAATGGCCGTACTCATCTTTCTCACGGCCTCCGTTGGGCGATTGCTGTTCGGGGCCTGTTCCTGGTTGCTTCTGCATCAGACCCAGCGATGGAGGCTGGCATGAGACGAGTTCATTCAGATCTCTTGGTGATCGGCAGCGGTATCGTCGGCCTGGCTCATGCCTGGGCAGCAGCATCTCGGGGTATGTCCGTGACCGTGCTTGAGAAGAACGATCGATGCACGGGTGCATCTATTCGAAACTTTGGCTTTGTGACAGTGACAGGGCAGCGGGCGGGAACGACCTGGCAGAGGGCTCGCCGTTCACGAGAGATCTGGTCGGAGGTCGCACCAGCAGCCAAGATTCCTGTCTGTCAAACAGGCCTGTGGGTTCTGGCAAGGCGGCCCGAGGCCGGCCAGGTGCTGGAGGCTTTTGCAGCCTCCGCCATGGGGGAAGGCTGCCGCCTTTATTCGGCGGGCGAGCTCTCAGAGCGTGCGCCCTACTTGCGCTCGGAGAATGCATGGGGAGGGCTGTATTCCCCTCATGAGCTGCGGGTGGAATCGACGACTGCAATTCCGTTACTCGCCATGTGGCTTCGGGACCAGCTTGGCGTCCGTTTCTGCTTTGGCCATGAGGCCCTCGAGCTTGATGGTGGGCGTGTGAACTCTGCCAAGGCCTCCTTTGAGGCTGAGCGCGTCGTAATCTGTCCCGGTACCGAACTCGCAGGATTGGCAGCCCCGTACTTGGCAGGTCACGGCCTGAGCCTGACCCAATTGCAAATGATGCGGCTTTCCCCTGTCGTGAGGACGAGGCTACCGAGCGCCGTGATGTCAGACCTCAGCCTTGTTCGATACGCTGGCTATACAGGACTTGGTGCCCATCAGCCGCTGCTAGACCGACTTCAGGCAGAGCAGCCTGAGGCACTGGCTGCTGGGATCCATCTGATTGTGGTGCAAGGGCTCGACGGTTCACTGGTGGTGGGAGACTCACACCATCCGGCCCAGGACGTGCTGCCCTTCATCGACTCGGGCATCAACGCCATCATCCTGCGGGAGATGGAACAGACCATGTGCCTGGGGGGCTATGTACCCACATCCCAGTGGCTCGGCTGGTATCCGGTCGGGGGAACCGATGATGCATTGGTACTAGCGCCGCATCCCAGTCTTAGGGTGGTCACTATCACCAGTGGAACGGGTGCAAGTACCGCTTTTGGACTGGCAGAGGAGGTCATTGAGACATGGATCGGCAACGCTTAAGGGCAGTGGTCTTTGACTGGGCAGGGACGCTCATTGATTTTGGGAGCCATGCCCCTATGGGTGCCTTCGTAGAGCTCTTCCACAGGCATGGCGTGAGAATTAGCATCGAGGATGCACGTGGGCCGATGGGCCTGCCAAAGTGGGATCACATACAAGCGCTGGGACAGCTCACGCACGTGCGGCAGCAATGGGAAGATCACCACGGCCGCCCGTTTGGGGACGCCGATGTCGACGCGCTCTACGAGGTCTTTGTTCCCATGAATCTCGAGGCGGTGAGGCATCATGCGACGCTAGTTCCCGGTGCGCTTGACACCATTGCATGGCTCAGGGATCGGGGCGTCAAGATTGGCACCACAACGGGTTACAGCCGCGCCATCATGGAGGTGGTCTTGCCACTGGTGGCCCAGCAGGGCTTCGAACCAGACAGCCTGCTGTGTGCTGGAGATCTTCCAGTGACGCGTCCCACACCGCTCGGCATGTATCAGACGCTTATCGACCTTCAGGCATGGCCAGCCCAGGCGGTTGTCAAGGTAGATGACACCGTCCCAGGGCTTCTAGAGGGGCGATTTGCAGGCTGTATGACGGTCGGTATTCTGGCCAGCGGGAATGAGGCTGGTCTAACTGCTGATGCCTGGGATGCCATGGATCGGGATGCCCGCCGGGCCGTTCGAATCCGGGTGGCAGAGCGACTGGTCGAGGCTCGTCCCGATCACCTTATCGACACAGTGGCCGATTTGCCTGGCCTGTTGGAGAAAACCCATGACATCGCTTGACGACCTACTCTCGATCTATGAGGCCCGCGGCGACCGGCAGTATGCAGGGGAGCCCGTGGATCAGTTGGCCCACGCCTGGCAGGCTTTCTTATTGGCAAAGGATGCACAGGTCGGCCCTACTCTTCAATTGGCTGCCTTTTTTCATGACGTTGGTCATCTATTCGATGATGCGGATGTTCCGCACGAGCGGGTCGGCGCTGCGGTGCTTGCGGGGCTTCTTGGGCCAACTGTGGCGCAGGTGGTCGCTCTTCATGTCGATGCGAAACGCTATCTGGTCGCGACGGAGCCAGAATACGCTGCGCTGCTGTCAGAGGACTCCGTTCGAAGTCTGGTTCGGCAGGGAGGGCCGATGACACACAGTGAGACCTTGAATTTTCGGCGCAAGCCTGGGGCCGATCAGGCCATTCGGCTGCGGCGATGGGACGAGGCAGCGAAGGACGGGTCTATTCGCACCCCTCCATTTCAGTTGGTTAGGGAGACTGTGCACGGCATTCTGCCTAGATAAGCCGCTTTCTTGCCGCGGCGGAGACCCATTCGCTCAGAATAACCGTGACCAAAATGGCCATCAGAATGAGTGTCACCTCTGGCCATGCCAACCGGCTCATGGCGCTCTCGAGCAGAAGCCCGATTCCGCCGGCACCCACCAGCCCCAGCACCGTCGACTCCCGAATATTAATGTCCCAGCGAAAGAGACTGATGGCCACGAGGGTGGGCATGACCTGCGGGAGCACGCCATAGTCAATGACCTGCAGCTTAGATGCGCCTGTGGCCTGAAGTGCCTCGATGGGCTTGATGCTCACCTCTTCAATGCCCTCATAGAGCAACTTCCCAATGAACCCAATGGAGCGCAACGCGATGGCGAGGATGCCAGCCAGCGGGCCGGGTCCAACGATGGTCACCAGCAGAAGCCCCCAAATGAGGGAGTTGATTGAACGTGAGGCCACGATCAGCAGCAGTGCAATGGGCTGGATAAAGCGTCGGCTGGGTGTGGTGTTGCCCGCAGCCAAGAAGGCCAGGGGTACTGCAATGACGAGGGCCAGGGCTGTGCCGAGGGTGGCAATGTGAATGGTTTCAATCAAGGGTGGCCAGAGACGGTTGAGCAGTTCCCAGCGCGGTGGCCACATCCGAGCACCAATGTCGGCGGCCTGACGCGGTGCATCCCACACAAAGCCCCAGAGGGTCTGCTCGGTCATGACCTGCCAGCAGAAGACGACCAGAGCCGTCAGCAGGAGATAGGAAAGGAACCGGATCCACTCCTGTCGAGATGTCCTTCGGCGCCAGGCGGCGAGGCCCTCCCGTGTCTGAATGAGTGGCATATTGGCGTGCCTCCTGGCCCTACTGAATCCGCCGGCGAATGAAGCCCGAGCTGTACTCGGTGGCCAGGACAATGAGAATGATGATGATTAGAATAGCCGCGGCAGAGTCGTACTCGTAGCGATCCATCGCCGTATTGAGTGTCCCACCGATGCCGCCGGCTCCGACAATTCCCACCACAGCCGACTCTCGAAAGTTGATGTCAAAGCGGTAGGCCGAGAGACCAGCGAGCCGGGGGAAGATCTGAGGCCAAACCGCATAGTTGACCACCTGCCACCAGCCGGCACCGGTGGATCGAATGGCCTCGAGGGGAGCGGCATCGATCTCCTCGATGTCTTCGGCCAGCAACTTTCCTAGAAAGCCGATCGTGGAGAGGGTGAGGGTGAGGAAGCCTGCGAAGGTTCCAAAGCCGAAGAGGGCCACAAAGAAAATGGCGATGAGAACCTCTTGGAAGGTTCGGGAGAATGCAATGACGCCTCTGCAGAAAAAGTAGACCGGTGCTGGCGCAATATTTCGAGCCGCCCCGAGCCCAAACGGGATCGAGAGCAGCACTCCTGCCACAGTAGACGTCACCGTCATCGTGAGGCTTTCCTGAAGCCCAATCCAGATGTCCGCACCTCGTGATGTGAAGTCTGGCCTCATGAAGCCTTCGAGAAACCTCACTGCTCTGCTAAGGCCCTCGGACACCCGCTCCCAATTCACATTCACCGAGTCTGTTGCCCAGATCAGATAGGTGATTACAGCCAATAGGGTCAGCCACTTTTGCCAGGCGTGGGAGAAGAGTGGCGGCCGTCGCCAGGTTGTTGTGGGCCTTGATGAGGAGGCGCCCATCGGGCTGCAGACGAGCGGCATCAGTTGTCTGTGCCCTCGGCCATATGGCGCCAATCTTCCTGACCATAGATGTCGCTGAGCACCGATGCGCTCAATCCCTCCGGAGGGCCGTCATAGACCTTCTCTCCGGCCTTCAGTCCAACAATCCTGGATGCGAATGAGGTCGCCAAGGGCACATCATGAATATTGATGATGCTCGGAAGTTTCCGCTCCTCACAGATCTCAACAATGAGTCGCATAATCTGCCGCGAGGTCTTTGGATCGAGGCTGGCCGTGGGCTCATCGACAAGGAGTAGGCTCGGGGTTTGCTGCAAGGCGCGCGCAATTCCCACTCGTTGTCGCTGACCACCCGAGAGTTGGTCAGCGCGCTTGTCAATGTGTTCGGAAAGGCCGACCCGATCCAGGAGAGACAGGGCCTGCGAGACATCCTCTGCCGAGAAGCGTCGAAGGAGTGATCGCCAGAACGAGACATAGCCAAGCCGCCCTGAAAGCACGTTCTCCATGACGGTCAGACGCTCGACCAGCGCAAACTCTTGAAAAATCATGCCGATGCTGCGCCGAACGGTGTGAAGGTGCTTGGCCGGTGCTCGCGTGATGTCGAGGCCATTGAGCACGATCTGTCCGCTGCTCGGTTCGACCAGGCGGTTAACGCATCGAATGAGAGTTGACTTTCCCGCGCCCGATGGCCCAATCAACGCCACAATCTCTCCTGGGCGAACCGTTAGGTTCACCCCAGAAAGCGCCAGATCACCGCGGGCGTAACGCTTTGTTAGATCCCGTATTTCAAGCATCCGAGGCCGCTCCGAAAACCTTCGACCTCGGATGGTGCTGCGGGATCACTTACAGGTGTACTTCACATCCATGGCGGTGTCGATCTTGCGAACCACATCCCAGTGCTGCTTGTAGGTGATGGGAATGAACTTGGCCTCACCCGACTTCTCAAACTCCTTCTGCAGATCGGAGCCCGCCCATGGAAAGCTAAAGAAAGCGTCTTTCACCTTCTGAGCCAACTCGGGCTTGAGGTTGTAGACATGACCATACCCAGTGGTGGGAAACGTCTGCGATTTGTAGATGGTCTTGATCTGTGTAGGCTTGACGACGTCTCTGGCAATCATCCGCTTGAGTACAGAGTTCGCAATGGCTGCGGCATCATAGTCCTTGTTGGCCACCCCGAGAATGGAGTTGTCGTGTTTGCCCGAGAAGGCTGGGGTGAAGTCCTTTCCCGCTTCCATCTTGAACTCGGACTTCAGTAGGGCCGAGGGCGCCTTGTATCCAGAGTTGGAGGTCTCTGACGTAAACGCCATGCGCTTGCCCTTGATGTCTTCCACCTTGTTGATACCGCTTGTTGGGTGAGTGATGATCTCCATCTCGTAGCCAAACGAGTTGTCGGCGCTCGCCATCATCGCAAATGGCACAAAGCCTGCACAATTTACCGCCAGCGGATTTGATCCAGTATTAAAGCCCGCCACGTGGAGGCGGCCTGCACGCATGGCCTCTAACTGAGCCGCGTTGGACTGTACTGGGAAGAACTGAACCTTCTTGCCGGTCGTTTTTTCCATATGTTTGATAAAGCCATCCCAGACCTTGGCATAGACAGCGGGGTCTTCCACCGGGGTGTATGCGAAAACCAGCGTGGCGGGATCGACCCAATCTTTGGGGTTCGTGGGGGCATCGGCCACGAGGTCGCCATTGGAGTCCTTAAACCGGGCATCCATGGCAAGGGTCATTGAGGAGGTGGCAAGTAATAACGGAGCGAGCGTGAGGGTCAGTAGGCGGCGCATGAAATGAACTCCTGGCATGGGGGTTGAGCGGGTTCCTGGGATTCTGGAGTGGGGAGATGACAGATTTGTGAAGCAGCCGGGGCCTGAAATTACCGCAGCATTTGTTCGGCGAGCACCCCGCTAGCATCATGCGCAGCAGCCTCAATTCCCAGTAGCCGACAAAGCAGAAGGTAGACCTCTCGATTGGGCACGCGCCCCATGGACACCGGCTTGATGGCTGGCCCGTGGGCAATCAGGAACCCCTGCATCTCTGGGTGATCAGGGTCAAATCCATGCTGTCCCGGGATGGGAAAGCTCAGCCGTCGATCACTGAGAGACCATCCCAGCCTGGCCAGACAAACGACATCCGGAACGCGTCGGTGTTCAAGTGGACCGAGCCGCTTTGGCGCGAGGGCCTTGGGCCAACATTGCAGGTTTGGCTCTCTGGAGAGAGCGATCAGAACGGCCTCTTGCGATTCACCACCCAGGCGCAATGCGGGCGCCGGCCCTGTCCATTCCCAGAGCGCATTGGGGAGATTCTGAAGCAGCAATGCCCCATCGATGGTCTGGCCCAAGGGCACATGGCTCATGCCGTGGTCCGAGACAATCACGAGTGTGGTGTTTTCCCAGAGGCCTGCATCTCGTAACCCGTTGATCAGCAGTCCGATGGCGGCATCCACCCGTTCAATCGCCTGATTGACCTGCATGCTGTCGGGCCCATGGGCGTGCCCCTCGGAGTCGACGTCTGAGAAATAGAGCGTGGCGAAGTCGGCCTGCGGCCGATCTGGACGAATATCGGTCAGCCAGGTGAGCAGCCGCTCTGCACGCTCCCTTGAGCTGAGGTCGTGCTGGTAGGGCAGCCAGTCTCTGGGCTGGATGCCGTTGATCAGTACCTCAGACCCGGGCCAGAACAGGGTTGAGCTGATGCGCCCCTGCCTGCTGGCGGTAACCCAGATGGGCTCTGCCTCTGACCACCAGGCCGGATTTGTGACGGCTGTGCGATCTCGGAGGCGGAAGACTTGATGGGTGATCGTGGGGTCGACCATGGCGTTGTTCAAAATGCCGTGATGCCCCGGGTATCGGCCGGTCACGATGCTCACATGGTTGGGAAAGGTCACGGAAGGAAAGACAGGCGTGAGCTCCTCGACCCGAGCACCGCCTGCCGCCAGTCGCTGAAGGTTTGGTGCATGGCCACGCGCCAGGTAGTCGGACCGAAAGCCATCAATGCCGATGAGTATCACCATTGGCTTGGGCACCGTGCCTTGAGCGGCCGTCTGGACGGTCAGCCCAATCAGCGCAGCCAGCAGGCTTGCAACAGCCCGACTGTAAAGAGTGGTCATGTGATCAACCCCGCCATTTGCACCACCTCATGGTAACAAGGGGATGCGACACCGCTTGATCCCTGCACTCGTCACTGAACTGTCATGTTGATCGTTCAATATTTCTGAAATATTTCAAAAACAGAACCAGCGGGAGGCTCTCAGAAATCATGGCAACCAACTCCATCGCGGTCGATGCCGTTCTTGGTAATTCCCCCTCTGAGCAGGGTCTGCGGCTGTCAGACCGTCTTTTCGCATCCTTGTTCAACCATCTTGTCTACCCTCAGATTTGGGAAGATCCGGAGGTGGACCTCGAGGCGCTCGGCCTTCAAGACGGTGAGCATGTACT